>NZ_CP017015.1:0-331636 GCF_001715535.1 Spiroplasma helicoides
ATGACTGATAAAGAACTTTGAAAAAAAATTAAGGAGTGATTGATAGCTTCTGATCTTGTTGAACCTAATGTTTATGAAGATTATATAAAAACAGCATCTCTTGAAACACTTTCAAAAGATCAAATGGCTATTGTCGTTAATTCTGAGTTTTCAAAAAAACATTTAGAATACATCAAAAATGGGCTAATTGAACAAATTTTACATGTTCTTGGTAGAGAAGTTGAAGTTTTGATGCTCACAAAAGAAGAGTACCAAAAAGAAAAATCATATTTTGAAACTATTAAGAAACAAAAAAACACTGTTAGATCTAGTTTCTCTTTTGATAATTTTGTTGCTGGTTCAAGTAATATTGGTGCTCTTGAAGCATCAAAAGCAGTAATTCAAGATTTAGGAACTAAATGAAATCCGCTTTTTATCTTTGGTGATTCTGGTTTAGGAAAAACTCACTTATTAAAAGCTATTTTAAATGAGTTGGGTAGTAAAAATCCAGATAAAAACATCAAATATTATACTTCTGGAGAATTTAGAAAAGAAATAATCGATTCTTTGCAAGGTGGTTTTAAAGAAATTGAAAGCACTAAAGATGAATTAAGTGAATTAGATGCTTTATTAATAGATGATATTCAGTTCTTAGCAAACAGTGATAAAACAAATGAAATATTTTTTGAACTATTTAATATATGTATTGAAAATAACAAACAAATTGTTATATCTTCTGATAAATATGCAGAAGCACTTAATGGTTTTGATAAAAGACTTTTATCAAGATTTAATCAAGGTTTGAGTGTAAAAATTGATAGACCTGATATTGAAACAGCTATAAATATAGTGGATTACAAATCAAAGTTAGCAAATCTAAACCTGTCAGAATCTGCAAAAAAATATGTTGCTTCTTACTACGGATCTGATGTTAGAAAAATTGAGGGAGCTATCAATAAAATAGGTTTTGCGTTAATCCAAAACAAAGTAGATTCTTCTAAGGTTATAGATGATGAAGAAGTAAATAATTTTTTACTTGATTATTCATTTGCGCCTGGTGGAGAAGTTACAGTTCAGAAAATAAAAAACGTTGTTGCTCAAAACTATGGTATTTCACCAGCACAAATTGATTCAAAAAATCGTATTCAAAAAGTTGTTATAGCTAGACATATAGCGATGTATTTAACAGGTGAAATTTTAAAGAAAAACTACACAGAAATCGGAGCTTGTTTTGGGGGTAAAGATCATACAACTGTTTTGTTTGCTTACAAAAAAATAAATGAACTTGTTGCCTCTGATAAAAATCTTAAAAAATTATTAACGAAAATGAAAAAGGAAATAACTTCTTAATATGTTAATTAGTATTTTGTAATGTTATTATAAATATATAAAAAAGTCTTTATTTTGGGGTTGTCTTAAAGTTATTCACATATTAACTCCATAATAATAATATTTAATAAATATAATCTAATATATGGGGGGGTATATCATGTATTTTGAGATAAATAGAAATTACTTTATTGATGAAATTTCGAAGTGTAATAGAATCGTTGATTATAAATCAGTTTCTCCTGCTCTTACAGGAATTTTTATTGAGGTGGATTCAGATAAAATTTCTTTGGTTTCTACTAATCAAACTTTATCTATTAAGACAAATATTTTTGCAGATACCAATGATCTTAAAATAAAAGAAACTGGAAGCTTTCTAATAAGAGGTAAAAATTTTATAGAAATTTTGAGAAGAATGGATGATGAAGTTATTTCAATGAATAAAGTTGAAACTAATTTAATTACTCTTTCTGGGGAAAAATCAGAGTTTATGTTAAATGTTATGGATGAACAAGATTTCCCAACAATTTCTTTTAAAGAGATTGGTTCAATGATTGAAGTGGAAACTAGCGATATTAAAAAATCGTTAAACCAAACAATAATTTCTGTTGATGAATATAATCAAAAAATAGTTTTACAAGGAATTAATTTTCAGATAGATTCAAGTATTTTATACATAACAGGTACTGATGGGAAAAGAGTTTCAAGAAAAAAAATTGAGCTTGGTGAAGTATACAACGACAGATTTGTAGCAAATGTTCCTTTCAAAAGTGTTTCAGAAATCATGAAACTTTTGTCGGATAAAGGTAAAACAAAAATTCTTGTTAGTGATAATTTTGTTACATTTACAATCAATAATTCGATCATTCAATCAACAGTTTTAGAGGGAAATTTTCCTGATGTTAATGGAGTATTTCCAAAAGATTTCAACAGTACAATATATGTAGAAAATAAAAAGTTTTTAAAACTAATTTCAAGAGCTGATATACCAAGTGAAGAAAATTCTTCAACAGTTGTTAATTTTATTTTAAGTGGCGAAACAATTTGTATAAAATCTAATATCCAACAAATAGGAAGTTTTGAAGAAGAATTTAAAGAATTTGAACTTAAAGGTTTAGAAGAACAAAATATATTTTTCAATTCAAAATACTTATTAGATGCTTTAAGAAGTTTTGAGACAAAAACAATTGAAATAAATTTTTTAGATAGTAAGGCTCCGATTGTTGTTGTTTCTTCTGAAGATCCTTCATTAAGTCAAATAATCCTACCTATGTTTTCTAGTTAGCATTTTTTAGCGTCTAAAAATGGTATAATTGAAATAGTTGGGAGTTACTCATATGACAAATAAATATGGTGCTGATCAAATTCAAGTTCTTGAGGGTCTAGAAGCGGTTCGTAAGAGACCTGGTATGTATATAGGTAATGTAGGAAAAAATGGACTACATCACCTAGTTTGGGAAATAGTAGATAATTCAGTTGATGAAGCTTTGGCTGGATTTTGTGATGAAATATCAATAATAATTACTGATAAAAACGAAATTATTGTTAAAGATAATGGTAGAGGTATACCGATAGATATCCATCCTAAGACAAAAAAAACAACTTTAGAAACTATTTTTACCGTGCTTCATGCAGGTGGAAAATTTGATGAAAATACTTATAAAGTATCAGGAGGTCTACATGGAGTTGGAGCCTCAGTTGTAAATGCCTTGTCAACTTATGTTGAAGCAATTGTTTTAAGAGACCAAAAAATGTACAAACAAACTTTTTCAGAAGGTGGTACAAAATCAAGTGAAATTGAAATAATTGGTACTTCTGAAACAAATGGTACGATTATTAAATTTAAACCAGACCCAATAATTTTTAAAGAAACTACTGAATTTGACTTTAAAGTAATACAAACAAAAATTAAGCAACTAGCTTTTTTAAATAAAGGATTAAAAATAAATTTATTTGATCAAAGATTTGAAAAACAAGTTTCTTATTGTTTTGATAATGGAATAAAAGATTATATTAGAGAGATAAATTCTTCAAAAGAAAGAATTAATGAAGATATTTTTTATGTTAGTGATACTTTGAATAAAGTTGGAGTTGAAATCGCTATTCAATATAACGAAACTTATGATGAAAGTATTTTTTCATTCTGTAACAATATTTTTACAAGTGAAGGTGGTTCGCATGAAGAAGGATTCAAATTAGCAATTGTTAAATCAATTAATAGTTATGTAAATTCTTTAAAAAATTTCAAAGGTAATAAATTTATCTTTGATGATATTAAAGAAGGAATATGTGCAGTTATTTCTATTAGACATATTGATCCTTTATATGAAGGTCAAACAAAAGCAAAACTTTCAAATGTCGATGCAAAAGAGGCTGTGTCACAAATTCTTATGGATTCATTCACTGAGTATCTTTTAAAAAACCCAGAAGATGCAAAACAAATTGTTGAAAAAGTTTTATTATCTCAAAAAGCTAGAAAAGCAGCTCAAAGAGCAAGAGAAGATACAAGAAGAAAAACAGCAATTGATAGTTTTTCATTGCCAGGTAAATTAGCTGATTGTGAATCGAAAAACTCAGATGAAGCTGAATTATATTTAGTCGAAGGGGACTCAGCTGGAGGTAGTGCTAAAATTGGTAGAAACAGAAAAACTCAAGCTATATTATCTCTAAGAGGTAAAGTTTTGAATGTTGAAAAAGTCAAGCAAGCTAAAGTTTTTGAGAATAAAGAAATTCAATCTATTATAGCTGCTATTGGAGCTGGGGTAAAAAAAGACTTTAATGTAAAAAAAATAAGATATGGAAAAATAGTTATAATGACTGATGCTGACGTTGATGGGGCTCATATTAGAATATTATTACTAACCTTCTTTTACAGATATATGAAAGATCTTATTACAAATGGTTATGTTTATATTGCACAACCACCTTTATATAAAATTGAGTCAGGAAAAAATAATATTGACTATGCATATTCAGATGCAGAGTTAGACGGATTAAAAAATGGTAAGTACAAAGATTTAAAATATGTAATTCAAAGATACAAAGGTTTAGGAGAAATGGATGCAGTTCAACTTTGAGAAACAACAATGGATCCATCAAAAAGAACAATGATTCAAATAAAAGTTGAAGACGCTTTTATGGCCAATGAAGTATTTTCAAGTTTAATGGGTGAAAATCCAGAATTAAGAAGAGACTTTATAACTGAAAACGCACAATTTGTAGAAAATATAGATTTTTAATTAGAAAGGGCAACCTAAAAAATGACAGATAAAGAAGAAAAAATAATAGGAATAGACATAAAAGACGAAGTAGAGAAAGATTTTTTAGAATACTCTATGAGTGTTATTGTTAGTCGCGCCCTTCCTGATTTAAAAGATGGTCTAAAGCCAGTTCAAAGAAGAATCTTATATTCAATGTATGACTTAAAAATAACTGCTGATACTCCTCATAAAAAATCAGCACGTATTGTTGGGGATGTTATTGGTAAGTATCACCCACATGGTGATTCATCTGTATATGAAGCAATGGTTAGAATGTCACAAGATTTTTCATATCGTTATCCATTGGTTGATGGTCATGGAAATTTTGGTTCTATCGATGGTGATGGAGCAGCTGCAATGCGTTATACAGAAGCTAGATTATCAAAAATATCAAATATGTTACTTAAAGATATTGATATGGATACAGTTCCATATATTGATAACTATGATGCTTCAGAAAAAGAACCACAATATTTAACTGGTTACTTTCCGAACTTGTTAGTGAATGGTTCAACAGGAATTGCTGTTGGTATGGCAACAAATATACCACCTCATAATTTAAATGAAATAATCGATGCTATAAATGCTTTTATTGATAAACCTGAAATTGAAATTGATGAAATTATGACACATATTAAAGGACCAGATTTTCCAACTGGTGCATCAATGACAAATGGTAAAAGCATGATAGATGGTTATAAAACAGGAAAAGGTAATTTAATTGTTCGTGCAAAAATTGATATTGAAGAAAACCAAAAAAAACAAAGAATTGTAATTAGTGAAATTCCTTATCAGGTTAACAAAGCAAGAATAGTTGAAAAAATAGCAGAACTTTATAAAAATAAACAAATAACTGGAATTACAGATATTAGAGATGAATCGAACTATGAAGGTATTAGAATTGTTTTAGATTTAGCAGCAAGCTCAAATGTGCAACTAATTATTAAAAGACTTTATAAATACACAAGTTTACAAACAAATTTTTCAATAAACATGCTAGCACTTAACAATGGAATACCTGAAGTTTTAAATATTAAAGATCTTATAAAACTATATGTTAAACATCAAATTGATGTAATTCTAAAAAAATCTATTTTTGAAAAAAATAAATTAGAAGCAAGGTTACATATTTTAAGAGCTTTAAAAATCGCTGTTGATATTAACAATATTGAAAAAATAATAAAAATCATTAGAGAATCAAAAAATAATGAAGAAGCATATAAATCATTGAATGATGCATTTGGTTTTGATGATAAACAAGCTAAAGCAATCTTAGAAATGAGACTTCAAAGATTGGTAGGTTTAGAAAGAGAAAAAATAGATACTGATATATCTACAATGGAATCTAGAGTTGCTGAACTTGAAAAAATAATTAATTCAAAAGAAGAACAAAATAAAACTTTGATCGAACAACTTATAAAAATAAAAGAGAAATTTGGTGATGAAAGAAGAACAAAAATCATTAACGAATCTCAAACAAAAATTGAAGAAGAGGAACTTATTCAAGATAAAAGAATGTTGATTACAATAACTGAAAACGGTTATGTAAGAAGAATAGACTCTGATGAATTTAAAACTCAAAAAAGAGGAGGGAAAGGAATCATAATAAATTCTTTTTCTGATGATAATATTGTGATTGCAGAAATTGGTAAAACCAAAGATGATGTTTTATTTTTTTCCGATCAAGGAAAAGTTTACAAAATTAAAGGTTATAACATCACACAATTTTCTAGAACATCTAGAGGATTACCGATAATAAACTTTATAGGTATAAACTCATCTGAAAAAATAACAACAGTACTTTGTCTGAAAAATAAAAAAGAAAAATTCAATTATCTAATTTTTGTTACTAAAAAGGGAATTATAAAAAGGGTTCTATTAGAAGAATTTAGTAGAATAAATCAACATGGTAAAATTGCAATTTTACTTGATAAAGGAGATACCTTAGTCTCGGTTGTACCAAGTTCAGGTTTAAATGAAATATTAATATCTTCAGAAAAAGGAAAAATATTAAAACTTGATGAATCAGATATTAGACCGATTTCAAGATCATCAAGAGGTGTCAGAGGAATAACTTTAGATAAAAATGATTCTGTAATAAATGCCGTAACAAATTATGGAAACAATTGTCTAACAACAATATCGGAACAAGGTATAATTAAAAAAACACTTATAAGTGAATATAATTTATTTGGTAGAGGTTCAAAAGGAATTGTTGGAATGAAACTAAATGAAAAAACAGGTAAATTTAAAGCTATGCATGCAATTAGAGATACCGATGATGTTTTGATGATTTCATCCAAAGGGAAGATTATTAAAATAAACTCACAAGAAATAAACTTACAATCAAGAAGTTCGATAGGTGTAAAAGGATTTAATTTAGAAGATGGAGAATATATTACAGCTACAACAATTGAATATAACAAAGAAGGGAGTGTTGAGTAATGATAGATATAAATAGAATTGAGCAAGAGTTTGAATTTGTTTGTGAACAATTAAAAAAAAGACAAACAGATTACACAAATGATTTAAAAAACTTGGTCGACCTAAATAACAAAAGAAAAGAATTGATTAAAAAAACCGAAGAACTAAAGTCTGAAAAAAATAAAATATCTAAAGATATTGGAGTTTTAGCAAGAGAGAAAAAAAACAATCAAATAGAAAGTTTAAAAAATCAAGTAAGTGTTTTAAATGAAAAAATAGACAAATATGATTTAGAACTTAAACAAATAAATGAAGATATAGAATTAAAACTTTTAGAATTACCAAATGTACCAAACAAAGATATGCCTGAAGGTAAAGATGAAGAACAAAATGTTGAAATAAGAAAATGAGTTGAACCAGGGTTGAAAAAATCAGAACCTCATTGAGACATTGCTACAAAATTAAATATGGTAGATTTTCAGTTAGGAGCAAAGTTATCGGGATCAAGATTTCTTGTTTATACTGACAGAGGCTCAAAAATGATAAGAGCCATAGCAGATATTCTTTTGAAGAGACATTCAAAACATGGTTACAAAGAAATGTTTTTACCATTGTTGGTAAATAAGGAAATAATGTATGGAACTGGTCAACTTCCAAAATTTGAAGATGATGCATATAAAATCGATGACCAGTATCTTATTCCAACATCTGAAGTTCCTCTTACAAATTTATTTAGAAATGAAATAGTTGAGCATAAAGACTTACCAATTTATTTAACAGCATTTAGTCAATGTTTCAGAAGAGAAGCTGGAAGTGCAGGCAGAGATACCAAGGGAATGATTAGACTCCACCAATTCAATAAAGTTGAAATGGTTAAAGTTTGTGACTCTGAATCTTCTTATGACGAACTTGAGAAGATGGTTTTAGATGCTGAAGATTGTCTTAAAATGTTTAAAATACCATATAGAGTAATAGAGTTATGTACAGGAGACGTTGGTTTTTCATCACAAAAAACTTATGATTTAGAAGCTTGATTTCCTAATCAAGATAAGTTTAGAGAAATATCATCTTGTTCAAATTGCGGGGATTTTCAAGCTAGAAGAATGATGGCAAGATATAGAAACAAAGAAAATAAAACTGAGTATTTACATACATTAAATGGATCAGGTTTAGCAATTGATAGATTGTTTGCCGCTATTTTAGAAAATCATTTTGATGGAAAAAAACTTGTACTACCAGAGGTTTTGAAACCGTACTTTGATAATAAAGATTATCTTGAGTAATGTTTCACGTGAAACAAAACTTTAAATGTTTCACGTGAAACATTAAAAAAACTTAAACCTTTTGAATAATTGTGTTATTATTAATAAGTCATTGTAAGGGTAACGTTCGAACTTGGTCAGGACCGGAAGGTAGCAGCCATAAGAACAAGTGCCTTGTACAATGACTTTTTTTTGAGGAGTTTTTATGAAAAGCAAAATAATTGATGTTTTAAAAAAAGAAATTAAAAAATGCTCAAAATCAGATGATGTTCCAGTAGCAGCGGCTATTGTTTTAGATAATAATGTTATTGCTAGTTCTAGAAATTCTAGAATTAAAAATAACGATATTTTAGGGCATGCTGAAATACAAGTAATAAATAAAATGATTAAAAAAACAAAATCTAAAAACTTAAGCTTATATAGTTTGATTGTTACTTTAAAACCATGTTTGATGTGCATAGCAGCGATTGAACAATGTAACATAAAAAATGTTTATTATTTTTTGGAAAATGAGAAGTGTGACTACAGTAAATATAAAACCAATATTATTTTTATAAAAGAGGAGTTAAATGAGGACGACACTTTCAAAAAAACACTCAAAGATTTTTTTAAGAATTTAAGAAATACTATGTAAAATTATATAAAAGGAGGCATTATGGAAAATAAAAAATCTTTATATAGAATTTATAGACCAAGAAATTTGGATCAAGTTGCAGGACACGAAAATTTAAAAAAAATTTTGATAGCGCAATTCGAAAACAAAACATTTCCACATGCCTTAATTTTTTCAGGACAGAGGGGAACTGGTAAAACATCTGTTGCTAAAATTATTGCAAAAACAATAAATTGTGAAAACATAAACCATTACAATCCGTGCGATAGCTGTAAAAGTTGTTTGGAATTTAATGCAAATTCCCACCCAGACATTTATGAAATGGATGCCGCATCAAATAATGGTGTTGACGAAATTAGAAATATAAAGAACAACGTTTCAACATTACCATCAATCTCTAATTACAAAATTTATATAATAGATGAAGTTCATATGTTAACAAACTCTGCTTTTAATGCTTTATTAAAAACATTAGAAGAGCCCCCAACTCATGTTATATTTATTCTTGCAACTACTGAGTATACAAAAATTCCGCAAACAATAATTTCAAGATGTCAGGTTTTTAACTTTAAAAAAATACACAAAGAAGCTTTAGAAAATAAAATAAAAGAAGTGTGTAGTTTCGAAAATATAGAAATAGATCAAGAAGCACTTGAAGAAATATTTTATATGTCAGATGGGTCACTTAGGGATGCATTAAATTTTTTGGAGCAAACAATGACAGTTTCTAAAAATTTAATAACAGCAAAAGAACTACAACTAGTTTTCTATATTTCAACAAAAGAAGAAAAAATTCAAATACTAAGAAATATTTTTGATTCTAAGGTTAAAGATATAATAAATTATTTTGAGAGAGCCAACGAAAAAGGAGTTGACTTCCAATCAACCACTTTGGGATTATTGGATATTCTAAAAGAAATAATAATTTTTAAAATGTCTAAATCAACAGACACATTAAAAATACTAAACTTGGACGAACTTAAAGAATTTGACCATATTAGTTTAAAACAAATATTTTTATTATCCGATAATTTATCAAACTCATACGAAAAAGCAAAAAACTCTAACATTAGCTATCAGTATATTTTGATAAATATACTAAAAACTATAAAAAGTTTTGAAACACTAATAAGTGTTAATGAAAATGAAGAACATAAATTTAATAATAAACAAACAGAAGAACAAATTAGTAAAGTTAATAATCAAAAAGTGTTTGAAGATCAAATTCAAATTAAGGAAGATATCATAGAAAAAAATAAACAAAACGAAGCAAGCGAAGTTATCACAAACAAGATTGATCAAGAACACGAAGTCAAACAATCTTCAAACTATAATAATGATTTTAATCAGACCAATCTGGTGGGTGAAGAACAAAAACTCGAAGAAGAAGAATCTAAACAAAACCTAACAGATAGTATAGAAAATAAAATAGAACAAATCTATTTGATTGAAAGTTTAGAAGAAAAATTAGAAAAACTCCAAATGGCAATTATGTACAAAGAAATCAAAAATATTAATTATGAATTACAAATTAAAGATGATGATATTTTAAACTTATTGATTGGTGCAGAAAAAGATGCTAGAAAACAAATTAGTGATCATCTAACTAATATATTTTTGATAAACCATAATGATAAAAATAAGTTATCGGATTTTATATGTTTCTATAATGTAAAAGTTAGAGCAGCAAATTATCAGTCAGCTCTAATTGTTGCAGAAGACGCAACAACCGCAAAGTGAATTAACGATAAACTACAAGACTTAACTTTTAGAGACTTGGTGCAAAAAGAATTTAAAAAAAACTTTGCCTTTATTTGTATAGACAAAAAAAGATGAGAAAGTATAAAAGAAGAATATCAATTTAGAAAAAAAATATCTTTATTAGATACTGAGTATAAAGAAATAAATGTAGATGATTTTTATAATAACTTAAAAGAAGTTGAGTCTGAAAATATATACTTAGAAAGAGCTAAGAAAATTTTAGATATAGACATAAAAGTGGTGGATTAGATGGATGAATTAATAGAACTTTTAAAAGAATTTGACGGCATAGGTCAAAAAGCTGCGAAAAAAATGTTTTTTCAGATAATGACTAGTAAATTAAAAAAACAAAAGTTAATTGAAGTTATTGAAAAGATATCAAACGATTACGAAATTTGTGAAAGATGTTTTTTTTATAAATACAAAAAACTATGCTCATTTTGCGATAGTCAAATAAGAGATAAGAATTTGATTTGTGTGGTTTCTGATATTCTAAACGCAGAAAAAATTTTAAACAGTAAGTTTAAAGGAATAATTCATGTTCTTAATGGTGAAATCAATATCAACAAAAATGTACATCCAGAAAAATTAAAAATTGAAGAATTATTTGCTAGAATTAATTCAGAAGTAGAAATATTATTAGCTTTAAATTTAACCTTTGAAGGTGAAGTTACAGCAAACTATATTGCAACAAAATTAAAAGATAAAGCAAAAAATATTACAAGAATTGCAAGAGGTATTCCTTTAGGTGGAGTACTAGACTATATGGATAACGAAACATTAGAAGATGCAATAAAAAATAGAAAAATAATTAAAAAGGGGTAAACAATATGATATTTATTACATTCGAAGGAATCGACGGTTCTGGTAAAACTACTATATCAAAAATGTTAAAAGATTCACTTGATCAAAAAGGATATAAAGTTTTACTTACAAGAGAACCTGGTGGAGAACCTATGGCTGAAAGAATTAGAAACATCATATTAGATTCAGATGTTGCTCCAACTCCATGAACAGAAACACTTTTGTATGTGGCCGCAAGAAAGCAACATCTTGACACAGTTATAGTTCCTGCTTTAAGAGAAGGAACGATAGTTATTTGTGATAGATTTATGGACTCAACATCTGCATATCAAGGTTATGGAAGAAACATAGGAATAACAGATGTTGATGAGGTTCAAAATATAGTTTTGGGTGTTACCAAACCTGATCTAACAATATTTTTTGATATAACACCAAAAGAAGCTCAGTTAAGATTAATGAATAGAAAAAGAGCTGCAGACAGATTAGAAAAAGAAGATATAAAATTTCATGAAAGCGTTTACGACGGTTATCAAATCTTAATTTCTGAGAATACAGATAGAATAAAAGTTATTGATGCAAGAAAAAATGTTAATGAAGTTTTCCAACAAGTTGAGTTCATTGTAGAAAACATACTTAACGAAGGATTGATGAAAGAGGATGACTAAGAAAGATATAATCTTAAACATTAATAATTTAATTCTTGAGAAAAAGCTTTTTCACTCGATAATTTTTTTATGTCCGGATCAATCTGAATTAAACAATCTAACAAATGAAGTTGTAAGAATGATTTTTTGTGAGCAAAACTCATTAGAAAATGATGATTGTATTTGATGTCAAAGAGTTGTAAATAACTCAACATTTAATTTTTTAGACATTGGCGATGGTATGAATCCAATAAAAAAAGAAAAAATAAACGAGCTAATAAATAGTTTTTCTTTATCTTCTATTGAAGATAAAGATATTAAACTATATAGAATAGCAAATTTAGAAAACTTATCGGAATCAGCTTCAAACTCGCTTTTAAAATTTTTAGAAGAACCACCAAAAAAAGTTATAGCAATATTACAATCAAATGATAGAAACCAAATATTACAAACCATTTTATCTAGGTGCAAAGTTTTTAATCTAGAAAGACCTAAGGAAAACTATGATGTTGATAAAACTTTTTATGATTTATTAATTAGTAATAAAGCTGACGATGTACTTTTATATTCAGATAAATTTAAGAAGTTTTCAAAAAAAGAACAAATAGATATTTTAAAATATGTTTACAATTTTTTTGTTTTAGAGAGTAAACCAAACTTAGCAGAAGATTTTTTAGATAGTATTTTTGTTTTAAAAAACGAGACGTATGTTAGTTTAGTTATTGAAAACCTGTTTATAAAAATTTATGAGGTGCTTAATGAAAGTTATCAATAAAGTTTTGAATTATAAAAATTTAAACATTTATCAAGAAACCGAGATGTTTTATTTTTGTCTAGACTCAGTATTGCTAGCAAGATTTTATAAACCAAAAGCAAAAGAAAAAGTAATTTGTGATTTTGGAACAAACAATGCAATAATCCCTTTAATACTTTCTAAATTTATATCAAAAGACACTAAAATAATTGGAATAGACATACAACCAAAAGCTTGTGAGCTTGCAAAAGAAAATATTAAACTTAATAATTTAGAAAATATTATAGAAATCATTAATCAAGACATAAAAGAATATGTAAAAGATAAAAACAATTTTTTTGATGTTATATATTGTAATCCACCTTTTTTCAAAGTTTTTGAAAACTCAAACTTAAATACAAAAAGCGAAAAACTAATACCAGCGCGACATGAAGTTAGTATTAACTTAGAAGAAGTTGTTAGAAGCGCAAAAATAGCTTTAAAAAATGGTGGAAGGTTTGTCATGATTCACCTTGTAGAAAGACTTGATGAAATTATCGAAGTTTTAAGAAAGAATAACTTCAAAGTTAAAAATATAAGAATTATATATTCTAAAAAAAATCAATCAGCAAAAAAAGTTTTGATAGACGCGATAAATGATGGTAATGAAGGTTTAAATTTTATGGAACCTTTATTTGTACACAACGATGATGGTTCTTACACAGAAGAGGTATCTAGAATGTTTGGTGATTAAATGAAGATTTGTAACAAAAAAAAGTATGTAGTAGGTTTATCTGGAGGACCAGATAGCATTTTTCTTTTAGATAATTTGATTAAGAAAGTAAAAAAAGAAAAAATAATAGCTTGTCATGTTAATTATAATTTTAGAAAAGATTCAAACGTTGATCAAAAAATTTGTGAAGATTATTGTAAGAAGAATAATATTGATTTGCGAACAAAAGTTGTAGATGTCTCATATGATAATCTAAAACAAAACTTTGAAGCATGAGCCAGAGAGTTGAGATATGATTTTTTTGTTGAGGTTTTAAAAGAAAATCAGTTTGATAAAATTTTAATTGCTCATAATATGAACGATGATATTGAAACATATATAATGCAAGTTGAAAAAAAAATACTTCCTAAGTATTATGGATTGAAAAAACAAACAACTTACAAAAATTGTATAGTTTATCGACCGATTCTAGAGTTTAAAAAATCAGAGATATTAGAATATTTGAGAAGAAACAATATTCATTACGCAGTTGATTCCACAAATTTAGACATAAAATACACGCGAAATAAAATCAGAAGTACTATTGATGAAAATGCTTTTGAAGAAATTTTAATTAAAAAAAACGTGGAGAACAAAAAAATAAACCAATATACAAATAAAATTAATAAACTAATTACTGAAAAAATAACTAAAAAAACTCTATTAAATAATACTGGTGAATTTAATGAAAGATTTTTATTTTCTTATTTAGAAAATAAAGGATTCGGTGAATTGATTTATTCAAGAAAGAAAAACTTTTTAAAAGAAATTTTAAAGCAATTAAAAAGCGAAAAATCATATGTAAAAATAGCAATTGGAAACTTGCTAATTATAAAAGATAGAGAAAATCTATATTTTGAAAATATAAAAAATATGCGAATTATAGATAAAAATATTTTTGATTTAGATGAAGAAGAAAAAAGATTTTTTAAATTAAATGACTTAAAAGGATTTGAAAAAGATACTTTTATCACAAACAACTGAGAAAAGTATAGATCTCAATTGATTTATAAAAATAAAAAATTAAGTGACTTTTATAAAAAAAATAAAATAAGCTATTTTGATAGATTTTCAACTCCAATCATTTATAATAAAACAAGTAAAAACATTCTTAATAATTTACTATAAGTGGTAAAATAAAAACAATGCTTTAGAAAACGGTGAAATTAATGAAAAATAAAAAAACCATCTGGTTGTGAGTAATACTTATTTTAATCGCAATTATAATTGGGATTGTTATTTATAACTTTCAACAAGGTACTGTTACTAAATGAACAGCAACAGATCTTAACAATAACATAGATTCAATTGAGGGTGACGTTTCTGTAAATGTCACAAGCACAGGTCTGTATGTTGTAGAAGGATATTATAGGTCTGGTGATAAGCTTTATCAATTTAGATCTGTTTTAGATCAACAAGATTACTACAGATTTAAAGATTTATTTGCTAATAAAATAGGAATAAATTATGATAAAGACTCACCTTGATTAGATTTAGCAAGAAGTCTTATTCCCACATTACTTTATCTTGGTGTTATGATTTGATTCCTTTCAAGTATGACTAAAGGTGGAATGGGTGGAGGAATGTTTGGTGCCAACAAACAAAGACCTAGAGAAACTAAATCAGATGTTAAATTTAAAGATGTAGCGGGAATTAACGAAGAGAAACAAGAGTTATTTGAACTTGTAGATTATTTAAAAAATCCAAATAAATATGCACAAATGGGAGCCAGAGTACCAAAAGGAGTTTTAATGGAAGGTCCTCCAGGTACTGGTAAAACTTTACTAGCAAAAGCGGTTGCGGGTGAAGCTGGAGTAGCATTCTTCTCAATGGCTGGTTCAGAATTTGAAGAAATGTTTGTTGGTTTAGGAGCAAGTAGAGTAAGAGATTTATTCGGAGATGCTAAAAAAACTGCACCATGTATTATATTTATTGATGAAATCGATGCCGTTGGTAGAAAAAGAAATGCATCATTAGGAACAGGAACAAGTGAGCAAACTCTTAACCAACTTTTAGTTGAGATGGATGGATTTGGAACTAACTCAGGAGTTATAGTTATGGCTGCAACTAACAGGGTTGATGTTCTGGACCCAGCTTTATTAAGACCGGGTCGTTTTGATAGAACAATTCAAATATCACTTCCAGATATTAGGGAAAGAGAAGAAATTCTTAAACTTCATGCACGTAATAAATCTGTTTCACCAGAAATTGATTGAAAACGTATAGCTGAAAGAACGCCTGGTTTTTCAGGTGCTCAACTTGAAAACGTTTTAAATGAAGCTGCAATTCTTGTTGTTAGAGAAAAAAGAAAAATGATAACAATAAACGACATCGATGAAGCTATCGATAGAGTTGTTGGTGGACCAGCTAAAAAATCAAGAGCAATGACATTGAATGACAAAAAAATCGTTTCATATCATGAAGCTGGACATGCTTTGATTGGTTTAAAATTAAGATCTGCATCAAAAGTCCAAAAAGTTACTATTATTCCACGTGGTAATGCAGGTGGGTATACAATTATGACTCCAAAAGATGAATCTAATTTTTCTTCAAAAGAAGATTTATTCGCTGCAATTGCTGGTTACTTGGGTGGTAGAGCTGCCGAGGAAATTATTTTTGGTAAAGAAAATGTAACAACAGGAGCACACGATGATTTAGATAAAGCAACTAACATAGCTAGAAAAATGGTTACTCAATTTGGTATGTCATCATTAGGTCTAACCAAATACTTGACTATGGCAGAAGAAGCTTATGGACAAACAAAAGGTGTTTATTCAGATGAAGTTGCATATAAAATTGATAATGAAATAAACACTATTCTTGAAGAATGTTATAAAATTTCAATTAAAACAATTAATGAACACAAAGATATTTTAGAATTAATTGCAGAATCATTAAGGGTTTTAGAAACTATTACAGCCGAACAAATTGATTACATTAATAAAAATAAAAAATTACCAAATGAAGTTCTTTTTGAAAAAGAAAGAAAAGATAAAGAAGATAAGAAAAGAGAATCTGGAGAAATACTTGAATTTGAACCAGATGAAGAAAACTAAAAACACCAGTTGGTGTTTTTGTTTTTTAATAGGTATAATAAAAAAGTTTATAGGAGGTAAATATTATGGATATGGAAATAAGAGCTATTAGTGATGAAAAGAATGTTAAAATGGCAATTGTTGATGTTACTGAGTCACTTAATGAAATAATAAAATTACAAAAAACAAACCCTTTAGGAAGTGTTGCTTTAGGTAGAACGGTTTTAGCAACCGCTTTGCTAAGTTTGAGTATAAAAGATGGGAGCAAAGTTACAACAAACATAAACGGTCAAGGACTTGCAGGCACAATAATTGCAGAATATCAAAATAATAAAATAAGAGGGTATATAGAAAAAAACAATTTTGATGCAGAACAAATAAAAAAAGACACTATAAGCCCATTGGCACAAGTTGTTGGAGTTGAAGGTTTTTTACAAGTATCAAGAGATAATAATGAAAAAATACCTTATACATCTAAAGTAGATTTGATCTCTGGAGAAATCAATATGGACTTTATGTATTATTTACAACAATCAGACCAAATACACTCATTAATAACCACAACAGTAGAAATAAATGAAGATGGTTCTATTAAAAAAGCTTGTGGAATAATTCTACAATTATTACCCGGATATAAAGATGAAGATATTGATTTTCTTGAAGAAAAAATTGGATCATTAGATCACTTAAAACAAACTTTAATAGCAACAACTAACTACGAATCTTTATTAAAAGATATTTGTCAAGATGCAAAAGTTTTAGGTGTAAATGAACTTAAATTTGAATGCACATGCAATCACCAAAAAGTAATGGAGTCAATTAAAATGCTTGGTAATGAGGAAATATCAAATGCATATACAAAAGGTGAAGTAATAGAGGTAGTTTGTGACTTTTGTAAAAAGCAATACAATATTAAACCAGAGGAATTGAAAAGTTTACTAAACTAATATGTTATAATTATATGGACGTTATTTAATAGATTTAAGGGGTACTTATGGAAAACAAAAATCTTAATAATAATAAAGATAACAAAAAAGCAAACAAAGAGTCAAAGTTTGAAAAAAAACTAAAACCAGTTGAAGAAAGAGAAGTAGTCTTTGTGGACTCTCATAAATTTGAAGATGATGGAATAAAAGGTTTCAAAGCACGTATTAAACTACAAAAACAACTTACTTCAAAATATTCAAAACAAATTTTGAGTGGTGACACTGTATCAACTACTGGAAATAAACCTGACACAGATAAATATGCAATTGAATTATATGGTGTTAGAAAATGATACACAAATGGTGATATGGTGACTCCAATTTTAAAAGGGATTGACCTAAAAATTGAAAAAAGTAAGTTCATAGTTATATTAGGGCCATCTGGTTCAGGAAAAACCACTTTATTAAATGTAATATCTGGTTTAGATAAGGTTTCTGAGGGAGATGTTTTTTCAGTAGGAAGCAATCTTACTTTATTGAAAGATTCTCACCTAACTATGTTTAGAAGAGAAAATGTAGGTTTTATTTTCCAACAATATAATCTTCTGTCAAATCTAACTGCAAAAGAAAATGCAGAGGTAGGAGAAAACTTAAGTAAAAAAGCTGATAATGCTATGTCAATAGAAGAAATATTTGAAACTATTGGTATGAAAGAACAAATGAATAAATATCCTCACCAAATGTCTGGTGGACAACAACAAAGGGTTTCTATAGCAAGGGCTTTAGCAAAAAATCCTGCAATCCTTTTTGGTGATGAACCAACAGGAGCTTTAGATGAGGAAATGGGAAGAAAAGTTTTAGAAATTCTTCTTGAGGTTAAAAAAAGATTTAATACAACTATAATTATTGTTACCCACAACCCTAATATAGCAGAAATAGGGGATACAATAATTCACGTTAGAAATGGTTTAATAGATAAAATGTCTAACAATCCAAATCCTAAAAAACCATCAGAAATTGATTGATCATAAAAAAATGATTTATTTTGTAGTATTTATATTTTAATAATTATAAAAAAAGATATAATAAAATGAGTAAAGGTGGAAAAAATATGCCAATTTTTAGTTTTAAAGGTGTCTCAATTGATGAGGTAAAAGAATACTCAAAAAAAGTAGGAGAACTTTCACAAATAATAAATGTTGATGTGAAGGAGTTTGTTTTTTGATGAGAAGAAACAGAAGCTGTTTGAAACGGACATGATAAACACGTTGTAATGGTATCTATAGATTGAGTCGGAAGACCAGTCAAGCAGGAACCTGTAACTAAACACCTTATGGACTTTTTTGCAAAAAACGGAACTAACGTTTATGTAAAATTTACAGAAATTAATAACTTTATGTACTTGAATGGTAAAGTAAAAGGATAATGAAAATAAAAAATATTGAACTTAAAGGCAAGATAGTTTTAGGTCCAATGGCAGGCACAACAAATGCTGCATATAGAATTATTTGTAAGGAAAAAGGGGCTTCTCTTGTGTACGCAGAAATGGTTAGTACAGAAGGTTTGGTACATAACAATACTAAAACAAGAGAAATGATTAAAGTATCAGACTTAGAGCACCCAATCACTCTACAAATATTTGGTTTTGATGTAAATTCATTTGTTAATGCAGCAAAAATAGTTGATCAATATTCTGATTGTGACATTATAGATATAAATATGGGCTGCCCGGCACCTAAGGTTGCTTTGAGAAGTCAAGCAGGAGCAAACTTACTAAAGTATCCCGAAAGAGTGGGAGAAGTTATTAAAGCGGTTGTAGATAATACAAACAAACCAGTTACAGTTAAAATGCGTATAGGATGAGATGAAGACAGCAAAAATGTAATCGAATTAGCAAAAATTGCAGAAGCAAATGGAGCAATGGCGATTGCAGTTCATGGAAGAACAAGAAGTCAATTTTATTCTGGTAATGCAGATTGAAGTTGAATTAAAAAAGTTAAAGAAGCAGTTTCTATTCCAGTTATTGGAAACGGCGATGTTGTTGATGGTCCAACAGCTAAAAAAATGTTTGAAGAAACAGGTTGTGATGCCATTATGGTTGCAAGAGCTGCACAAGGTAATCCATGAATTTTTAGAGAAATTGAATACTACCTTGAAACAGGAAAATCTTTAGATAAACCATCTTATGAAGAATGAAAAGAAACAGTTTTAAGACATGCAAATCTATTGATTGAAATGCGCGGAGAAGAGTTTGCTATAAAGGAAATGCGGAAGCAAATTTTGTGATACTTAGCAGTTTTGGGTAGAAATGAAACAATTTTAAAAATGAAAAAATTAGCAACCGAAATAACAACGTTAAATGATATAGAAAAATTATTTAAGATTTATGAAAATCAATAAAGGAGAAAAAATGAATAACAATTTTGATAGAAATTTTAGCGAACAAGAGTTAGTTCGTAGAGAAAAATATAAAAAATTAGTCGAACAAAACAAAGATCCATTTAGAGAAACGTTCTTTGATCGTACACACAATACAAAAGAATTATTAGAAAAGTACAATGGATTTAGTAAAGAAGAATTACAAAGTAAAAATGGTGAACAAATTTCAACCGCAGGAAGAATAAGATTATTTAGAGAAGCAGGAAAAAAAGCTATTTTTGCAAATATTCAAGATCAAGTTGGAATGATCCAAATTTATGTTAGAGAAGATGAAATTGGAGCAGAAGCATTTGAAAGTTTTAGTGATCTTGATTTAGGAGATATTATTGGTATAACAGGTGTAATGATGAAAACCGATCATGGAGAATTGACTATTAGAGTTAAAAAATATGTTTTATTAACTAAAGCCATGAAACCATTACCTGACAAACATGCAGGAATTAGTGACATTGAGGAAAAATATAGAAGAAGATATGTTGACTTGATTGTTAATCCTGAAACAAGAGATGTTTTTATTAAAAGAAATAAAATTATTAGAACAATCCAAAAAACTTTAGATGATAAAGGATACATGGAAGTTGAAACACCGATTTTACACTCAATTCGTGGTGGGGCAACAGCGCAACCATTCACCACATTTTATAATGCTCTTAATAATGATTTTTACTTAAGAGTTGCACCAGAGTTACACTTAAAAAGATGCATCGTGGGTGGATTTGAAGGAGTATACGAAATAGGTAGACTTTTTAGAAACGAAGGAATAAGTACAAGACATAATCCTGAATTTACAACAATAGAAATTTATGTTGCATATAAAAATATGTATTTTGTTATGGACTTATGTGAAGAATTAATTAGAACATGTGCGATGGCTGTTAATGGTAAAACAACTTTATCATACGGTGGTTATGATTTAGATTTAGGAAAACCATTTAAAAGATTACACATGGTAGATGCAATTAGAGATATTAAAGGAATTGATTTCTGAAAACCAATGACATTTGAAGAAGCTAAAAAAATCGCAGATGAACACAAAATTAAAATTGAAAAACACCACTCAACAGTTGGACATATAATCAATCTATTCTATGAAGAGTTCGTTGAAGAAACTATAAAAGAACCAACATTTGTTTATGGTCACCCAAAAGAAATATCACCATTAGCCAAAGCTAATGCTGATGATCCGAGATTTACAGATAGATTTGAGCTATTTATCTTAAATAGAGAATATGCAAACGCATTCTCTGAGTTAAATAATCCAATCGATCAATTTGAAAGATTTTTAGATCAAGTTAAAGAATCAGATCAAGGAAATGAAGAAGCAAATGATATGGATATAGATTTTGTTGAAGCATTAGAATATGGTTTACCTCCAACAGGTGGAATCGGAATCGGAATTGACAGACTAGTTATGTTGTTAACTAATTCAGAATCAATTAAAGATGTTATATTATTCCCGCAAATGAAACCAAGAGGATAATTTATGAAGTATGGGATCACACTTGGATATGTTTCAAAGCTAAATTCATTTGAAACTGTAAAGGGTATTGAACTAATTAAAAACAAAATAAAAAGTCAGCTTAAAAAAAATTTTGGTTTAATTGAAGTTAGTTCAGCAGTTGTAACAGACAAAAATCTTTGATTGAATGATGATGCGCAACAAACAAGAAGACCAATAGATTTTGATATTTCTTTTAATAATAGTTATGGTGAAGTTTTACAATCAAACAACAAGTGAAGAAGAAATTTTTTACTAGAAGCTGAATTTGAAGAAAAAGATAAAGGTATAATAACTGATTTTTTTGCAATTGAAAGAGACGCTGAAATGACAAACACATCGTCTATAACTTTTCATGAACTAGGAATGGAAATTCTTAAAAGTAATTATAGTATTGAAGAGGTCAACTCTTGTGTTACTGATATTTTTAAAATCATAAACGATATTGATAATGAAGTGTCAGAAAAGTTTAAAAAATTAACAAAAAAACATTTTGGTAATACTTTAATATTTGTTACTTATAAAAAATTGAAAGAATTATATCCGCTATTAACTTTTAAAGAAAGAATCAATAAATTTGGAAAAGATAATGGTGCATTTGTATTGCAAGAATTTGTATCACAACTTTTCAATCAAAATAATGTTGGTCAATTTTCAAGTGATGTATTTGATTTTAGTACCTATTCTAAAATATATTTTTACAATACAAATTGTGAAAAAGCAGTTAGTATAGGGTATGTATCTTATTCTGTTGATAGAGAAAAATTTAAAGCGCAAAACTCTATTTTGAAAGAAAATCAAAAAACCCAAACAGAATATCAAAATAAGTTAAAATCAGACTTGTTACCACTAACAATTACCTCTGGGATTTATGTAGATAGAATAGTTATGGCTATTTTAGAAAAACAGCACATAGGAGAGGTCACTTCTTCTGTGTGAGATCAAAAATTTTTAAATTACTGTAACACTAATAACATAAAAATATTTTAATCAACCACCATTGTGGTTGATTTTTATTTATAATTATTTTGGTGATAATATGATTGACTTAGTAATTGTTGCTTATGGAAAAAGTGAGCGATTTGGTAATAATAAAATGCTTGAAAAAATTGAAGATGATTTTTTGATAAACAAAACTTTAAAAGCTTTTAGTAAAATCTCAGAAGTTAGCAAAGTAATCGTTGTAACAAACAGCAAAGTATGAGATAAAATTGATAAAAAAATGTTTGACAAACTTTTTTTTATCGAGGGCGGAAAAACTAGAAGTCAGTCAGTCAATCGAGGACTAAAGTTGGTTGAAAGTAATTTTGTATTTATTCATGATGGCGCAAGACCATTTCTGAGTAAAAAACTTATAAATAATTTAATAAAGCATAAAGATTTAAATGATGCAGTTATTCCTTATTTAAAAATAACTAGTTGCTTGAAAAAAATAGATGGTGATCAAATACAGACTTTGAACAGGGATGACTATTTTATTTCTCAAACCCCTCAACTATTTAAAACTAATATAATAAAAAAAGAGTATGAAAAGCTTGATATCAATTGGTTTGATGATTGCCAAGCGTTAGAGGGTAAAGGATATAAAATAAAACTAATTGAAGGTGAAGAACAAAATAAAAAAATAACTTACAAATATGATATAAATAATTAATATTTTTTAGTCTTTTAATATATAATAACTTAGTGAGTTAATTTCTATTAACTCCTTGCCTTTATTAGGCCAAAAGACCATAAGGAGAGTCAAAATGATTAGAAAATACGAAGTTATGTATATTATCGATCAAGACACAACAGATGTTAAAGCAGTTCAATCAAAACTACACGACATCTTAACAGCCAACGGTGGTAAAATTCTAGAATCTGAAGATTGAGGGTTAAAAGAATTTGCGTATGAAATAAATAAAAAAAGAAAAGGATACTACTCAGTTCTTATTGTTGAAACTGAATCTGAAAACATTGAAGAGTTCAGAAGAATTTCAAAAATAGATAAAAATGTAGTTAGAGAATTAATAATAAACACTGAAAACGAAAAAAAATATATTCAATCAACAAAACTATCTAAAACAGATATGTCAAAATTTAAAGAAGAGAAAAAACCTTCAAGAGGTTTTGATAGACGACCTGGTGGAAGAAGAGATGATAGAGGTGAAGCTAATGATGCTAGACCAAAATCAGACAATAACGAAAACAACACTCAAACTTCAAGTGAAAATGATGTAAAAAAATCTGCACCAGCAGTTAAAAAATCAGCAGAAAAACACGAAGTAAAAGAAGAAGCACTAAAAAAAGCACCAGCAAAAAAAGAAACTAAAAAAGAAGAAGAATAAGCATTTAGGAGGTTAGCATGAACTCAGTTAATTTAATTGGAAGAATCACAAAGGACCCAGAACTTAGAACATCAAGTACAGGTAAATCATATGTTGCATTTACACTTGCTGTTTCTGAATATGGGGGAGGAAAAGAGTATACAAACTTTATTCCTTGCTTTGCTTGAGAAAAAACAGCAGAAAATCTAGCTAGATATGTTAAAAAAGGTGGACAAATCGCTGTTGAAGGTAATGTTAATGTTAGACAAGATAATAACAATGGACAGTATTCTACACAAGTAACAATTAGAGCAAATAGAGTTCAGTTTTTAGGAAGTCCTGGTCAACAACAACAAGTTGCAAGACCCGTGGCACCCGTGTCTAACTTAAATGAACAACCGACATCAAATAATTATGATTTTGATTTAATTGAAGACAATAGACCTTCAAATGATGATGACTCAATTTTATGAGATGACTAAAAGGAGAAACATGAAAAAGTTTATAAAAAGAAAAAAAGTTAATTTTTTTGCAAAAAATAATATTGAATATATAGATTACAAAGATGTTGAATTATTAAAAAAATTTATTTCAAATAACGGTCAAATTTTACCAAGAAGAATAACAGGAACATCACCAAAAAGTCAAAGAATGCTTTCTGTTGCAATCAAAAGAGCTAGAATAATGGGTTTACTACCATTTGTTAATAAGTAATTGTGTTAAGCACCTAATTTTATTAGGTGCTTTTTTAATACTTTGCTATAATAATTTTGGTGATAAAAATGAAAGTTATTCTATTACAAGATGTAAAAAACTACGGTAAAAAAAATCAAATAGTTGAAGTTTCAGATGGTTATGCAAAAAACTATTTGATTCCAAATAAACTTGCTATTTATGCAACTAAATCTGATGTTGATCATTTAAATGTTAAGTTAAAAAAAGAAAGTCAAGAAAAAGAAAGTTTAATTAAAGAGCAAGAGAAGCTAAAAGAAAAAATAGAATCACTTATATTAAATTTCTCACTTAAGGTAAAAGATAATAAACCATTTGGGGCAGTATCTTTAACTCAAGTTTGTGATAGAATGGCAAAAGAACATCAAATAGTTCTTGATAAGAGAAAGTTTGAACAACATGAAAATTTAAACAAAATTGGATTGTTTTATTTAAAAGTAAAACTAGATTTTAAAATTCAAGCTACCCTAAAAGTTCAAATAGAAGGAAAAGAATAATGGAAAATCTTATGGACTTAGAACAACAATCGGTTCTGATTGACTCAGAAAAAACTGTTTTGGCAGTTGCAATGTATTCTGATAAAGCCCGTTTCAACATACTACATCAGCTAACAAGAACAGATTTTTCTAGGGACGCACACGGTATAATTTTTGATGCTATCAAAAAACTAAATGAAAATAGTCAAACAATTAGCATAACACAACTAACCGATTTTTTAGAAGGTACAAAAGAATTAAACAAAATCGGTGGTGTAGATTATCTTTCAGATATTTCTAGTTATTACTATACTGATGAGGGTTTTGAAGATTATGTAAGTATAATTTTTAAAAACTCAATAGGTAGACAATTAGATCAAGCTTTAATAAATATTAAACAAATGAGAGAGACAAAACAAAAATCTATCGAGGAAATATTTTTAGAAGCGCAAGAAAAAATTTTAAACATTAGAACAGAACTTGTAGATGACGAAATGTCAAGAATAAGCACAATAGTAGACGATGTTGTTGAAAAAATCGCTGCACTTGAAGAAAATGGTGAAATTATAAATGGAGTAACTTCTGGATTTACAGACATTGACTCTATTACTAATGGTTGACAAAAAGGTGATTTTATAATATTAGCTGCAAGACCAAGTATGGGGAAAACCGCTTTTGCCTTAAACCTAGCTGTTAATGCAGCTGAAAAAGGAAAAGGCGTAGCATTCTTTTCTTTAGAAATGCCAAAAGAACAATTGGTTCAACGTATATTGTCTTCTAATTCTGGGGTAGACGGGGCTTCATTGAGAAATGCAAGAGGTTTAGATAAAGATAAGTGATCTAAAATAACATCCGCAGCACAAAGTATCAAAAAAATGGATATAGTCATCGATGATTCACCAGGAATAAATGTTTTACAAATACAATCTAAATTAAGAAAAATGAAAAGAGATTTGAGAATAGATATTTGTTTTATAGATTACTTACAGCTTATATCATCAATATCAAACAAGGCTGAGAGTCGACAGAATGAAGTTGCCTCAATTTCTAGATACCTTAAAAAAATAGCTAGAGAATTGAAAATACCAATAATTTGTTTATCACAATTATCCCGTAGCGTTGAAAAAAGAGAAGAAAAAATACCACTAATGTCCGACTTACGTGATTCAGGAGCAATTGAACAGGACGCTGATATTATTATGTTTTTATATAGGGAAGCCTATTATAAAACAAAAGAATATGAAGTTTCTTCAAAGGATGACATTGACGAAACTGATGTAATTATTTCAAAACATAGAAATGGTGCCACAGGTGTTGTTAAAGTAAATTTTATGAGAAATTTTGGAAGATTTATAGACCAGACAAAAATTTCTTAATTATAATAAAAATTAATGTATTATATAAATTAGAAAAAGGGGAATAGTATGAAGAAGTTATTATCTTTTATGGGAGTTTTAGCATTATCGGCCAGCTCTTCATCAGCAGTTTTGGCTTGTGGAGCCATACCAAGTATAGATGTAAAAGTTTTAGTTGATGGTGTTGAGTTTGAGAAAAAAACTGATAAAGATGGAAAAGAATCGGATGTAAGTGTGTTAGAAGCATATAACAACACTTTGAATAAAAATAAAGTTTTATCAGTTGCAAGACAATTGCTAGAAGCCATTACTTTTACTAAAACAAAATATCAAAACCAAGAAAAACTTAATATAGAAAAAGAATTGTTAGGTCAAAACGGTATCAATATGTCTTTAAATAAATATATTGATGACAACAAAGATAACCAAGAAGAAGCATTTTTAAATTTTAAAAATTCTTACACTTCTTCAAGAAACACCAACTTTACATCTATCAATTTTGATAGAGCAAACAAAAAATCTATTTATAACAATGGTGACTCTCCAATCTTTTTGGTGAAGAAAATTTATAAAGAAAAACAGTTAGAGACTTCAGAAATAATGGATAGTTTTGATATAAAAAATGCAAGTGTGGATGATACAACTTCAAACGATCAAGCAACAACTGTAAATTCCGGAGATAAATTATCAGATGCTCTAAAAGTTATAGGTTTATCTGAGGATGATGCCAAAACCAAATATGCCAGCGATCCACAAAATCCAAATGATGATGAAAAGAAAATGATTTCAAAAGCATCAGTTTTAAAAAATGTAGAAACAAGTGAAATAAACTTGCTAGGAGATTTTGAAATTCCAACTAAAATTTCAAAAGAAATTGCAAATGCTGATAAACAAGAAGATGATAGTTATAAACCAAAAATAAATTATCAGTTGAAAGACGAATTTAAATTACATTTTGGTAAAGATAACAAAACTGTACAATCTAATGCAACCCTTATTTATTCTTTAAGTAATAAATTTGCAAATGTTGAATTAAACTTTACTGATCCCAATCATGGCGATCAATTGAATTATTTAATAAAATACACAAAAATTAATAATATAGTTATAAATTGAGGTTTAAGAAGTTCTGATATTTTATCTAATACTAGCGAAGACAATAGAACAGACCTATCTGTATATTGATATGAACCAGCGATATACCAATTTAAAGATGAAATAATCGCCCAAAACAATAAAAACATTTTTAATGTATTGGGAGAAAATTTTGATCCAGGAATAGAAATAAGTCAAATTAAGAGTTAAAACTCTTTTTTTGTATTTTTGGAAATTGAAAAAAACTTTAAATATGAGATAATATCAAATGAGGTGTAGCCTATGAATTACTACATTAGAATAGATGGAAAGTTATATATTGTGATGGATGAAAATACCGATGAGGTGGTTGCTGAGTTTGATAATGAAATAGACGCTCATGCATTTTTACAAACTCTATCAGGATCATTTTATTCAGAACAAACTATGATGGACGTTTATAGTGATTGAGGTAATTCATATGAAGAAGGTGATTGAATCTATGATGATTCATATCAATATGATAATCATTACTTTTGAGATGGTTATGAAAATCTAGATTTCGGGAACAGATTTTCAAACGCGGCTTCTTACAACTCTGAGATACAACATTTATATTCTCAAATGGCTGCAATGCAAGCAATGTACCAACAACAGCTATTAGCACAACAACAAGCTGCTTTTCAATATGCTTATGATCAACAAAGATTTGCTAATAGAGACTTTGCTAGTCAATATGGCCAACAACAATATACACCAAATCAATATGTCAGTCCAAATATGGGTTCTGAACAACAAAAACAAAGTGTGGAAGAAGCTATAGTTAATCAAAAGCCATTTATTAAAGATGAAGATATTTCTAAACTTGAAGAAATGGCACCAATCATACAACAACCTTTCAATAATTGAAGTAATGAATATGATAAGGTAAAACCTGCTTTACACCCAAACGACATTGATCAAATACAAAATAATAAGATTACAGATGATGTCATTAATAGAGCTAAGGAATTGGAAAACTTTAAGAACAGTCAAAAAGTTAATCAAAACTTTAGCGAAAAATCTTCCAAAAATGAATTGGATTATAGTAAAACACAAAAGCAAATAAAAAGTCAAACACAGGCAAATAGCGGACAAAATCCTATTGCAGCACCAATAAAAAGTGATGCAAGTACACAAACTCAGGCGTTACCAATGCCTGATGTTAATAAAAGTTTTAAGCACGACGACAAATCAACTGATAATTTAAATAATAATGCAACAAACTTTTCTCCAAAACCAATAGAAATTTTAACAAATAGGGATGCAATGAAACAAGTTCAACCCTCACAAATACAACCAATCAATAAACAACCAATTCAGGATAACAAATCAACAGAGAGTTCAAATAAAAATGTACCAAGTCCTGGATTAAAACAAGTTGAAGCTCCAATAAAAGGAGAAACAAGCTCACAAACTCAAGCATTACCAATGCCAAATTTAAACAAACAACCAATTCAGGATAACAAATCAACAGAGAGTTTAAATAAAAATGTACCAAGTCCTGGATTAAAACAAGTTGAAGCTCCAATAAAAGGAGAAGCAAATCCACAAACTCATGCCTTACAATTACCGGGTTTACATAAAGAAGAAAGTCAAACATCAGCAAGCGAACCAGATAAAAATGTATCAAATAATTTGGAACAATTTAGTGACAAAAAAATGCTTGCAGACAATTTAAACTCAGCAGAAACACAAAGTTCATCAGAACTAAATAATGAATCACAAAGTGGTTTTTTCATGGATGATTTTGATTTTGATGAGGGTGCTATTATACAGTTGGATGATTACATAATCAACAATACAGATGATGATAGTCTTGGTGAGGCTGCTAGTTACACTGAAAGAAAACCTCTTATTGATGGTAATAAAAAAGATCCTTTTGAAGAATATGAGATCAATTCTAAAACATTTATTATAAAAGAAAACCCTATAAAAAAAAGTACAGCGACAAATTTGAAGCAAAGTGAAATTTTGAAAGCTGCAAATGATTTACCAAAGAATGATGAAAGCGAAATCAAAAATTTAAGCTCAGATCAAAATATTTATAAAAATAGTCTAAATAACAATCAATCAAGTACTACATTTTCACAAAACGTACCAACCATTCCAAGTGAACCCATTTCACAAAACGTACCAACCATTCCAAGTGAACCAAATTTAGAAAAACAACCAATTATTGCACAATCTTTTGAAAATATAGAGCAAACTGAGGAAATAGTTACTTCTGAATTTGACAATACATTAGAAATTAAAAATACTATTTCAAACACCAAGGTCCAAACAACATCTCTTGATGAAGCATATTTAAATTTCATAAACGAGCAAGAATCCAATATCGGTAACAAAGTTGTTCAAAATAAAACAATCACAGAATTGTATGAAACTAGCAATGTAACTTTATCTAATTCTAACGGAAGAAATGATGATGTTATCGATCTTGGACCAATAGAAGAAGAAGATGATATTTTTTCAACCCCACGTATGGACTTTCAACAAGATGAAGAAGAGCAAGGTCCATTAACTAAAAAAGATAAAAAATTATTGAAAAAACTTAAAAAGCGAGATGAGATAAGTAGAAAGAAAATTGAAAAAAGATTAAAATAATGATTACTAATTACATGTGTTCTATAAAAGAAAATTGAAAAAAAATATTCACTTCAGTTGATATATTTAATAAACTAACCGAAATATTAGGAGAAATTGAAAAACTAGATAAAGTATGCCCCAAAAAAGAAGAAATATTTAAAGTTTTTGAACTTTTAGATTTTGACAAAGTAAAAGTAGTAATTATTGGGCAAGATCCCTATCACACACCAAATGTAGCAAATGGGATTGCATTTAGCTCTAATAACAATTCAAAGACACCAGCAAGTTTAAGAAATATTTTCAAAGAACTTAAAAGTGATCTTAATATAGATCATTTTAATAAAAACGACTTATCTGGATGAGTTGAGCAAGGCGTTTTATTATTAAATACTTCGCTTAGTGTTAAAGAAAATGAACCAGCATCACATAAGAATTTAGGGTGAGAAAAAATAATTTTAGAACTTTTAAAAAAACTTTATGAAAGCAATCGAAACATAATTTTTTGTTTATGAGGAAATTTTTCAAAAACACTATATAATAAACTTAATATAAAAAAAGGGTATGTGATTGAAAGTGCACACCCCTCTCCATTCAGCTATAAAAAAGGGTTTGAAAATAGTAAACCTTTTTCAAAGATAAATGGAATGTTAAAAAAAATTGATGGTAGTTCAATTGATTGAAGTTTGTAAAAGGAGATAGTTATGCAGAAATTCGCAGAAGCACTACTAAAAGGTAATAATATAGCATATTTAGGTGCTGCAATAATGGGATTTTTTATATTTTCTTACATAATCTACAACTGAATGTCATATGCTATTTTGAAAGAAAAGTATCATGGTATCAGATTTACAACAAAAAATATTGCATACATAACAATGCTTGTTGCTGTTAGTGTTAGTGTAACAGTTGTTGTTTCTTTAGCTGCTCCAATTACTGTTTTTCCACCAATTAGAATTGCTATTGAAGGATTAATGGTTAAAATAGCTGGGTTTATTTTTGGCCCAATTGTTGGTGTTATAGTTGGTTTGATAACTGAGGTTTTAGTTATGCTTTTTGTACCATCTTTTATTCACCCCGCTTTTATAATAATCGTTGTTTGTTATGGTTTTGTAGCCGGAATCGGATCTAGTTTTTTAAGGGTTGGTAGAGGTAATAACTGAATAATGTTGGCTTTAACAAATATCTTTTTAATAGGGTTTGGTATTGCAATGGTTTATGTGATTGATGCAGCCAAAAATATTGATGAAATACAGATAGTTTCTATAAAAATGGACAAACAAATATTTAAATGGGTATTTATAATATCAATTTTATTATGTGTATTTATGGTTTGGGCTATTGCTATTGGTGGAATGATTTCAAAACATAGAAAAATGTTAAACACTTATATGCCAATATTATTATTTGCTACTGCTTCAGAATACATCGTAACTTCGGTAATTTCAGCTTGAGGTGACTATGGATTCCTTGGGCTGCAACAAACTAACAACTCAAATGATAGTGGTTATATATTGATGTTTATGGCAAGACTAGTTCAAGCACCATTAAAAATTGTAACTAACGCAACAATACTTTATTATACATATAAAGCAGTTTCACCATTAATTAAAAGAGATAGATAGGTTTTGTTTATGATTAAATTGTATGACACTCTATCGGGTAGTTTAAAAGAATTAAAGAATAAAGAAATTAATATATACACATGTGGGCCTACAGTCTATAATTTTATTCATATTGGTAATGCTAGACCAATGATACTGACAGATACATTGGTTAGATTTTTAGAATTTCAAAATTACAAAGTAAATTATTTATTAAACATAACAGACGTTGATGACAAAATTATTCAAAGAGCTATTGAAGAAAATAGCGACGAACTGGAAATTTCAAAAAAATATACAAACTTTTTTTTGAAAGACTTAGAAGCATTAAACATAAAAATGCCTTCTAAAATAACACCCATATCAACTAAGCTAAATGAAATGATAATTTTTATTGAAGATCTAATTGCAAAAGGTTATGCATACGAAGTAGATGGAAATGTTTATTTTGATATTGAAAGTAATAAATCTGAATACGGTGTGTTATCAAAACAAAAAATAAAAGAGCTAAATATAGGGAATAGAGTTGAAAAAGAAGAGAATAAAAAAAATGCAGCAGATTTTGTTTTATGAAAAAAAACAAACCTAGGAATTAGATGAGAATCGCCTTGGGGTTTAGGAAGACCTGGATGACATACAGAATGTGCTTTGTTGATAGATGATTATTTTGATAGAGGACTTGATATTCATGTTGGTGGCATAGATTTAAAGTTCCCACATCATGAAAACGAAAGAATACAATATGTTTCAAAAAACTATACCGAATTAGCATCTATTTGAATGTACAATGGGCATTTGTCTGTCGAAGATGTAAAAATGTCTAAATCTTTAAATAACTTTATTTTAGTTAAAGATTTTTTGAGTGAGAACCACTCAAATATTTTAAGGTACATATATTTGGTTTCAAATTACAAACAACCTCAAAATTTATCAAGTTTAGTTATGAAACAAGCAGCAGATTGAAACAATAAAGTGATAAGTCTCATAAAACAAGTGGAGTGAATGACAATTATCAACGAATTAAAAATAGAATCAGAACCTATTAAAACTAATATAGAACAATTCATAAAATATATGAGTGATGATTTAAACACACCAATGGTTTTAACCTTAGTAGACAAAATGATTAAAGATTTAAATAAAGAAATTAAAGAAAAAGTTTTAACAACAAGTTTTGAAGATTTAAAAACTATTTTAAAAGTTTTGGGGTTTAATTTTCAAACTCCAAAAATATCAGAGAACGATAAAGAACTTTTAATTAATTGAAGAAAATCAATAAATGAAAAAAACTATGAAAAAGCAGACAATATTAGAGCGCAGTTGTATGAGAAAGGAATAATCTAAATGAATATAATTTATGGTAAAAATCCTGTGATCAATACCATTCAAAAAAATGAATCAATTATTAAAAGAGTTATTTTATTGAAAAACTCAGCAATTGACAACAATGTTTTAGAAATAATAAAACAAAAAAAATTAAAAGTAGATTATTTGGAAAAATCAGATTTTCAAAACTTGTTTAATAAAAAAGTCACACACCAAAATATTTTAGCTGAAGTAAAAGATTTTCAATTTTCTGATTTTAAATCTTTATTAGGTGAGCAAAATAAAAAGAATACTATTTTAATTCTTGATAGAATACAAGACCCAAACAATTTTGGGGCTATAATTAGAAGTGCAGTATTATTCGGAGTGAATGGTATTATAATACCCGAACACAATCAAGCAGGTGTAACACCAGCCGTTATGAAAGCTTCTGCCGGGACTGCTTATACAATTCCAATTGTTAAAGTTCCGAACTTAAGTCATGCAATTAGTTTATTAAAAGAAAAAAATTATTGAATATACTGTTCTTATCTAGGAGATGAATCATTAGATATTACAAAAACAGATTTTACTAAAAATTGTGTAATAATTTTAGGTAATGAAATGGAAGGAGTCGCAAACAAGATCATGAAAAAATCAGATTACTTATTTAAAATAAAAACAAATAATGATATTGACTCACTTAATGTTTCAGTAGCTGCTGGGATTATACTTTTTAACAGGTACAATAATGAATAAAAAATATATTGAAATATTAGCAAAACAAATAACTAAACACTTTGATAATTTTGGTTGAGAAGAAGCCAAAAACCTTGCTAAAATTTTAAAATTTGCTGCATCAAAAATAATAAACAAGGCACAAAACTATATACAAGACCCCCTTGAAGTATTAACATCAATTTATTTTGCAATTGTTGAAGCAAAAAGTGCAATTGAAAAATCAAAAAATAAAAATATAGAAGCATTCATTACAACCGTTGTAAAATACAGAGTAATGGATTATGTTAGAAGCGCTAAAGCAAAATATAAAGACATTATATACTACACAAGCCCCATAAAAAACGAAGGAAATGTTCAAGATACATTAGAAAATACTTTGATATCTAATGCTGCTTTCGATATTAACAAAGAATCTAATAGAATTGAAGATATAAGAGAATCTATTAAAGCCTTTTTTATAAAAAGTAGAAACTATATTGAAATAACTTTTATAAGACTTATTCTAAAAGGTTATACAAAAACTAGAGCATCGCAACTAATTGCCCTTAAACGGAGAGCATCTGAAGCTATCATATCAAAACTTAAAAAACATATAATTTCTTGGCATAATTAGTCAAGATACTATATAATATTGTTTAGAAGAGAGTAGTTTTATGTCAATTGTAAGTAAGAAAAAGGCTTTATTAGTATGCGAAGAATGTTTGTCAAGAAATTATACATTGCATAAAAGCACACTATCTCAAAGAGAAAGATTAGTAATCAAAAAATTTTGCAATACGTGCAATGCAAGAACAATTCATAAGGAGTCTAGATAAAAATGAAAGATAAAAATCCTAAAGCAGAAGCAAAAGCAGCTAAAATTCAAGAAAAACTAAAAAAACGAGAAGAAGCATTGGAAGCTAAAAGAATAAAAAAACAACAAAAAGATGAAGAAATGAAAGCGCTTTATCAAGCGTTTGATGCAGATAAAGGTTTAACTAGAGAAGAAAGAGTTCAAAAAGCAAGAAAAGTTAAAGTTAAAAAACACAAAGAAAAAGTTAACTTGAAACTTGCTTTTAAAGAAGCTCCAATTAAAATGTTAAAAGAAATTAACAAAATTAAATGAAGTAGTAGAAAAAATCTTGGTCAAAAGTTTTCATGAGTTGTAGTTTTCTTATTGGTGTTCGCATTGTTCTTTTATGGAGTAGATACTGGTCTTAAATATCTTTTCCAAGTTTTAAAAATTATTTAAGAGGTAAGAAATATGGAAAAAGAATTTTTAAGTTTAGAAGAAGAGTTAGAGTCTTTCAAGGGTCAATGATTTGTAATAAATTGCAATAGTGGTCATGAAGACAGAGTTAGAGCAGATCTATTGCAAAAAATAGAAACTTCAAGTTTAGAAGATAGGATTTTTGACATAAGAATTTCTAAATCACCTGTTGCATCAAAAAATAATAAAACAATAGATAAAAATAAATATCCAGGGTATTTATTTATAAATATGATTATGACTGATGAAACATGGTTTATTATTAGGAATACCCCTGGTGTTACTGGGTTTATTGGTTCATCTGGAAAAGGTGCAAAACCATTCCCTCTAACCGTTGAAGAGGTATCAAGAATTTTAGGTCAACAAAGTGAAGATAAAAAAGCTGGAGCAAAAGGATTTACACAACCTAAGAAAGAAAAAATTCTACATACTGCAGAATTTAAATTAAAAGACGTTGTTGTGGTAAAGTCAGGTCCATTTGAAAATACAGAAGGACAAGTAACAGAGATGGATTATGAAAAAGGGATAGCTATAGTGAGTGTAGAACTTTTTGGTAGAATCACACCAACAGAGTTTGAGTTTACTAACTTAGAATTAGCTTACAAACTTTAATCTAAAACAGCTTATTTAGAAGCTGTTTTTATTTTTTAAGGAGAGAAAATATGAAAAGTATAAAAATAAAAATTAATTTAAAAGACGGTAGATCAATGAAAGCAGAAATTTACCCAGAAATAGCACCGATAACCACAGGAAACTTTTTAAGATTAATTAATGAAAATTATTTTAATGATTTGATTTTTCATAGAGTTATAAAAGGATTTATGATTCAAGGGGGAGGACTTTTTGAAAGTTTAGAAGAAAAAGGTGGTCTTGAACCCATTCGTGGAGAATTTCAAGATAATGGTTGAGATAAAAACATGAATTTAAAACATGAACCAGGAATACTATCGATGGCAAGAACAAATGTTATGAATAGTGCTACAAGTCAATTTTTCATTGTCACAGGAGATGCAACATTTTTAGATGGCAAATATGCTTCATTTGGTAAACTTAGCGATGAAGACAGTTTAAAAATTGCTCTAGACATACAAAATGTAAAGACAAAAACAGAAGGTTACTATGACGATGTTCCCGAGGAACCCATCATTATTAAAAATATTGAAAAAATGGAATAATTTCTAAAAAAAAATTAAAAAAATAGGAAATTTTTTCTATTTTGATATATAATGAAATTGGGAACACTCCCACTTAGGTCTTAGAAAAAGAAACAACTATGATATTGAAAAAACCCATTTTAATTAGATGTTTCAGGGTGTTATTAACTCAAGGACAATTTTAAATAATGTAAAAAATATTTAAACATATATAAAAGTTAATTAGTGATGAAATTAACTTTTTTTTATGCTAAAAGTAAAAATAAATTTAAGATTTATTTAGATAATGTTACAATTATTTTGAAGACAAGGTGATAAATATGAAAAAATTAATTTTAGGTCAATTTTTTACTAAAAAAAATACCTGATTGACAAAACCGGTTATAAATTTTATAGAAAAAAACACCAAAAAATGCAAAAGCATTGTAGATCCATTTGCTGGTATAGGTGATTTGTTTACAACCATCAGAATTTTATTTAGTGATAAACAGGATTTTAAATATTTAGGATATGATATAGATGACAAACTGGGTTGAACTCAAAACGACAGTTTATTAAAAATTCCAAAAATTAGTAAATCTTTTTTTGTTACAAATCCTCCTTATTTATCTAAAAACAGTTGTAAAAGAAATGATTTTTCAGATTCTTATAAAAAATATTTTTTAAAATTTAAGTTTACAGATTTATATATGATAGCATTACATCAAATGATAGAAACAGGTCTTCCTGGAATAGCCATAGTTCCCGAAACTATAATTAAATCTACATTTCCGAAAGATAAAATTAATAGAATTGTTATAATTGAACCTAACCCATTTGAAGATACAGAAGTTCCCATATGTGTGGTTTGCTTTAATGGTTCAGTAAAAGAAAAAATTAAAATATATAAAAATGATAAATATATAGGAAAATTAGAAAATTTGAATAAATTATTACCAAAACCAGACTCTTTGTTTCTTTATGATTTAAGGTTTAATGATATAAGGGGTAAAATAGCTATAAAAGGTGTAGATTCAACAGATCCATTGAACAAAATTAAATTTTTAAATAAGGAAGATTTATTATATAGTATTTCTAAAATAAAAAACACTTCAAGAGCTATAACAATTGTTGGGTGTGAAATTTTTAAAAAGTGTAATCAAAATCAAATTAATAAAATCATAAAAGAAGCAAACACAATATTGCATAATTTTAGAGCAGCAACAAATGATGTTTTGTTGGCACCATTTAAAGGAAATAATAAAAAAGCAGAAAGAAGGAGAAGATTGGATTTTCATACCGCCAGAAACATTTTAGAAATAGCTTATTCAAATGTAATTTCAAGATAGGAGTAAAAAAATGTCTAAACCAAATTATGATGAACAATTCAAAAAAAAAATTAAGGAAAATTTTGAAGTCTTTGATATAAATGATTCTAACGTAAGAACGAAAATACAAAACTTTAGCAAAAAGTATGTTTTAGATTTTAAAACTGTGTTAGAAGAAGTTGAAAAAAGTGATATAGTTAAAGCTTTTTTTATAAAAGATCCCACAAAACAAAATATTCACGAAGACACTTTTGGAGATTTTTTAAAAAATATTAAAGGTGTTAAGAATTATATACAACTACCAAAAGGTAAAAATAGTGAAAATACAGTTTTCATAATAAATCAAGAAGTAAGAATGGGTTCTAAAACTCAAAAATCTATAACAAGCATGTCCAAATCAATAGATTTTAAATTTAACTATAAAAATTTGAATACTGATTTTTATGTATGTCATAAATACACAAACGAACCTGGAGGTGCACAAGATAATCAAAAGAATGATGTTATAAACACAATAAAAAATGCAAGTAGTCCATATATAAATTATGATATATTTATTTTGTTTGTTTGTGATGGAAATTATTGATCAAAAAAAGAAAAAAACTTTATTGAAGTTAGTAGTCACATAAATAATGAGAATTTTAAATTAATAAATTCAGAAGATCTTGAGGATTTTTTAAATAAATTTATTGACTTTGAAAAATAAGATTAATATTTCAAATTATAAATAAGTGTGTTATTATTATTAATGGCAGATTTTAATTGTGGAAGTATGAACTAAAAAGTTCAAGCGTTAGGACCACAGCGAAAACAGGAGGTGTTGTTCGTGGCAAAGAAAATCACACGTATAGCAAAATTAGAATTTATGGCAATGCAAGCAAAACCGGGAGCTGAATTAGCTTCTCTTGGAATAAACATGCCGCAATTCACACAACAATTTAATGACGCCACTAAAGAAAGAGCTGGAGAAGTTGTTCCAGTTGTTATTACAGCTTATGATGATAAATCATTTGATTTTGTATTAAAAACAACTCCAGCAGCATTCCTACTTAAAAAAGCAGCAGGAATACAAAAAGGAGCAAAAAACACAGGAAAAGAAGTTGTTGCAACATTAAGTGCAGATGAAATTAGAAAAATAGCAGAATACAAAATGGTGGATTTAAATGCAAATACCATTGAAGCCGCTATGAGAATAATTGAAGGTTCAGCAAGAAACATGGGTATAAAAGTAACAGGTATGCCTGAAAAAGAAGGTAAGTAGTTATGGCAAAAGTAAGTAAAAAATTAAAAGCTGTAAATGCAAAAGTTGATAAAAACAAACTATACCCAATAACTGAAGCTGTAAAACTTGCAAAAGAAACTTCAATAACTAAATTTGATGCAACAGTTGAAATAGCATTTAACTTAAATGTAGATCCAAGACATGCCGATCAACAAATAAGAGGTGCATTAGTTTTACCAGGAGGAACTGGAAAAACTCAAAAAGTTTTAGTTTTAACTAAAACAAAAGCAAAAGAGGCTCAAGAAGCAGGTGCTGATTTTGTTGGGGCAGAAGAACTAATACAAAAAATTCAAAAAGAAAACTGATTTGATTATGATGTAATAGTTGCTACTCCAGAAATGATGGCTGAACTAGGAAAAATAGGTAAAATTTTAGGGCCAAAAGGTTTAATGCCTAACCCTAAAACAGGAACTGTAACACCTGATGTTAAAAAAGCACTTGAAGAAATTAAAAAAGGGAAAGTTGAATACAGAACTGATAAAGAAGGTAATGTGCACTCAATCCTTGGTAAAGTTTCTTTTAAAGAAGAAAACTTATTACAAAACTATTCAGCATTATTAGATGTTATAAGAAAAGCTAAACCCGCTGCTGTTAAAGGGACATACATTAAAAATATCTCAGTGACAACAACAATGGGTCCAGGAATCAAAGTTCTAATAGAACACTAAAACAAAAAACTCTTACAATAAGAGTTTTTTGTTTTTTTATTTAAATATTTAAGTAAAGGATTTAAAATATAAATATTAGTTTAATAGAAATTTGAGGAAAGAAATATGAAGTGATGATTTTCAGATTATGATGGGACTATTAATTTAGAACATAATGACACAATTGATCCTAGAGATTTAGATTTTATAAACCGTTGAATCGAAAACGGAAACTCTTTTTCAATAGCGACTGGCAGAATGCCTCATGAAATTGAAGCTGTTTTAGATAAAGCAAAAGTACCATATAATTACATAATTTGTAACAATGGTGCTGTTATATACGAAAAAGGCAAAGGAATAATATTAAACACTCCTATTCCCATGGAAGAAAGACAAAATATTATAAAACTATTTAAAAAATTAAGAGATGATCATATTTTGGGATATTGTTTATTAGATCAAAGAAGAGATTATTCAAAAGTACCAGTAGAAGAAATTGACTCAAATCCTTTTTTATCATTTAATGGTCCACATAAAAATAATTTTGAAGAAGGAGAAAAAGAGATATTAAATAGCAAAGATTTAAATCTCTTATATATTTATTTAAGAGTTGATGAGGCAGAACCTTTAAAAAAAATAGTTAAAGAAATGCTTCCTAATTGTAAAGTTGTTAGAACCCATAAAAACATACTTGAGATAATGCACCCCAAAGTATCTAAGGGTGATGGTATAGAAAGAATAAGAGATTTAAAGCATTTTGATTATAAAGATGTTGTAACCTCTGGGGATGGTGAAAATGACATAGAAATGTTGGATGTTACAAACCATTCATTTGCAATGAGTAATCATCAACCGAATGTTGAAAAACGTGCAAAACACATAATTGATAACGTTTTTGAAATTGAAAAATACATAAAATTTTAGCTTTTAAAGCTAATTTTTTATGTATTTGAACTCTACATACATTTTGTCATTAAATCAGTTACTGTAATAACCATCAATAGCATCAGTAGTAATCTCGAATGCTAATTTAATTTTGTCCCCGTCTTGAGGCTCTTCATCTAACTTTTCTAGTTCAACTTTAGCGATAAAAATTTGGTTATTATCATATCGTTTCAGTAAAGAGACTTTAAAGCTTGGCTTTCTATAATAATCATAATACCCAGCACTATCATTGTAAATGAATGTATCTGATTTGAATTCAACCGTACTATAATCAATGGCATCATTTCCAAAAATAAAGAATACATCTAAATAATCATTTTTGCCAACAAACTCTTTTTGGTTGGTATAAGCATGATTATAATCGGTATTGTAACCATTTGGATTTGATAAACTACAAGATGTAACCATAAAACCATTCAAAAGTGTTCCACCAGTAATTAAAAATCTTAAAAGCTTTTTCATTTTTATTCCCCCAAATTTTTATACCTTTATTTATCTCTGTAAGTAATGGTGTAAACACCTAAATTAAGTGCTAAGTTTTTCATTAAAAATGTCAATGTATATTTATCCCCTGAATTCATAACATGATCACTTTTGATAATTATTTCAGCTCAATACAATCTTTCTTGTTCAGGATTTTTTGATACTCCATTTTTAAAACCAAAAATTGAGGATTCAAAACTATTAGAATCTATTTCTGTGCCTACTTTTTTAGAGTAAATCATAAATACTATTTCTGAATTTAAAAAACTCTCATCCCCAATGAAGAAAAAGACATTTATTTTATCTTCTAAACCAACAAATTCGTTTTTATCAATATATGCTTTGTTGAAAAATGTATTATAACCAAAGTTATTTGCGCAACTAGTTGCTAATCCTGCTGAACTACTAATTGCTAAAATACCAAGAACAGGCAATATTTTTTTCATATTCAAACTCCTATTTATATTAAATATATTATAACTTTTAAATTCAAATTAAACTCATTACAAAAAATATTTTTTTTTACTAAATAAATTTTAAATATTAGTAAAAGTAGTGCCATTATTTTAAAAACCTTTACAATTAGTATAAGTTCTCAACAACTTCTTTTTTTATGTTGAGACAATAGAAGGGTATTTTAAAAATGAAGAAAATTAGCGATTTTTTTTCTACAAAAGTTAAGCTAAAAATTATGATTTTTTCAATAGTTTTTGGGATTTACTTTTTATTTAGTTTTTTAATGGCAACACCTGGTGTTGGAATTGAATCACTTAGATTTATTAATAGCGTTCATAACCAAATTTCTCAAGTTATGCCACAAGGGGTTTATGTAATTGATGGAAAAGATCCAGCATACAACACTGTTATGGAAAATGTTATTAAAAAAGCATATAGTGCAGATGCTATATCTACATTAAATTCATACACAACTAAAAATTATGAAAAAAAGAGAAGTGACTATGCTGAATTTGCAGCAAAATGATATGAAAATAGATGAGGGGAATCTGCAAAAAATAATCAAGATATCGATTTATATGATTTAGGGGTAAATTTAATCGAATTTGATAAAGCTGTTTCAACAGAGTTTTTAAGTTATGGTTATGTTAATCCAGGGATTGGATGAATATTTAGAGATGGCGGACTTAAAGAAATTTTTTCAAGTCATATTAAAGAGGAGTTATTAAGAAACCAAACATTTATTGATCAAGACTTATATGATTCAAAAATGGAAACTTCTCCTGTTGGAATGGAAGGAATTGATATCTATTCTTCAATTGGTTCATTACTTGTTAATAACAAAGTGTGATATTTAAATAAACAAATTCAAAACATTAAATATGGAATGAACATATTTGGTCACAGTATTTTTAAAGATAAAACTTTAAATGAATCAAAAATGCCAAAAACAAAAGTAGAAATAAATGAACTATATGTACCGCACTTTACTGAGGTTCTTGATAATTTAAGAGCTGGATCAATTTTATTTTTTGTAGCTCTTGCAACTGTTCCTTTTTATGCATTTGCATTAACTGTGTTATTGATCAACAAGAAAAGAGGTAATAGCTAATGAAAAAAATACTTACTTTATTATCTGTAATTGCGTTGTCAAGTACTTCTGCAGTATCTGCAGTAGCATGTACTCCAGCTCAAATGGACGTTGATTTAGGTTCATCAATTATAGGAACTAATATAAATAAAGCAAATGCAAAAGATTTAAGTGTAAATCCAGACACACATCACGGTGTGTCAAATTTCTTTACATTAGGAGATAGTCTTAGTGATAATGGAGGGCTTGTTACAATAGCGCAAGATGAATTGGGTGTTACTCCAAAAATTACTGGAGAATACAAAAACGGTTTTAGCAACGGACTAAGAACTGTTGAGTTAATCAACAATATGATTTTTGATAAAGAAAAAGAAAGCGTTGATACTTTTAAAGCATCAAACTTAATTCATAGTGCTGACATTGATTACAAAAAAGATGAAAGCAGTACAGCAGAAAAAGTATGAGGAAGAAATTATTCAGTTGGAGGAGCAACAGCAGCCGACGCTGGAGGGTTGTTTGGACAACTACTGATGAAAAATACAGGTATTTATAAACAAGCTCAAGCTCTTGTTCAACAACAAGTTATTAATGAAAAAGATTTATTTGTAGTTGAAATTGGAGGAAATGATTTGTTTGGTTTGGCAGCAGCTCAAGATGATTACAATGCTCAAAGAACTATCATGACTAGTGCAATAGATAATATAAGAAATGCATTATTTACACTAGTAAATAATGGAGCAAAAAGAATTTTATTCTTAACTCCACCAGACATTTTATTAACACCAGGTCACAAAGGTGATGATAAAGTTAAAGTTGGTAATTTATGTAAAGAGTTTGACGCAAAAATTGCTGAAGTTGTTAAAGAAGTAAATGCAAAATACGCAGATACTCTTGAGGTTTACAATTTATACCAAAAACTACAAGAAATATTAGATGGATTTAAAAAAGGAAATCCGAATGCAAATATTACAGATAAGTTTTGTATATCTACAGCATTTGATTTGGCAGAACTAGATCTTACAAATCTTGAAATTAAAGCAACACGTGCAGAAGGCAATGAAGAGAAAAATATTGATGATTATTTCTTTATTGACGATGTTCACCCAACTGCAGCAGGACATAAATATGTTTCAAAAATAATATGAGACTTACTAGTTGCAAAAAATTGGGTAACTAACTAAGAAAGGAATTAAATATGAAAAAGTTAATTAGTTTATTAGGTGTTGTTTCAATTTCGGCATCTTCACTATCTTTTGTGGTTTCATGTCAGAAAGACAACAGACAATTTGATAATTCAAACGATCAAAAAAACATACAACAACTTTTAACTCAATACTCAAAAGCATTATATTTAAATGAAAATGAGATTGATACAACAAGCGATGGACTTGGAAAGATTCACTATAGTTCATCTTATGTAATGAGTGATCATGTCAAAAATAATTATTTATCAAGTTTAGGTTTAAATGATTTTGATGGTGTTGAAATAAATGATTATTCAAGATATAGTGATATAGCTCAAAAGTATTTCAAAAATAGTACTGATATTATTGACCAAAACACACAAGTTGACGACAGTGTTTATAAAGGAGAAGTTATTTCATTAGAATCTCCTTCCGGAATTATGGGTACAATTATGTCATTGGTACAATCTTTACCAACAATTATGGGAGCTTTATCTAATCCAGCTGCATTAGCACCATTGCTAGCAGTGCTATCTAAAAAATTAGATACATTAGTATCACCTAGTTTAATTCATCAATTAGGAAATATTTTATCAGCAGATGTTTTAAAAGATTTAGAAAAAGCTTTTAGTTTTGATGCTTACAAAGATGAAAACGGAAATGTGTTTTCATATGAAGATGCACTAAACTCAAGTATTATTGCTTTATCAAATTCATTAGATAAAATTGTAAATAAAGATTCAGACAAAGCGGCATTAGCGAACAATAATAAAGAAAATATTAACAACAATATAAAAGATGCAGCTAAACTGATTGGTTCAAATATTTCAGGGATATTTAAAAAAACAAAAAGTTTAAGTTTAGATATTTTAACAGATGCTAAATATATTCCGGGAGTATTGTACTTTTTAAGAACTTTACTTGTATACTTGAATTCATTTAAATTAAAAACTTTGACAAATGATAAGTTATCAATTGTTGATATTGATAAGCAAAGAACAGCTACAATAAAACAAGAAGATAATGTATTAGATTTAAAAAATATAGTTGATGTTTTAAGTACTTTAACAGAAGACACTGACGGTAATGGTGGAACAGTTTTAAAAAATCTGATTGGAGCAATCTTAGCAACACCCGGAGATAAAACACCAGATGATGCAAAAGCTTTGGGTTTAAATACACCATATACAGGAGAAAAACATGGACTGATGACTGTTATTACAGGACTTCTTAGTGAAATGCTTGGAGGAGAAAACTTACAAGCAGGACCTGCAACTATAAATGTAGACTCATTTTTAAGAATATTTATAAACTGAGGTTTTGGATATAATTCTTCAGATGCTGCTTCACTGATTGGGGCTTTGTATAGCTTCAAAGATAGTCTTCCAGATATGTTAAAAAGCTTTTTAACAAATATTGGGGAAGCTGATTGAAAAGCTAATTTTGGTGAAAAAGGTAAATTTATAAACTACCTATATAGCAGTGATAAAGCATTGGGGGCGTCAGTTAAAAAATTACTACAAAACCCAATTGGAGATATTTTAAAATTACCATTATTATCTTCATTACTTGGTGGTAGTGCTGATGCTGAGAAAAAGTTTGATGATAAAAAAGATGTTACTTTTGGATTCTTATTATCAACTTCAGTTCAAAAAATTGTTGCCGATCTAAAAAGCAACTTAGATAAAGTTAAAGATGAATCTAAATACGTAATCAATTTTGATTTATTTGGAAAATTATTTAAAAGTTTATATATAGATGATTTATTCAAAAAAGCTACAGAAGACATTCCAAACATGATGCATATTCTTGGATTAAGTGACGATAATAAATCTTTTAAAGATGGTTCACCTTTAGCTATTTTACAAACTATCATAACAAACTATATTGGTGTATTATCAGATTTAGTAAACGAAATTACTGGACTTATGAATGAATATAATAAAAAATTAGCAAAAACAAAAGTTGTAGCTAATTCAGTATTTGATAGTTTAGAAGTAAATGTTGAGTCATCATTAACTAATGATTTTACTTACAAGATAAATGATAAAAAAACTAATGTAACAAATACTTTTGAAATTAAACTAGCTTATGAAGGTAAGTACTTAGTAGTTAGAAATATTAAAAAAGTTGCTTAATGAAATCATATCTTCGGATATGATTTTTTATTAAAAATTAAAATTTTATGTTATTATATATATGCTATTCGTACCGAAGAAAGTAACTGGGTATTACCCTTAATTTGTTACCGAGGAATGAAACATCATTTATAAGATCTATTCTAATAGATTATTAGTGTGTTTTTAATTAACCTCGGAAATAACTTTTCGAGGTTTTATTTTGATTTTATATATAGAGTAGTAAAAAAGGAGGTCATTATTAGTGTCACAATCAAGACCAGCACATGCAAAAAAAGGTGAAATTGTTAAAGACATTGCTAACAGAATTAAAAACTGTAAAGGAATGGTTATAGCAGAATACAAAAACCTAACTGTTGCTCAAATGACAGATTTAAGAAACAAAGCTCGTGAACAAGGAATTTATATAAAAGTTTATAAAGATTCATTATTCAGAAGAGCCGTTGAAGAATTAAAAATTCAAGGTTTGGAACCTTACTCAATCGGACAAAATGTTTATATTTTTTCGGATGAAGAAGCGTTATTTGCACCAAAATTAGTTTCTAATTTCGCAAAAATAAATCCAGACTTAAAACTTAAAGCAGGTATTTATGAAGGTAATGTTATGGATACAAGTGCAATTAATGAAATTGCATCACTTCCATCAAAAGATGAACTATACTCAATGTTTGCTTCATCATTGATTTACCCATTACGTCAATTTATGTTGACTGTTAAAGAATTAGCAAAAACAAAATCAGAATAAAAATTAAAAGAGTACTAATAGCAAAATAATAAATTTGAAAAGGAGATTAAAAAAATGGCAATTACAAAAGATGATATTATTAAAGCTTTAGAAGAAATGAAATTAACTGAATTAAACGATTTAGTTAAAGCTATCGAAGATCACTTTGGGGTTGTTGCAGCAGCAGCTGTAGCAGCACCAGCAGCAGGCGGAGGGGCAGCAGCAGCTCCATCAGAAGTTAGCGTTATGTTAACAAATGCTGGAGGAAACAAAGTTTCAGTTATTAAAATAGTTAAAGAAATCACAGGTTTAGGATTAATGGATGCTAAAAAATTAGTGGACGGAACTTTACCAGTAGCTATTAAAGAAAATGTAAAAGTTGAAGAAGCAGAAGAAATGAAAAAACAATTAATGGAAGCTGGAGCTTCAGTAGATTTAAAATAATATTTTATTTTTTTAAGATTATTACAATCAATTTTGGTTGTAATAATCTTTTTTTAATTTAAACTTTTAAAAAGAGGTGTTTTATGGCAAAATCAAATTTAATTAAATTATTGAAACCATACATAACAAATAAGAACATAGAAATTGGAGATTTTACATATTACTATACATTTGATGGTGAGCAAGGTTTAATAGAATTTCAAAATAAAAATGTTTTGTATCATTTTCCACAATTCAATGACACCAAACTAGTTATTGGTAACTATTGTGCTATTGCAGATCAAGTTAAATTTATTATGAGTGGTGCCAATCACAGAATAAACACAATATCAACTTATCCTTTTGAAATGTTTAAAGAGTTTAATGATGATCAAAATCTAATAAAAAACACACCAGAAATAAAAGGAGAAACTGTAGTTGGTCATGATGTATGAATTGGATATGGAGCTACAATTATGCCTGGAGTAAAAATTGGTAATGGATCAATAATAGGAGCAATGAGTGTTGTTACAAAAAATGTAGAACCATATACCATCGTTGCTGGTAATCCAGCTAAAATAATTAGAAAAAGATTTAGCGATAAAAGTATAGAAAAAATTGAAAAACTAAGGTGATGAGATAAAAGTCCCGAAGAAGTTAAAAAATTACTACCTTTATTAACTAGCACAAAAATAGAAGAGGACGAATAAAGTGAATCAGTGAATATTTAAAAAATTAGCTTACCTAAAAACAAACTACAGAGTTGTTATTCTAAAATTGTTTCTTTTAATTTCGGGAATGTTTTTAATGGCTTTGGGTATCAGATTATATATACCAACTCAAATTGGAGCTAGCCAAGTGGATTTCAGTATATACACAATGATTGGTTTAAAAAGCGGAACCACAGGTATATTTGAAAATAATAACCAGGTGCTTGAACAATACTATGCCAACTTTTTGACTTATTTTTACATAGGACTTACTTTTATAGCCGCAATTTTTTCTACTATTTCGACAATTAAAGAGTTCAAATCAACAAAAGATAAAACAATTTGAATAAACTATACATTTAAAATATTGTTTGATGTGATAATTACATTTTTATTACCTCAGATAGTTAATTTATTTAATGATCTAATCTCTTCTAATAGCATTTTAAATCTACTGAGAGATGACTTTTCAGGACAAAATAGTCCTGGTAAAGCAGCCTGATTTTTCCTTTTAGCTTACATAATATATATTGTTGGTATTTGTTTATGAGTTAAATCAACATGGGCACTTGGACCGTATAATAGTATTTGTTCTGAGTTTGTAAGATTGACAAAAATTAAATATGGTGCATCACGCTTTATTTGTGATATATTAATGATTTTGCCTGGTGTTCTTTTCTTTGGTCTAATAACAAATGGAGATAAATTGTCATTTTTCTTCACAAACTTTTCAATAGCAACAATGGTTTTTTTATTTTTAACAGGACCCATTTGTAACACTTTGATTAAAAGGCTTGACAAAGTTTTAGATTACAACAAACTAACAAAATAAAAATATTTCCGAAAATAGTAAAAATATATGGAATAATTTTTAATTATACATATATAATTATTATAGGAAGGAAGATGGTGGTTGTATGAAGGGCGACAAAAAATTTGTATCTATTGACTTAGGTACAGCATACACTCTTGTTTATGTAAATGGAAAAGGAATAGTTTATAATGAAGCTTCAATAGTTGCTTATAGAAGAAAAGATAACTCTATAATCGCAGTTGGTGAAGAAGCCTATAAAATGATAGGTAAAGGTAATAAAACAATAAAAATAGTTAAACCAATGGTAGATGGTGTAATTACAGATATAGAAACTACTACATCACAATTAAGATATATATTTAAAAAATTAAGAATCGAAAGTTACTTAAAAGGGGCAGTAGTTTTACTAGCATGTCCATCTGTTATTACAGGACTTGAAAAATTAGCACTTCAAAAAATAGCTATGAATTTTGGAGCATCCAGAGTATTTATAGAAGAAGAAGTGAAAATGGCAGCTTTGGGTGGAGGTATGAATATATTTGCACCAACAGGAAAATTAGTAATTGATAGTGGTGGTGGTACAACCGATGTTGCTGTGCTTGCATCAGGGGACATAGTTGTTTCAAAATCAATTAAAGTTGCTGGTAATTATTTAAATGAAGAAATTAGAAGATTCATAAGATCTCAATATGGAATGGAAGTTGGGCAAAAAACCTCTGAAATGGTTAAAATAAATATTGGTTCACTTGCAAAATATTCTGATGAAAGACGCATGAAAGTATATGGAAGAGATGTTGTTTCGGGTCTTCCTAGAGAAATTGAGTTGTCACCAGAAGAAGTACGTGAAGTATTAAAAGTACCTGTATCAAAAATAATAGATTTAACAGTACAAGTTTTAGAAGAAACACCTCCAGAATTAGCCGGTGATATTTTCAAAAATGGAATTATAATTTGTGGTGGTGGAGCTTTAATTCGTGGGATAGATAAGTACTTTGCAGACACCCTTCAATTGCCAACAAGAGTTGGAGAACAGCCTTTGTTAGCAGTTATTAATGGTACAAGAAAATTTGAGAACCAGATTTTTGACTATATTAGAGAAGAAAAATTATCATCTTCATTAGTTAACTTTTAAATTATTTATAATCAAAAACTCTTTGTTATTAAAGAGTTTTTGATTATATTTTTTATACAAAAAATATTTCTATTAAGGAGAAGTAAAATTTATGAGCACACAAGTACAAGGAAATATATGTTGAGCAATGGCAATATTTGCTGCTTTATTAATGTGAATGTCATTATGAGCATTCCCCAACTATTACAAAAAACAAAAAGTTTTTTTAGGAATATGAATAGCTTTTAAACTGGGAAAAATAAATTCTACACTAGAAAGAGGTGTAGAATTTTTTATGTCAAAAAACCTAACTGTAGAAGAATGAATGAAAATAATTCAAATATATAAAAAACAAGGAATTCAAATTGCAGAACAAGAATATCGTATAATTAAAGCAAAACAGATTAAATTTTCACAATTTATTAAAAAAAGAATAAAACAAAAAACTTATTTAGTAGATAATTATGGTATGAAAAGTTTAAATAGAAAAAAAGGCTCTGGAAGATACAAAAAAAGAGATGATTCTGATATTCCAGGAATAATTAGTGATCTAACTGAAGAGCAAAAAAGAGAAATAATTGAAGATTGAATAAAAAGTCAGAGAGATAAAAAGGAAAGAAATGCGATTAGCAAAATAAAATCTCTAAACATAAGTATGAAAGCAAGAATTATATCAATGCATAGAACAACATTTTACAAAAAACCAAAAGTTAGAAGATATAAATACAATAATTTAAAAAACACAGTTGAAGAAATATTAAAGGAGTCCAAGTTTATATATGGTAGCAGAAAAATAAGTGTTTTATTAAAAGAAAAACATATGTCAATCAACGATAGAACTTTAAGGCACTATCTAAAAAGATGAGGTTTTATAATTAAAACCCGAATTAAAAAAAGACAAGCAGAATCAAAAAATATTAATACTAAATTTAAGGATTTAGTGAAGCGCAATTATAATCCTACTATAGACAATATAATTGCTACTGATGTTTCTTACATTCCGGGTTTGGTAGAAGGAAATAATTACTATTTATCTGCAGCTATTAGTCATAAAACTAAAAAAATTGAATCATGATGTTTATCAAAAAACAACAACTCGCAATTAGTTATAGATACTTTAAATAAAATTAATAAATCAAATTTTATATTACATTCAGATCATGGCTCTCAATACTCTAGTAATGAAGTTATAGAATTGGTAAAACAAATGAATTGTCAAACTTCAATGAGCAGAGTTGGCAATTCCTTAGATAATAGAGAAATAGAGTATTTTTTTAGTTGTTTAAAAGGTGAGTATCTAAATCACATTAATACAAACAAAATGAATATTGATGAAATTTATAATCATATAGATTGATATATAGATTGATATAATAATAAAAGAATACAAAAAATTTTGAATTGAAAAACGCCAGCTACTGCCGGCGCTATTATTTAAAACTGTAGAATTTGTTTTTCCCAGTTTACTTTAATAGTTTTTTTTGTAATCACACAAGTTCAAAGAATAATATATTTAGGACCATGACATCAAGAGGTTTTTATTGATAATAGTCATAAAGAATCAGTTAAAATACTTAAAAATTCTGGTCTTTACCTGAATCCAGCACGCGACGGTCAAGAATGATACCAAAATTTTGTCAACTATATACAACTTTCATTCTGTACAATTTCTTCATGATGTGTTTTCTTCTGTCTTATTCGTCCATCAAAATTAATTTTAGAATGTTTTTTCCCATTTATAATTATGGGTCCTGTTGTCACATTAATTTCACCAATGGATAAACCAATTTTGTGATCTACAGTAGAGCAAGGATTTTTAAATTGATTTACCTTTTACCTTGGACATGCTTGTATATTATTTGGTGGGGCTTATTTATATTTATATGGATTTACAGGTTATAAGTTTGGAAAACAAGCAATCTTCAAAGCTATGATTACTGGAGCAATGGTTATTTTAGGTGTAGAAACATGAAATAGATTTTTTGGTACAAACTATATAATTGGAGATATTACTGGAGCGCTTGGTATAGAAGATATGCCCAGATTATATGTATTAATTTTAATATTTACAGTTGGTAATATATACATAGCCCTAGGATTAAGTTTTGTCTATTTCTTTAAACCAATATATGAAAGAAATAATGATAACCAATTACATAAAACATGATGTCAAATATCTTTTACCTTTTTAAAAACCAAATTTAACAAATCTAAAAATGTTAAAATAAATAAAAAGGATGAGTAATATGCTAGCTGGTATAGATTTACCACCATATATTTTTGGGGTATTTGCATTGTTATTGATAATTATTTCATTAACAGTTTTTCATGCTATAGCTTTTAATATTTGAATTTACAAAGAAAATAGGTCTAAATTTGCTACAGTTATGTTTTGAATTACTTCAATAATAACTTGTGTACCAGGATTTATTCTTTGGATTACTTTTGAAACAGTTATTTTTGCACCAAACATCTATTGATTTCCATCTCAAATAAAGAAAGCTAAAGCTAAAAAACAGAAAAAAGAAGATAAAATGATTTAAACTAAAATAAATAAAAAAAACCAAAATTACTCTTGATTTATCTAGTGTTTTAATATAGAATTTGTTTGCGTATGTTTTACTTTAATGGAGGCAAAGAATGAACTACAGAGACAAGAAAATTAATGCATTAGTACAACGCCGTGATTATACCAAAGTTTCAGGTAACTTACCATTACCTAACTTAATAGAATTACAAATAGAAACATTTCAATGGTTTTTAAAAGAGGGAATTAAAGAAGTTTTTGATGAAGTGTTTCCGGTTTTTTCCGCAGATGGAGATATCGTTTTAAACCTAACAGATTGAGAATTTAGAGAACCAAGACTTAAAGTCACTCAAGCTAAGGAAGAATCAAAAATATATGATGCTCCAATTTATGCTAACTTATCATTAACAATCAGACAAGAAAATGTTGAACTATACAAAGAAGAGATTTCTGGTGATATGCAGACATTTTTAAAAGGATGATTACAAGAAAAAATTGAATCAACAGGTGTAGAGTTTAAGGACGCAAAGGACAAACTTTACTTTTTTGAGTTTAAATCAAAATCTGGTGATAAAGATACTATTCAAATTGAAGTTATTTCAGAAAATGAAGAAATGTATTTTGCGAATATCGATATATATAAAACAGGTGAAGTTTTCTTTGGTGAATTCCCACTTATGACAGATAGAGGGACTTTTATAATTAATGGTAGTGAAAAAGTTGTTGTATCTCAATTAGTAAGATCTCCCGGAAGTTATTTCAAAAAAGAAATGAACAGAAAAAATGGGGAAATGATTTACTTTGCTGATATCATTCCTTCAAGAGGAACATGATTAGAATTTGAATTAGACAGTAAGAAGTTATTGGATAACAAAGTTTCAAATATTTTTTACGTAAAAATTGATAAATCAAGAAAAACAACAGCTACTAGTTTACTAACTTCATTACAAATTGATAGTAAAGATATTATCGATTTGTTTGACGGAGAAGAAATGATTACTTCTAGTTACGAACAAGATCAATTAAGTGGAGACATAAAAATCGATTTTGAAACACAAGTACAAGAAATTTATAAAAAAATTAGACAAGGTGAAACAGCTACTTCTGAAGGTGCAAGTAAGTACTTAAACGGACTTTTATTTGACAAAAAAAGATATGATTTAACAAAAGCTGGACGTTTCAAATTAAAGCAAAAACTTGCTGTTAAAAATAGATTAATCGGAAGAGTATTAGCTGAAGATATTGTTGATATCGATGGTAATGTGGCTGTGCCAAAAGATACTGAAATTACTAAAGATATGTATGCAAAAATTGAAAAAGTATTGGATGCCGGTGCTATGGTTCATACAATCAACTTTCATGAATCTATATCATCAGGAAACCAATTACAAAAAGTTAGAGTTTATAAAAACAATGACACAAGAGATGAAACAACCCCAATTATTGGGATTACTAATTTAAGATCTGATGAATATATAAATGTTCCAGATATTATTGCAACTATCTCATATGCAATTAACTTAATGGATGACATTGGAGAAGTTGATGACATTGATCACTTAGGAAACAGAAGAGTTCGTACAGTTGGGGAATTACTACAAAACCAATTTAGAATTGGTATGACTCGTATCGAAAAAAATGTTAAAGAAAAATTAGCTACATCTAATCCATTTAAAATGAAACCATCAAGTATTATAAACAATAAACCATTAACAGCAATTATTGGTGAGTTTTTCAACTTGTCACAGTTATCACAATTTATGGATCAAACAAACCCATTGGCTGAGTTAACTAATAAACGTCGTTTAACTGCTCTAGGACCTGGAGGTCTAAGTAGAGATAGAGCCGCTTTAGAGGTTCGTGACGTTCACCCTTCTCACTATGGTAGAATTTGTCCAATTGAAACTCCAGAAGGACCAAATATTGGATTGATTAACAACTTATCAACTTACGCAAGAATAAATGAGTTTGGATTTATTGAAACACCATACAGACAGGTTAAAAACGGAAAAGTTTTAAATGATGAGCACGTTTATTTAACTGCCGATAAAGAAAAAGACTTTATAGTTGCACAAGCAAATATTAAAACATCAGAAGATGGAACAATCTTAGATGAAAGTGTAATTGCTCGTTATAGAGGTGATGACATCATGGCTGATCCAAAAGATGTTGATTTTGTCGATGTTTCACCAAAACAAATTGTTTCAATAGCAACTTCATGTATTCCGTTCTTGGAAAATGATGATGCTAACCGTGCACTTATGGGTGCTAACATGCAACGTCAGGCTGTACCTTTAATAAATCCTGAATCTCCAATTGTTGGAACAGGTGTTGAGTTTGAAGCAGCCCGTGACTCTGGGGATGCTGTTGTTGCTAATGAAGATGGAGTTGTAAAATACGTTGACTCAAAACAAATTATAATTGAAGGTGCAAGTGGACCAAAAAATTATCGATTGAGTGATTTTTGAAGATCAAACAGTGGTACTGCAATAACTCATTTACCAATTGTTAAAGTTGGAGATAGCATTAAAGCAAGAGATATTCTTGCAGATGGTCCTTCAATGGAAAAAGGTGAGTTAGCTTTGGGTCAAAATGTAGTTGTAGCCTTTACAACATGAAATGGTTATAACTATGAGGATGCTGTTATTGTTTCTGAAAGAATCGTAATTGATGATAGATTCACTTCAATCCATATTGATGAATATACTTTGGAAAGAAGACAAACAAAACAAGGGCCAGAAGAAATCACTAGAGAAATTCCAAATATTAGTGAATCACATAAAAAACATTTAGATGAAGATGGAATTATTGCAATTGGTACTGAAGTTAAAGTTGGAGATATTTTGGTTGGTAAAGTTACGCCTAAATCTCAAACACAACTTTCACCCGAAGACAAATTACTACATGCTATTTTCGGTGAAAAATCTAGAAATGTTAAAGATAACTCATTAAGAGTTCCAAATGGTGGGGAAGGAATTGTTAAGTCAATTAAAAGATTTAGTAAATCAGATGGACATGATCTTCCAGCAGATATTTTAGAAATAATAAAAATCTACGTTGTTCAAAAACGTAAAATTCAAGAAGGTGACAAAATGGCTGGTCGTCACGGTAATAAAGGGGTTATCTCAAAAATATTACCTATCGAAGATATGCCACATATGGAAGATGGAACACCAGTTGATATTATGCTAAACCCACAGGGGGTTCCTTCTCGTATGAACATTGGTCAAGTACTTGAAATCCACTTAGGAATGGCAGCTAAAAAATTAGGTATTAAAGTTTCTACACCAGTCTTTGAAGGTGTTAAAGAAGCTGACTTAAAAGATATCATGAATGAAGCGGGAATGGAAAACTATGGAAAAGTTAAATTAATTGACGGAAGAACAGGAGAGGCATTTGATAAACCAATTTCGGTTGGAGTTATGTATATGCTAAAACTTTCTCACATGGTTGATGACAAATTACATACAAGAAACATTGGTCCATATTCATTAATTACTCAACAACCTCTTGGGGGTAAAGCCCAAAACGGGGGACAAAGATTTGGGGAAATGGAAGTTTGAGCACTTGAAGCTTACGGTGCCGCTTACACACTTCGTGAAATCTTGACAATTAAGTCAGATGACATAAAAGGTCGTATCAAAACTTATGAATCAATTGTTCGTTCAAAACCAATTCCTAAACCAGGAATTCCAGAATCATTTAATGTTCTTACAAAAGAAATTATGGGATTAGGGTTTGATATGCACATGATTGACGACAAAGGAAACAAAGTTGCAATAAATGCATACGATGAAGATGATACCGATTTTGAAAATATTGAAGCAGGGACTGCATTTAGTTCTGAAGAAAGATCAGAATTCAGAGAAACAAGTGAAGATGAAGTAGATTCAGAAGTATTTCAAGATGAAGCAGATTCAGAATCAGAAGAAGACGATTTTGATTTTGCAGCAGATGAATTTGATTTCGATGAAGAATAAGGAGGAAGTTTTATGGGTATAAATAAAAGAATGATTAAAATAGAATTAGCTTCACCAGATGTTATTAGAAGCTGATCACGTGGTGAGGTTACCAAACCTGAAACAATCAACTATAAAACTTTAAAAACTGAAAAAGAAGGTCTTTTTGACGAAAGAATTTTTGGACCAACCAAAAACTATGAATGTAGTTGTGGTAAGTACAAGAAAGTTAAAAATAAAGGTAAAGTTTGTGAACGTTGTAATGTTGAAATTACAGAAACAATTGTTAGACGTGAAAGAATGGGTCACATTGAATTAGAAGAACCAGTAACTCATATTTGAATGTTAAAAGTCGTTCCTTCAAGAATTGCTTCAATATTGGATTTAAAAACTAAAGAAGTTGAAGAAGTAGTTTATTTTGTTAGTCACGTTGTTTTAGATGCTGGAGGATCAAGACACCTTGAAAGAGGACAAGTTTTAGATTTAGGTAATGCTAAAGCAAGTTTAAAAACTAGAGAAAAACTTTTAAAAACTTTGGAAGATATTAAAGCTGATTTAGACGAAGAAACAAGAGACTGAAGAAGAGCAGACAATTTAATTACACAATTAAAATCACAAACTCCATTTTCAATGGATGAAGCAGCAACATTTATGTCTAGATTAATTGGTGCTAAATTTGGAATTGGCGCTAGTGCTATTGAAGAACTTTTAAAAGGTATTGATCTTGATAAAGAAATTACAAAATTAAAAGATAAGTTAAAAGAAAATAAAGGATCAACAGAACAAAACAAAATGATGAAACGTTTAGAAGTTCTTGATTCATTAAAAAAATCTCAAGCAAGACCAGAATGAATGGTTCTTCACGTAATTCCTGTTATACCACCAGACATTAGACCAATTATTCAACTTGATGGTGGAAGATTTACTACATCAGAAATAAATGACTTATACAGAAGAATCATTATTAGAAATGAACGTCTGAAAAAAGTTAAATCAATGGGTGCACCAAGTATTATTGTTAACAACGAAAAACGTATGTTACAAGAAGCTGTTGATGCATTACTAGATAATGAGCGTAAACCAAGACCAGTAACAGGTAAAGATAAAAGAGCATTAAAATCATTGACATCAATTTTAAAAGGAAAACAAGGAAGATTCCGTCAAAACTTACTTGGAAAACGTGTTGACTACTCAGGTCGTTCAGTTATTGCTATTGGACCAGATCTAAAAATGTATCAAGCAGGTATTCCTAGAGATATGGCTATCACATTGTTTAAACCATTTGTAATTAGAAGATTACAAGAAAGAGACTTTGCAGAAAATGTTAAAGTTGCTGAAAAAATGATTTTGGCTAACGACACAAAAGTTTGAGATGTTTTAGAAGAGGTTATTAAAGATAGACCAGTTCTTTTAAACCGTGCTCCTACTTTACACCGTTTAGGTATTCAAGCATTTGAACCTAAATTAGTTAAAGGTAAAGCAATTCGTCTTCACCCACTTGTTACAACTGCCTTCAACGCTGACTTTGATGGAGACCAAATGGCTGTCCACTTACCAATTAGTGATGAAGCTGTTGCTGAAGCAAGAGCTTTAATGCTTGGAAGTAGTGCAATTCTTGGTCCAAAAGATGGTAAGCCAATTGTTACACCAACTCAGGATATGATTCTTGGAAACTACTATATTTCAACTGAGGAAAAAGAAACTGAAGCAAATGGTATTAAAGGTCAAGGAACATTATTCTCAAGTTGTGAAGAAGCAAAAATTGCTTATGAAAATGACGTTGTTTCATTGAATGCAATAGTTGCAATTCCTGTAAATGTTTTACATAATAAAATGTTTAAACCAGAACATCAAGATAAATATTTAATTACTACAGTAGGTAAAATATTATTCAATGAAATGTTTAACGAAGAGTTCCCTTGAATTATTAACAGCAATATTTTAAATGCTGAATCAGAAGTTGAAAAGTTCTTAGTTGACTCAAATACAAATGTTAGAGAATATATTGAGAAGGATTATGAAATCCAACAACCAATTAAGAAAAAAGAACTTTCATTAATAATTGAAAGATACTTTAAAACTTATGGAGCACAAAAAACTGCACAAATGTTGGATAACATGAAAAACCTAGGATTTAAATTTTCTTCAAAATCAGGAACTACAATCAGTGCCGCTGACGTTGTTGCCTTTGAAGAAAAAAATGAAGAATTTAAAATCGCAGACGAAAAAGTTTCTCAAATCAACGAATACTATGAACAAGGTATGCTTACAAAATCTGAGAAAAAACGTAGAGTTATTGCAATTTGATCACAAGTAAAAGATAAAATTCAGTCAAAACTGGAATCAGTTCTAAAAAGAGATTTAAAAAACCCAGTGTTTGTTATGGCTGATTCTGGAGCTCGTGGGAATGTGTCAAACTTTACTCAACTTGTTGGTATGAGAGGACTTATGAATGACCCTAAAGGGGACATTAAAGAAATTCCGATTAAATCATCATTTAGAGAAGGACTTACAGTGTCAGAATACTTTATTTCTACCCACGGGGCAAGAAAAGGGATGGCCGACGTTGCCTTAAAAACCGCTGACTCAGGGTATTTAACAAGAAGACTTGTTGATATTTCACAAGAAATCATTGTTACTCAAGAGGATTGTAACGCGTCTAAAGGATTTAATGTTTATGAAATTATTGACACAAAACACAACAACACAATTGTGCCATTAAGAGACAGATTGGTTGGAAGATATTCTTTTGAAGATGTTGAAGATTTAAAAGGAAACATTATTGTTCCTAAAAATACATTATTCACAGCTGCATTAGCAGATGATGTTATTACAGCCGGAGTTACTGATGTAAAAATTAGAACAGTGTTGACTTGTGAAACAAACCGTGGGGTATGTAGAAAATGTTATGGAATTAATCTTGCTACAGGTAACGAAGTTTCGCTTGGAGAACCAGTTGGGGTAGTTGCTGCTCAGTCAATTGGTGAACCCGGTACACAGCTAACCATGCGTACATTCCATACCGGTGGGGTTGCTGGGGGAGCAGATATTACTCAAGGACTTCCTCGTATTAAAGAACTTCTTGACGTTACAACACCAAAAGGATCAATAGCAATTATTTCACAAATTGATGGTGTTGTTACAGAAGTTAAAGAAGATGGAATAATTACAATTGTTGTTAAATCTGAAAATGATGAAAGAAAATACAAATCACAATATGGAGCTATATCAAGGGTTCAAGTTGGAGATAAAGTAAAACGTGGGAAAAAACTTACTGAAGGAGCTATTAATATTAAAGAGCTACTGGAAGTTGCAAGAGTTGAAGATGTACAAAACTACATTTTAAAAGAAGTGCAAAAAGTTTATCGTTTACAAGGTATTGAAATTTCAGACAAATATATTGAAATCATCATTAAACAAATGTTAAACAAAGTAAAAATAATTGATTCAGGAGAAACAAGTTTATTACCGGGAGAAATTATTTCAGAAAAAACATTCAAAGAAGAAGTTTTACAAGCTATTTTAGAAAATAGAAAACCACCTTTAGCAAAATACGTAATCTTTGGTATTAAAAAAGCACCTTTGGAATCAGATTCATGATTATCAAGTGCTTCATTCCAAGATACAGCTCGTGTCCTAGTTAAAGCTGTTATAAAAGGAAAAGTTGACAAACTAGAAGGTTTAAAAGAAAACATCATGTTAGGAAACTTAATTCCTGCAGGAACAGGATTAACTGGATCTGAAGACATAATTAAAAAAGGAAAAGAAGTTTTAAAATTAGAATATTAAAAAATACAGCGCTCGCTGTTTTTTTAATGTTTTTTTTTAAGATAAATTAAAATGTTATTATTAATTAAAGGAGATATATTATGGAAATTCTTGAAATTGTATTTTACTCGCTCCAATTTTTATTTATTTTTTGGAATACGGTTTTTATGAAAGAGATTATTCTAAAAAAGAAATTGATAAATCAAGAATTAGAAAGTTCTTAATAATAGGAACAATAGAAACTTCATTTATAGGCATTTCATTGCTCGTTATGGGGATTTTAGGATTATTCAATAAATCAAGTCAAAGTGATAGCGATTCTATATGAATAATGAAGACTTTAATTGCTGATACAATTATTATAATAGATGTAGTTTTTTTAGCTTTTTTGTATATAAAAACTTGCTTTTTCGCAATTTCTTTAAAAAATTTGTATAAGCATGTATCAAAAACTAACACTCACAAAAAAATAGTAGTCTTTTTATTTATTGCGTTTTTGCCTATTTTAGGTTATTTTACAACAATAATAATGTATGCAATTATTGCCAAAGAACTTAAAACTGAAGGATTTGTTTTCAAAAATATAAAACACAAGCGAAGAAAAAATAAATTATTAGAAGAAGAACCCAAAAAAGAAGAGAAAGTTAATTAATTTTATTTATATAAAAAAATTAAAAGGTGTATAGTTTAATAAAGGAGGTAAAGAGTGAACATATATATAGGAAACGATCATACAGCGGTCGAAATGAAAAATAAAATAATAGAGTTTTTAAAAAGTGTCGGTAACAACGTAATTAATTTAGGAACAGACACAAGTGATTCTGTTGATTATCCCGACTTTGGTAAAAAAGTAGCGCAAAAAGTAGTTGAAGACAAAGGTTCAAAAGGAATAGTAATATGTGGAAGTGGAATTGGCATTTCGATTGCAGCTAATAAAGTTAATGGCGCAAGAGCTGCATTATGTTATGAACTTGAATCAACAATGTTAGCAAGGCAACACAACGATGCAAACATATTAGCGTTAGGGGCAAGATTTATAGCTAATGAAAAAGCCATAACACTTGTAAAAACATTTTTAGAAACGCAGTTTGAAGGTGGGAGACACCAACACAGAATCGATAAACTATAAAATAGAAAAAGGGAGTACAAAAATGGCACTAACAGTTATAGACCATCCTTTAATAAAGGATAAATTAACTAGAATGAGAAAAAGCGATACGTCATCAAAAGATTTTAGAGAAAATTTGAATGAAATTGGACAACTAATGGCTTACGAGGTTTTTAGAGATGTTCCATTAAAAGAAATTGAAATTGAAACACCTGTTTCAAAAACACAAGGTTACACAATTGATGTTCCGGTTGTATTAATACCAATTATTAGAGCTGGTTTAGGGATGACTGAAGGAATTCAAAGACTTGTTCCTACTTCAAGAATTGCACACATTGGTTTATATAGAGACGAAGAAACTCTAGAGCCTCATCAATACTATGCCAAAGCAACAAAAGATATTGATAAAAGCTATGTTTTAGTAGTGGATCCAATGTTAGCAACTGGCGGCAGTTGTTCAAAAGCAATTTCTATAGCAAAAGAATGAGGAGCTAAAAACATTAAATTTGTTTGCTTGGTATCCGTTCAAGAGGGTGTCGATAGAATACAAAAGGATCATCCTGATGTTGATATATATACAGCAGCTTTAGACCCAATTTTAAATGAAGATGGGTATATTGTTCCGGGTTTAGGTGATGCTGGTGATAGAATTTTTGGTACAAAATAATTACAAATATACACTTTTTTTATGACTTTGTTATAAAATAAACTTGTAAAATAAAAAATGTGGTGAGAATATGAGGAGTAGAGAATTAAGAAAAAGTAAATTAAGTTACAAAAAAAGTATGAAAGTGATAAAAAAATATATGTATGATACATTTAAAGTGACATTCATTATTATATTTTTTCCAATAGTATTTATACTAAGTTTTTTATGTTCAAGATTGTTTATACCTTATCTTTTCAAATATAAAAGAGAAGGGGTAACAAAGCAAGGGCATGAATTAAATACTTGAGAACAAGTTGAATATGATGTTAAAACTCGTGGAATTAAAGACTTTGCCATTAGAAAAGAAAATGTTGAAGAAATAATAATCGGTAGCGAAATAGGAAAAGTCAGTGCACTGCAAGTTATAAATCCAGAAAACAAATCTAATAAGTGAGTAATAGGACTACATGGTTTTAAACGAAATAAATATATTGGATTAAGAAATTGTAACTTCTTTTATAAAAAAGGTTATAACATATTAACATTTGATGCATATGCTCATGGTAAGACTTTTGGGAAAAAAAGTGACTTTGGTGTAACCAATGCAAAAATTTTAAATAACATAGTAACTTGAATAAAAAGTACATACAACCCTGAGGAAATCGGAATAGTCGGAGTTAGTATGGGTGCTTCAACAGGTTTATTATTTGCAAAAGACTACTATCAACAAAATAAAGTTAATTGACTTATTGCAGACTGCCCATTTATTGAAGCGGTTATTCAAATTAGATTTTTTTTGAAAAAGTATGTGAAGTTACCTTGAATTTTTATGTCATTGGCTATAAATAGAAACTTCAAGAAATATGCAAAATCAGACATTTCAAAAATGAATCTTTTTAATGGTTATGAAAATTTTAAAGAACTTCCAATTTTATATCTACACGGATATAAAGACAGATTTATTACATACAACTGCAGTGTTGTTATGTTTAACCTCAAAAAAGAGGTTGAGGAAAAACCAATAAGTGATATTGTGTTGTTTGATAATGCAGATCACTCATCTTGCTATCACAAAAATGAACAACAATACGTTGAACAAGTTTTTAATTTTATAAGTAAAGCAAGTGCATAGCGTTTTATATCTTTAATTAGATTAAAAAATTGGTGTAAAAACCAATTTTTTAATTTAAAAACCTTTTGCTTGCTATGCAAAAAAAATTTCTTAATTTATAAATTCACTTAAAACATATTTACTATTTTAAAAATAGGAGTATTATATTTGAGATGGAACCTTTTGAGGGTGAACAATGCTTAAAACTCTTTTCAAAAAAAACATTAAATATATTTACATGATATTACTACCAATTTACATCGCGTTAACCGTAATATTGGTAGTTTTAAATTTATTTAGTGTAATCGATTATTCTTGAATAGTTGGTTTTATAGCAGCAGCAGCTTTTGGGTTTGCATCATTTTTACTATTATACGTATCATCAAAGAAACTAGCACAAAATCAAAATCCTCATCTCTATGTATTTTTTTCAATACTGAGATTAGGATTATATATGGTTCCACTCCTTATAAGCATTTATTTACCTAATTACGTAAGTAGTTTTGGTGTATTGATTGGTTTTTTAATATCTTTAATTTTTCCAATGATATTAAAAAATTAGTTAAATAAATGTTTGTCAGGTATTTTTTAAATAGGGGGAGAATATGAGTCAACTTACTGAAAACTGGAATATCATAACCCCGCAGTTATTTTCTATAGTAGCAACTTTAATTATTATTTGCTCTTTTTGCATTACATATAATGTAAAAATCAGAAATATTAAAGAAGGTGAACAGTTAAGTGGTTTTTTAGTTCTTACTGAATCCTTCATAACTTCAATAGAAAATATGGTTGTTACAACTATGGGTAAAAAATTTAGACATCTTACCCCATATGCTATGTATATTTTTATGTACATACTTGTTTCATCAGTCATTTCGCTGCTTGGTTTTGAACCGTTAACTAGCTCATATACAGTAACATTATCAATGGCAATAGTTTCATTTATAGGAATTTATTACTATGGATTGAGATATCAAAAATTTTTATTCTTTATAAAATTTTTACACAACCCAATAGAAATATTTACACAATTTGTTCCTATTCTATCATTGTCATTTAGGTTATTTGGTAATATGATTGCTGGATCAATTATTTTGGGATTGCTATATGGAGCACTTATTAATGCTGAAGGAGCAATTTTTGGACATAGAGGAATGGCTAATGAAATTTGAGGTTCAGATTTCTATGCACAATACAAATATTGATGAGGTGGATTCAACTTTATTTCAGTCATAATGCTACCATGGTTGCATTTATACTTTGATTTATTTGATGGATTTATCCAATCAATAGTATTTACAATGTTAACTCTTTCTTACTGATCAAACGCAAAAGATGGTGAACATAGTGAAAAAGAATCATCTAATGAACACGATCATACTAGAAAAGCTAAAAAAATAAAAGCAAAAGAAATTAAATTAGAAGCAAAAGAAATTAAATCAAAAGGAAAAGAAATGGCACAAGCTGTGCAATAAAGGAGAAAAATTATGTTCGCACAATTATTTACAGTAGCTTCACAATTTAGTGAAGCTTGAATTTCAATTTTACCAGCAATAATGTTCGAAAGTACAATTACTGGTGATTTACAAAAAGGTTTATACGGGGTAGGTGCAGGTCTAACTGGTATAGGTATGATCGGTGCTAGTGTTGGACAAGGAGTAGTTGGTCACGGTGCTTGTCTTGCAATTGGACGTAACCCCGAAGTTGCAGGTAAAATTACTTCAACACTAATTATTACTGCAGGGATTTCAGAGTCTGGTGCTATATATGCTTTAGTTATTGCTATGTTGATCTTATTCGTTCTTTAATAAGAGACTCAAAATATGTTTGAATGAATAAGTAGTATCACTTTATATAGTGAAGATCAGGCTGGAGTTCCAGAAGTAACAAAAGCATTATTTCCGAATTTACCAAACTTTATAGCACATATTTTATCAACAATAATAATTATTATTTTGTTAGTAAAATTTGTTTATAAACCATTTAAAAAAATGGTAGAAGAACGTAGACGTAAAATTAATGAACTACTAGATGATGCTGCTTCAAAACAAGCTCAAGCTAATAGACAAAAAAAAGACGTTGAAAAATTACTTATAAGTGCAAAAGATGAATCAAAACAAATTTTGGTTAAAGCTAAAACTGAAGCTGACGAAATGAAGTTTGAAATCATTGATAGTGCAAAACAAGAAGCACAAAATATTCAAGAACATGCTAAACAAGCTATTGAGTCTGAAAGAAGCGAAGCTCAAGAAGACATAAGAAAAGAAATCATTGATTTAGCTTTTGAGGCTGCTCAAAAAATTTTGGCAAAAAATGTTTCTAGCGACACAAACAAAAAACTTATTGAAGAATTCTTAAACAATATTGATTAACTTTAAATGTTTGCAAAACAGAGTTTAATTAAAAATTGATCAAGTGCAATTACAACAATTGCAACTGAAAATAAAAAAGTGGAAGAATTCTTAAGTACTGCTAGAGATTTAAATGCTTTATTTTTAAAAGATCATGAAATAATTGATTTTTTCTCAAACAGAAGTATTGATTTACAAGATAGAATAAAAATGTTAGATAAAGCATTTGCATCAAAAATTGATGTTAATTTATTAAATACTTTAAAACTTTTGATTTGTCGTAATTTATTTCAAGCAACAATTGATATATTTAGACAAGTTATAACAGATTTACTAAAAGTATCTGACTCTTTATACGGTACAGTTTACTCAATTTCACCTTTAGATTCAGCAACAATCAAAAAAATTGAATCTAAACTATCAAACAAAACAAACAAAAAAGTTATTTTAGAAAATGTTATACGTGAAGAACTTATAGCAGGAATTTTGGTTGAAATTGATGGCAAAAGATTTGACTCATCAGTTCAAGGTAAAATGCTTGATATGAGAAGAAAAGTCATTATAAATAGAAAATAAAGGTAAGGTGATATTATGCCACTAAAAATAAATGAGATATCTGAAGTAATTAAAAAACAAATTCAAGATTATGGAAAAGATCTTGTCGTTCAAGAAGTTGGTACTGTTGCCAGTATTGGTGATGGTGTTGCCTTATTATTTGGACTAGACAAAGCTATGATGGGTGAACTATTAATTTTTAATGACAACATTTATGGAATGGCCTTGAACCTAGAGGACGGTGCAGTTGGTGCTGTTATTATGGGTGATGATAGTGAAATTAAACAAGGTGATAAAGTAAAAAGATCAAACAGAGTTGTTGAAACTCCAGTTGGAGATGAACTACTTGGAAGAGTTTTAGATGGAATTGGTAATCCAATTGATGGTAATGGACCATTAAAAAATAAAAAATGAGCTCCTGTTGAAAAAATTGCTTCAGGAGTTATGTCAAGAAAATCAGTTGACCAACCTTTAGAAACTGGTATTCTTTCAATCGACTCAATTATTCCAATTGGAAAAGGTCAAAGGGAGTTAATTATTGGTGATAGACAAACAGGAAAAACATCAATTGCAATTGACTCAATTATTAATCAAAAAGGTAAAAATGTTAAATGTGTATATGTTGCTATTGGACAAAAAGAATCAACAGTTGCACAAGTTGTAGAAAAATTAAAACAAGCTGGAGCAATGGAATTTACAACTGTTATTTCTGCTTCTGCTAGTGAATCAGCACCTATGCAATATATAGCTCCTTATACTGGAGTTTCAATTGCAGAAGAATGAATGGCTGGTGGAGATGATGTTTTAATTATTTATGATGACCTATCAAAACACGCTATAGCTTATCGTACACTAGCACTATTGCTAAGAAGACCACCAGGTAGAGAAGCTTACCCAGGGGACGTTTTCTACTTACACTCAAGATTATTAGAAAGAGCTGCAAGAGTTAACGAAAAATTTGGAGGAGGAAGTATTACTGCTCTTCCAATTATTGAAACACAAGCTGGAGATATCTCAGCATATATTCCAACTAATGTTATTTCAATTACTGATGGACAAATATTCTTGTCAGAACAATTATTTAACTCAGGAATTAGACCTGCTGTTGATACAGGACTTTCAGTTTCTAGGGTTGGTAGTTCAGCACAAATTAAAGCCGTTAAACAAATGGGTGGTACATTAAAACTTGAGTTAGCTCAATACTATGAATTGCAAGCATTTGCAAAATTTGGTAGTGATTTGGATGAATCTACAAAAGCAACTCTAGATCACGGAGCAAAAATTGTTGAATTATTAAAACAAAGACAATATAGTCCAATTAGTCAAGTTAAACAAGCAATCATTCTTTTAGCAATTAAAGAAAGATTGATTAAATGATTACCAGTTTCAGAAATGGTTGGATTTAAGGTTGAACTTTTAAAACACTTTAAATCAAATGAAAAAGCAAAAGCTTTAGTAAAACAACTAGAAGCTGAAAAAGCATTTGATGATGATTTAACAACAAAAGTTAGAACTGAAATTATTAAAGTAATTAAAGAATATACAAATCACTTAAAAGATTGAAAAGCAACAAACTACGGTTCACAAGAAGAATGGAATAAATTAAAATAATATGCCTAACCTAAGTGAATTAAAAACACAAATAGCTTCTGTGAAAGATATTGGGAAAATTACAGGAGCAATGGAACTTGTTGCGACAGCCAAACTTAAACGTATTTCAAAAAGAGTTGGAGATATTCATGCTTATTTGGATGAAATCTATAATGTTTTTAATTACATAATTTCACACTCAGAAGACTCAATTTTTTTAAAAAAACCAAACAAAGAAATTAAAAAAACTTTATGAGTTATTATTTCTTCTAACCTTGGTTTATGTGGTGGATATAATGCCAATATTTTTAAAAAAATTAAAGGACTTATTGGTCCTGATGACGAAGTGGTGGCAATAGGTAATAAAGCTGTTAGTTATTGCAACTCAAATAAATTAACAATTCGTAGAGCTATTACCAATGTGGATGTAAATTACACAAGTCAAGAAGCAAACTACTTAGCATCAGATTTATTGGGTTGATATTCTCAACAAGAAATAGATGCATTAAATATTGTTTATACAAAATTTATTAACAATGTAACTTATGAACCAACTATTATAAATTTATTTCCAATAGTAAAAACTAATGAAAGCAAAAATACTGGAGAAGATATTTTACTAGAACCAGATGCTGAAACAGTTCTTGCAACAGGAGTATCTTTATATTTAAATACAATTATTTTTGGAACCATTTTAGAATCACAACTTTCAGAACAAGCAAGTAGAAGAACTGCTATGGAAGCTGCTACAAAAAATGGTAAAGAATTATCAGAAACTTTAAGTATTGCTTACAACCGTAAAAGACAAGAAAACATTACTCAAGAGATTAGTGAAATTGTTGGTGGGGCCAATGCTCAAAGTGATGATTAATATGGAGGAAATTATTTTATGAAAACAAGTTTAGGTAAAGTGGTTCAAGTTATGGGTCCGGTTGTTGACGTAAGATTTAGTGAAAACGAAATGCCAGAATTATATAACACAGTTGAGTTAGATAATGCTGGAAGTAAACTAGTTCTAGAAGTTGTTCAACACATCGGAGATGATTTAGTAAGAACTATTGCTATGGGACCAACTGAAGGTCTTGTTAGAGGTATGGAGGCTAAAAACTCAGGAGCACCAATTAGTGTTCCAGTAGGAGATGGGGTTCTTGGAAGAATGTTTAATGTTCTTGGAGATCCAATTGATGAAAAACCTCCTGTTGACTCAAAAAGAATGCCAATTCATAGAACTGCTCCAAGTTACGACGAACTTTCAACTTCTGCTGAAATTTTAGAAACAGGTATTAAAGTTGTTGACTTAATGATGCCATTCTCAAAAGGTGGAAAAATTGGATTGTTCGGAGGAGCTGGGGTTGGAAAAACGGTTCTAGTTCAAGAATTGATTAACAACGTGGCCAAAGCCCACGGGGGTATTTCAGTTTTTGCTGGAGTTGGTGAACGTACTAGAGAAGGTAATGACCTTTACTATGAAATGATTGAAGCTGGAGTTATTGATAAAACTAGTTTAGTTTTTGGACAAATGAATGAACCTCCAGGAGCAAGAATGCGTGTTGCCTTAACAGGACTAACTATTGCAGAATATTTTAGAGATGAAAAACATCAAGATGTTCTATTATTTATTGATAACATCTTTAGATTTACACAAGCTGGATCAGAAGTTTCTGCCTTATTGGGTAGAATGCCTTCAGCTGTTGGTTACCAACCAACACTTGCAACTGAAATGGGTGCATTACAAGAAAGAATTACATCAACTAAAAAAGGATCAATTACATCTGTTCAAGCTGTTTATGTTCCTGCCGATGACTTGACCGACCCTGCTCCAGCAACAACTTTTGCACACTTGGATGCCAGAGTTGTTTTAGATAGATCAATTGCAGCACTTGGAATTTATCCAGCTATTGACCCACTATCTTCAAGTTCAAGAATGCTTGATCCAGAAATAGTTGGAGAAGAGCATTATACAACTGCTTTAAGAGTTCAAGAAACTTTACAAAAGTACAAAGAATTACAATCAATCATAGCAATTCTTGGTATGGATGAACTTTCTGAAGAAGATAGAGTAACAGTTAATAGAGCAAGAAAAATAAGAAACTTCATGTCTCAACCATTTACTGTTGGAGAAAAATTTACTGGTCGTAGTGGAAAATATGTTAGTGTTTCAGATACAATAGCATCATTTAAAGCTATATTAAATGGTGAACTAGATGACATTCCTGAAACAATGTTTATGTATGTTGGATCTATTGAAGAAGTTCTTGCAAAATACAAAAAAGAAGGGTAATCTATGAGTTCTTTAAAACTTAAAATAATTACTCCAAATGGAATTTTTCTAAATTCTATTGAGGTTAATCACGTTGGTGTTCAAACAACAGCTGGTGACTTAACAATTTATGCAAGACATACACCAATTGTTTCTACATTACAAATTGGAACTGTTAAATATACAAACTCTGAGGGTGTGAAATATGTTCATGTTCACAGGGGGATTTTGCAAGTAACCAGAGAAGAGGTTAAATTATTAACTCCATGGTTATATGAAATTGATGATAAAGGTAAACAAATAGGACCAAAAATATAATTAAAAAAACTTCTTTTTTAGAAGTTTTTTTGTACACTTTTTACAAAATTTTCCAAAATTTCCAAAAAAAATAAAAAAAACCAAAAAAAACCAAAAAAAACCAAAAATTTGTGTTTTAATAATACCAAATAGAAATTAGATGTTTGTATTTTTAACACCATTTCTATTTGATGGAGGAAGGTATGAAAATATTTAGTTCTAAAAGAAACATAGATAAAGATGTTTCTTTGATTGCTGATTATTTTGGTGGCTCAGAAAACATTGAAAACGTTAGTCATTGTGCCACTAGAATGAGGATTAGAGTTAAAAATATTGAACTTGTTAAACTAGACGAAATTGAAAAATTAGAGCTAGTTAGCGGTACAATTGCAAAAGAAAATCTAGTTCAGTTTGTAGTTAAAACAAATCTTGAAGAATTCAATAAAGACTTTTTAATTACATTGGGAGTTTCTTTAAAAAGAGTTCCAAACTTATTTGATGTAAAATTAACTGTTAAAAAGAACTTTTTTAAAACAGTGACAGATGGGATTGGGGTACTAGTAAAACCAATTATCCCTTACTTGATAACATTATCAATAATATCTACGTTTGCAAATATTATTAACAATATTGAAGTTAAAGGCTCAACAATTAAAGATACCGGAGAAGTTGCAGCCACTATGGGTAAAATGTTTGCTTCATTACAGAACGCTATGACATTAGCATTTAGTATTTTAATTCCATGATCAGTATTTAAAATGATGAGAGGTAGTCAAGCAATTGGTATTTCCATTGGGGTAGTTCTTTGTGCCAAAGACTTTGCACAAACAAATGACTTTATGAGCGGAAACAAAGGGTTATTTGATTGAGGACAAAGTTATGTCGATTCAAATGGTGTTGAGACTAGTTGATCATTTTCAAGTTTTGAAAGTGGATATCCTTGAAAAATATCTTATCAAGGTCAAATTTTACCATTGGTATTAATTGCTTTCATGGCAGTTTATCTAGAAAGACTTGTTAGAAAAATTAAATATGGAGTTGTAAAAGAATTACTTGGAATTCCATTAGTAACATTGGTATCATTCTTTGTTGGTTTATTAATATTAGCGCCAATAGGAATGCTTATAACTTACGGAATGAACGTTGGTGTTTTATGAGCATCAACTCACCGAATTGCTAAATACATCTTTAACCCACTATTTGGTATACTACTTCCTTGACTGGTAGTTACTGGATTTATACAAATATTTGTTGTTGTTAGTTTACAACAATTTATGACATATGGAGCAATATCAATTAATGCGATGTTCACTCAATTGAACATCGCTGTGGCAACGAGCTGTTTAGTTTTTGCGGTTATGAATAGACAAAATAAAGAGCTACAAAAAACAGCTGTACCATCATACTTAATTGCATTTATTGGAGGTTCAACTGAACCCGCATTGTTCGGAGTTACACTAAGATTCTTATTCCCGGTAATAGCAGCAAGTATAGGAACAACTGTAGGAATTGTAATTACAACAATGTCAGACGTATTAACAACAATGGGTCCTGCATCATTCTTGGTATTCTTATGTATAATTCCTTATGCCCAAGATCCACAATATGCTGCTTTCAATATGACTACGTGAGCACCGGGTGGATTCTTCTGAATGGCAATAGCATTAGTTGCAACAATTGGGACAACAGTTTTAGCAACAATATTACTTTCAAGAGTAAATTACTTTAAAAAAATGACTAAATCAATTTTAGATAGAGATTTTGCACCAATCCCAGGAGCAGAGATTATTACAAATAAAATAAAAAATAAAAAAGAAAAAGTTAAAAAAGTAGGTAAAGAAAATGAATAAAATAAAAGAAATTGAATGAAAAAAATGCACAGAAATAGATCAAAAATATTATGACGAATCAAATAAGCTAGTGGCAAGTGATAAATATTATAGACCAACTTACCATATAGCTTCACCAAATGGTTTAGTAAATGATCCAAATGGTTTGTTATTTAAAGATGGCGTTCACCATATTCATTATCAATGAACTCCAGTTGAACCATACCATGGATTTAAACATTGAAGATATTTAACAACAAAAGATTTTGTTAACTATGAAGATCAAGGAGTTTCTGTTGTTCCGGATCACGAAAAAGAACAGTACGGAGCTTTTTCAGGAAGTGCACATGACTTTGGTGATACTGTTAAAATTTATTACACAGGTAATATGGAAGATGGTAAAGGAGAAATGACAGAAGAGGTTCAACTTGTAGCAGATTTTGAAAATGGAAAAGTTATCAATAAAAGAATTGCAGTTCCTTGAGATGGTTCAAAATTCACTCCACACGCTAGAGACCCAAAAATATTTAGACATGAAAATAAAGATTATATGGTTTTTGGTGTTAGAATGAAAGACGATGATCTTGGAGGACTTGCAGTTTATGAAATGATTGACTACGATAAATTTGAATTTAAAACCGTTTTAAGACCATCAATTAAAAATAATACATATGGATATATGTGAGAATGTCCAAACCTTGATAAAGTTGGAGATAAGTATTTATTTTTTATATCAGCAGAAGGTTATTTTGACAAAAATGACAAATATGAATTAAACAACTCTAGAAATGTTGTTTACACACTATTAAGTAAATTTGACGTTAACAGTAAAGAACTACACGAAGATTTTGCAATGAGAACCGTAGACTTCGGTCATGATTTCTATGCTCCTCAAACCTACTGAGCTCAGGATAAATTATTGTGATTCGGTTGATTTGGTGGATGTGATATACAATACCCAACAGACAAATATTCTTGACATTCATTAATTACAATACCAAGAGAACTAAGTGTTGAAGGTGAATGATTAGTTCAAAAACCTTATAGCGACTTTAGTAAAAATGTTTTACATAACCAAAAAAGTTTAAAAACAAACTCAGTTGATGTTCATAAAGCAAAACATTTAAAATTTAAACTTGACGGAAATAATGGGTTTAAAATTATGAATAAAAATAATGAGTTTGTGGAAGTTGAATTTACAAAAGATGAAATTATTTTAGATAGATCTCATCAATCTGAACAAGTGGACTATGCTTTTGAAGCTCCAAGACATGCTATTAGAAAAGTAAAAGATAAAGAACAATGAGTTGAAGTTTTCATAGATTCTTCAACTATAGAGTTATTTGCAGATGATTATAAAACCATTTTCACTTCAAGATTTTTTGTTAAAGATTTTGATAAAATTGTTTTTGGAAAAGAGCTAGATTTAGAAGTTGCAGATATTAAACCAATGAAAGTAAGCAACTAGGAGAAAAATTATGAAAAAAGTATTGTGCATAGGGGAATCATTACTTGATATAATTGTTCAAGACAATAAAGTTTTGGAAGCTAACGTGGGTGGGGCACCACTAAACGTTGCTTGTACTATAAACCATCTAGGTGGCCAATCATCTCTTTTGAGTTCTATAGGCGATGATGATAACGGAAAAAATATTTTAAATACCTTAAAAAAATACAATGTAGATACTGATACAATACAAGTTTTAAAAAATCACAAAACAACAGTAGCATATGTTTCAATATTTGAAGATGGAGAAAGAAACTTTACATTTGAATTAGATGCAGATCAAAACATGGAATTTGAAGTAGTGAAAGATAAATTAAAAGATTTTTCAATACTACATTTCGGTAGCGCCACTGCTCTTCTTGGAAATAAATCTGAAGAAACTTATAAAAAACTTTTGACTGAATCTAAAAAATTGAAAAAATTTATAGTGTTTGATCCGAACTGAAGAAACTTATTGTGAAATGAAGACACAAAAACTTTTAATAAAAAAATTTCTGAATATTTAGAAAGTGCTGATTTTATAAAAATTAGTGATGCAGAATTAGAAGTAATAACTGGGGAAAAAGATTGTGATAGAGGATTTGAAAAGTTAATTAAACTTTATCATAATGCTACATTCTTTATCACCTTAGGTCCGGATGGATGTTTTGTTGGAAACAGTGAATGAGCGAAAAGATATGATGTCGAAAGAGCAGTTAACCCGGTTGACACAACAGGAGCTGGTGATGCTTTTATTGGCTACATAATTTATAAAATTTCTGAACTTGAAAACAGGGACAGTTGACAAAATAAAGTTGACGAAATTATTTTAGAAGCTAACGAGTATGCGAAAAAAAGCATCTACTATAAGGGAGCTCTTACTTTCTTAGATAATTAAAAAATAAAAAAGCATTTTAGCAAATGCTTTTTTATTTTTTAGTTTTATCATTGAAATTAAGGTTATTTACTTTTGTTGAACTTTTATCAGACAATGGTTTTTTTAAGTGATTTGGAGTTTTAGTTTTGTTAATATTAAAACTCTTAGATACATTATTATTGCCATTAACTTTTTCTAAATCATTATTATCCTTATTCATTCTTTTTTGTCTTTCCAAAATCTGTTCATTTCTTTTTTGCTCTATAACTTTTGTAAATGCCCACATTCTTTCTCTCTTTAAAAACCCCATAAATCTAACATAATTAATTTGTAAAGGTTTAAAATTAATTCTACCGATATTAACATCTTTTAATATTCTTGCTATTTTTTTATTAAGTAGCACCTGTTCTTTACATTGTTCCATTTTTACGCGATTTTTAGCAGAAAGTTGATCTAAGTTTTCAAATATGTTTTCTACACACCCAAATTTTTGAATTAAACTAATTGCTGTATTGTAATACATTCCTTTAACCCCTTTGATGTTATCGGAATGATCACCCAGCAGACTTTTTATATCTGGAATTTGACTTGGTTTACATCCAAACTTTTCAATAACTTCTTTTTCTGTTATTACCTCTTTTTTAGTTTTTTTAGATTGTTGAGAAATTATGTTTACATCATCAGAAACAAGTTGATAGGTATCTTTGTCATTTGAAATGATATCAACTTTATAACCTAGTTGAACAGCTATTCTTGTTATAGTTCCTATTATGTCATCACCTTCAAAATAATTTTTTTCATACCAAGGAATATTGGCTGCCGATAAAAAATCACGAACAAGTTGCATTTGTGGTATCAAATCATTAGGAGTTTCTTTTCTTGTTGCTTTATATGCTGGATACAATTCTCTCCTTCAACAATCCTTTCCTACATCAAATGTAACAATCACTGTGTGATATTCTTTACTTGCCACCATTTCATTGATTTTTGCAACAAAAACATAAACAGCGTTAATTAGAACACCATCTCTATTAACAGCAACTTTTTTTCTTTTTAATGATCCATAATATCCCTTATGTAATAAGTGATATCCGTCAACAATAACTATTTTTTTCTTTTCTGTTTGCATAAAAATTCCTCTCTAATAAAAATCTCTATTTTTTTCAACAACCTCTACTATATTTAAAATCGTGTTTAATTTTTCAATATTGTCAATTTTAAACTCAAAAAAAACTTCTTTTTCTTTAAAAGATTGATTATAATCAAAAACTTTAATAGTATTTAAAAAATTATTAATCATTTTGATATTTGTTATTGAAAATTTTATTTTTACACTATATAAAAGCTCTAATTGTTTGGTATTAGCTTCTTTAAGTAAGGTAATAGCACCATTGCTATAAGCTTTTTGTAAACCACCAGTACCCAATTTTATACCGCCAAAATATCTCACACAAAAAATTACTATATTAGTTAAATCGTTTGTTTCTATTAATTTTAATAAAGGCTCACCAGCAGTTCCTGTAGGTTCACCATCATTGTTATATCCATACTTTGCGGTAATAATGTTATTTCCTATTCTATAAGCCCAACAATTATGTCTAGCATCTTTTCTTCTATATTTAGAAATAAAATATTCTAATTGCTCTTTATCTTTTATCGTAGCAATGTAGGTTATAAACTTGGATTTTTTTATTGTTTCTTCAAATGTATAAACTGTATTTTCTGAAAGAACCTTCATTATTTAATCCTTATTATAATCATTAATATTGTACCCATTTTTACTAAAAAACTCAATGTAAAAAAAATAATTAGTATTTATAGGATTTTAAAAGATACCTCTTATATTAAAAACTTAAAATAAGAGTGATTTTATATTTAAAAAATTATATAATAAATTTGATGCTTAAAAACTTTTTATTTAATACAGAAGGGAAGTCAATGCTTAATGGCAAGAGATAAAAGTATTATTAATAAACATGCAAAGAAAGCTAATTTAATAATTAATAATGAAAGTGTTTATTCACAATTAAGTGATGAACAGTTAAAAGCTAAAACACAAGAATTTAAAGATCGTATTGCAGAAGGTGAATCTGTAGATAGTCTTTTAATAGAGGCTTTTTCGGTTGTTAGAGAAGCAGCTTGAAGAGTTTTAAAAATGAAAGCTTATAAAGTTCAGTTAATCGGAGCAATTATCTTACATGAAGGAGATATTGCTGAGATGAGAACTGGGGAAGGGAAAACCCTAACAGGATTATTTCCAGCATATTTAAATGCACTATCTGGACAAGGTGTACATGTTGTAACAGTTAACGAATACCTTTCAAAAAGAGATAGTGAAATAAATGGTCAAGTTTTTAATGCATTAGGATTAACAGTCGGGTTAAATAGTAGAGAATCATCTAAAGATCAAAAAAGAGAAGCGTATGCTGCAGATATTACTTACACAACCAATGCTGAACTAGGTTTTGATTATTTAAGAGATAACATGGTTTATACTTTTGAACAAAAAGTACAAAGAAAATTAAATTATGCAATCATCGATGAGGCCGACTCAGTACTTATCGATGAGGCAAGAACTCCACTAATTATTTCTGGAGGAAGTCAAAATAGAATTAATTTATATAAAGCAGCTGATGCCTGTGCTAAATCACTGAAAGAACCAGAAGATGTAGAAATTGATTTGGAATCTAAACAAGTTTATTTGACAGATGAAGGAATTAAAAAAGCACAAAAATATTTTAGTATTGAAAATCTATTTGATTTTAGAAATACTGAAGTTTTTCACTTGATTATGAATGCTTTAAAAGCTAACTTTACATTTAAAAAAGAAATTGAATATACTGTACAAGAAAATGAAATACTTTTGATTGATCAATTTACAGGAAGGGTTATGCCTGGTAGAGCATATAGTGACGGATTGCAACAAGCTTTACAAGCAAAAGAAAATGTTGAAATCGAAGAAGAAACATATACATTAGCAACAATTACATACCAAAACTTTTATAGATTATATAACAAACTTTCTGGTATGACAGGAACAGCAAAAACAGAAGAAGAAGAATTTTTAAAAATTTATAACACAAGAGTTATTGTTTGTCCAACTAATGTTCCAGTAATTAGAAAAGATGAACCTGATTTAACATTTGCAACTAAACAAGCAATGTTTAAACACTTGATAAAAGATTTAAAAGAATTAAATGACCAAGGTAGACCGGTTCTTATAGGAACAACTAGTGTTGAATCATCTGAACAAGTTGCGAGAAATTTAGAAAAAGCAAATCTAAAATTTGAGATGATTAATGCTAAGAACCACTTAAGAGAAGCAGAAATTGTTGAAAAAGCAGGTCAATTTAAATCTATTACGCTAGCAACCAATATGGCTGGTCGTGGTACAGATATTAAATTGTCAGAAGAAACTAAAAAACTTGGTGGATTATTTGTTATGGGAATAGAACGTAACGAAGCAAGACGTATTGACAACCAGTTAAGAGGACGTGCTGGTCGTCAAGGTGATCCTGGAACATCAAGATTTTATATCTCAATGGAAGATGAACTAATGATTAGATTTACAGCTCCAAAATTGAGAGAATATTTCTTAAAAAAATTAGGTGAGGATCATATCAAGTCAAGAATGTTTACAAGAGCAATTACAAATGCCCAAAAAAAATTAGAGGGTTTAAACTTTGACCAAAGAAAAAATGTTCTTGATTATGATAATATTCTTTCACAACAGCGTGAAGCTATGTACTCTCAAAGAGATGACATCTTATTGCAAGAAGACTTAAAGTTTGTTTTGTCTAGGTTTCAATACACAGTTGCTTTTGAACTTGTAGATGAATGTTCAGAACTTGTGAGAGGTGAAAGAACAGTTAATGTAAATATGTTGATTGGTAGAATTAATAATATTTATGTTCCAGAAAACTCTGTTAAAGAATCTGATTTAGTTGGTCTTGAAAAACACCAAATGGCTAAAATAATTCAAGACCAAATGATGGAACTTTATAAAAGAAAAATTGATGGTGTTCCAGACAATGTTATTCATGAAATGGAAAGAAGAACTATCCTACAAGCGTTTGATAAATTTTGAACACACCACATTAACTTATCTCAAAAACTAAGAAGTGGTATTTATTTACAACAATATGCACAAAATAATCCACTAAGTGAATATGTAGAAGAGTCTGCAAAATTATTTAATAGAATGAAAATAAATATTGCATTTGAAGCTATTGAAAAACTAAATAATTCATTCTCAGCAAGTGGTCAAGAACAACAATCTGGTCCAGAAATAAAAATAAATCTTGGTGATTTAGAGAAGAAAGATGAAAGACCAGTAATTAATGTTACTGAAAAAGATATTGATGAAATTCTAAAAGAAATCGGAATTGCACCAGAAGAATTTGCAAGAAACAATGTTGAAAAACGTTTCCAAGAACTTAAAGAAAAATTCATTGATGATCCAGAAAGACAAAGAAAACTAGAAATTCAAGAACACATAATTTCAGGATTGATGGATAAACTTGATGAAGTGGTTGCTCAAAGAAGACAAAAAGCGCAAGAACTTACTCAAGAAAACATGGACGCAATGGTTCAGAAATTCGGCTTAATGGGAAAATTATTTTCAGTTTCTGATGTAAAACAAGCTTATGAGAAACTTTTAGCAGAGGCAAAACCAGAAGATGTACCTCAACTTGAAGTTGAAGTTCAAGTATTGTTAGCAATAGCATCTGAGTTAGATAGCAAATTTGTAAAAGATCAATCTGGTGAGTATGTGATGAAAGACTCTGAAGGTAACATTGTCAAAAGAATAAAAACAAATCCAGACGGTACGATAAAAGAAGACGAAATTGAAGATACAGAACAAGTACAAACAAAAGTAAAAATAGGTTAATTAATTACAAAAAAATTTCTTAAAATTTTTTTGTAATTTTTTTATTACTTTATGTGTTATTATTTAATAGCAACACAGATGAGCTAGGAGCAATTCCTAGTATTTTTATGTAGGTGAAAAAATGAAGAAAGAAAGAAGAAATTTTGAATTAGTTACAGAATACAAACCGAGTGGTGATCAACCACAAGCAATATCACAATTGCTAGAAGGTTTGGCTAAAAATAAAAAGCATCAAGTTCTAATGGGGGCAACTGGTACAGGTAAAACTTTTACAATGGCCAACATTATAAAAAACGTCAATAGACAAACTCTTGTTTTGGCTCACAATAAAACTTTGGCAATGCAATTGTATATAGAATTAAAAGAACTATTTCCTAATAATAGAGTTGAGTATTATGTTTCTAACTTTGACTTTTATCAACCAGAAGCATATTTACCAGCAAGAGATTTGTACATTGATAAAGATGCGAAAAGAAACAATGAATTAGAAATGATGAGACTTAGTGCTAAAAATGCATTAATCACAAGAACAGATGTTATTGTAGTAGCTTCCGTAGCTGCAATTTATGCAAGCCAAAACCCAGTGGAGTACGGTGAAGTTTTTTTTGAATTGAAAGTTGGACAATCCATTTCTAAGAGAGACTTATTATCATTTTTGGTAAAAACAGGATACACAAGAAATGACAATAATCTTAGCATGGGAGAATTTAGCGCAAAGGGAGATATTATACAAATATCACCAAGTTGAACAGACTCATTTTATTTAAGAATATCAATGTTTGGAGATGAAATAGAAGCTTTGGACATAATGGATGTTTTAAACAACACAGTTAAAGAAAAGTACAGAATGTTCACAATATTTCCTGCAGCAGATTATGTAACTCAATGAGATAAATTAAATCATGCTATAGAAAATATAAATAAGGAATTAGAAGAAAGAGTGCAATGATTTTTAGATAACGGAAAATTATTAGAGGCTGATCGTTTAGCTAAAAGAACTAAATACGATATGGAAACATTGGCTGAGTTTGGAATGTGTAGTGGAATTGAAAACTATTCAGCACACTTGGACTTCAGACCTAAAGGTGCAACGCCATTTACTATTTTAGATTATTTCGAAAAAGATTTTTTAACTATAATCGATGAGTCTCATATGATGATTCCCCAAACTAGAGGAATGTACAATACAGATAGAAGTAGAAAAGAAACATTAGTTGAGTATGGATTTAGATTGCCTAGTGCTTTAGATAATAGACCTCTTAACTTTGAAGAATTCACATCTAAATTAAATGATGTTATTTATACATCTGCAACACCAGGCGATTATGAATTACAATTAACAAACAATGAGTATGTTGAACAAATAATTAGACCTACAGGACTAATTGATCCAACAATTACAATTCTTCCAACAACAAATCAAATGGAAGTTATAATTGAAAACATTCATAAAGTTGTCGAAAAAAAACAAAAAGTTTTTATAACAGCACTTACCATTAAACAATCTGAAGATATAACAACATTTTTACAGGGAAGAAATATCAAAGTTGCTTATCTTCATTCAGAATTGAAAACTCTAGAACGTAATGAAATTTTGGTTGATCTTCGTAAAGGAGTTTATGATGTAATTGTTGGTGTTAACTTGTTGCGTGAGGGATTGGACATACCTGAAGTAAGTTTGGTGTGTATACTCGAAGCAGACAAACAAGGATTTTTGAGAAATACAAGAAGTTTAATTCAAACGGTTGGTAGAGCAGCGAGAAATGCTGAAGGTAGAGTAATATTTTTTGCAAACTCTATTTCACAAGCGATGAAAGAAGCTATGGAAGAAACAGATAGAAGAAGAACAAAGCAAATTGAATATAATAAAATAAATAATATTATTCCAAAAACAATTATCAAAAAAATTAGTGACTTTGGTATTACAGATTCAAAAATAAGAAGTGCCATAGATCAAATAAATAAATCTAAAAAAGATAAGCAAAAACAAAAAGAGAACTTGATTGAAAAAATTAGAAAAGAAATGTTGGAAGCTGCAAAAGAACAAAACTATGAGAAAGCTGCAGAGCTTAGAGATTTAATTTTGGAAATTCAAGCAGAATAGGAGTAAGTTATGAGTCTAGACAAAATAATTGTTAAAGGTGCAAGAGAGCACAACTTAAAAAATATTGATATTGAAGTACCAAAAAATAAATTAATTGTTTTCACTGGATTATCTGGAAGTGGAAAATCATCTTTAGCTTTCAACACAATTTATGCTGAAGGGGAAAGAAGATATGTAGAATCACTTTCATCTTTTTCTAGACAATTTTTAAAGTCAACTGAAAAACCTGATGTAGATGATATTGAAGGACTTAGTCCAGCTATATCAATCGATCAAAAAACAACAAGTCATAATCCAAGATCAACGGTTGGAACAACAACTGAAATTCATGATCATCTAAGATTACTTTATGCAAACGTTGGAACACCTTATTGTATAAATGGGCACGGTAAAATTGAAAGTCAATCATTAAAAGAAATTGTCAAATCAATGCAAAGTAAAACAACAAATGGTGAACAAGTTTATGTTTTATCTCCTGTGGTTAGGGATAAAAAAGGAACTCACAAAGATTTATTCTCAAGATTACAAAGAGAAGGTTTCATTAGAGTTTTAGTAAATGGTGAAGTAAGAAACTTGGATGAAGAAATTGAGTTAGAAGGAAATAAAAGACACGACATTGATATTGTAGTTGATAGATTAGTTTACAATTTAGAAGATGAAGATATGCAATCAAGACTTTATTCTGCAATTGAAGTTGGACTAACTTATTCAAATGGATTAATAAAAATAAATTATCCTAAAAAAGATAATTTAACAACTTTATACTCAACAAAATATTCTTGTAGAGAATGTGGTTTTATGATACCCAATTTAGAACCAAATTTATTTTCTTTTAACAAAAAAAATGGAGCATGTGAAACTTGTTCAGGATTAGGAGTTAATTTAGAAGCTGATTTAGGATTAATTGCACCAGATACAAATCTTTCTATTAGACAAGGTGCAATAATTTATTTTAAAAATATAGTTGATACACAAAATTTAGAGTGACAAGACTTTAAGTTTTTATGTGATTATTATTTAGTAGACATAGACACTCCATTAAATCAACTAAGAGAAAATCAATTACAAGCAATTTTTTATGGTAGCGATGAGCCCATTGAAAGATCTATAAGCTCTTCAAGTGGGAATGTTTTAAATAGATTTAATTATGTAGAAGGTGTAGCAACTTTAATTGAAAGAAAATATTTAAGTACCAAGTCTGAGGAAAATAGAAAATTCTATGGAAAATTTATGTCATCCAAAGTTTGCAAAACTTGTGATGGTAAAAGACTAAATGAAATTGCTTTAAGTGTAAAATTAAATGGTTTAAGCATAGCAGACTTTGTTGATATGACAATTGAAGATGAGTTAAATTTTTTACTACACTTGGAGTTAACTGAACATCAACAAAAAATTGCTAGCTTAGTTTTAAATCAATTACTATCAAGAATAAGTTTTTTAAACGAAGTTGGTTTAAACTACTTGACACTTTCTAGAAGTGCTACAACTTTATCAGGAGGAGAATCTCAAAGAATTAGACTAGCAAAGCAATTAGGTTCAAAGTTATCTGGAGTGCTTTATGTTTTAGATGAACCTTCAATTGGACTTCACCAAAGAGATAATGACAAACTAATCACAACATTAAAAAAACTAAGAGACTTAGGTAATACATTAATTGTTGTTGAACATGATGAAGATACAATGAAAGAGTCAGATTGAATTGTTGACATCGGACCGGGGGCAGGAGTAAACGGTGGAGAAGTAGTTGCAGAAGGAACTTATGATGATATTTGTAATAATGAAAACTCATTAACGGGAAAATACTTGTCTAAAAAACTTTCTATACCAGTTCCAAAAAATAGAAGAGGAGGTAATGGAAAAAAACTAGAAATACTAGGTGCATCAGAAAATAATTTAAAAAACATCGATGTAACTATTCCATTGGGAAAATTTGTTACTATAACTGGAGTTAGTGGTAGTGGAAAATCAACCTTACTAGAAGAAGTAATTTATAAAGGTTTAAAAAAAGAAATAGCAAAAGAATTTATTAGACCAGGTAAGTATAAAAAAATAAAAGGTGCAGAGAATATAGATAAAATAATTTACATTTCACAAGATCCAATTGGAAAAACTCCAAGATCTAACCCAGCAACATATACATCAGTTTTTGATGACATAAGAGATTTGTTTGCAGCAACTCCAGAAGCAAAAATGAGAGGGTACAAAAAAGGAAGATTTAGTTTTAATGTACCTGGTGGACGATGTGATGCATGTTGAGGAGATGGTGTTGTAAGAGTTGACATGCAATTTTTAGGATTTGTAGAAGTTATGTGTGAAGTTTGCGAAGGTAAAAGATATAACGATGAGACTTTACAAGTTAAATTTAAATCTAAAAATATTTGAGATGTACTTAATATGACAGTTCAAGAAGCAGCGGACTTTTTTGAAAATATTCCTAAGATAAAAGATAAACTTGATACTATTTTAGCTGTTGGACTTGGCTATATTAAATTAGGTCAAAATGCAACCACTCTTTCTGGTGGTGAAGCACAACGTGTTAAGTTATCAACTTTTTTACTTAAAAAATCTACTGGAAAAACTTTATTCTTACTTGATGAACCAACAACCGGTTTACATATTGATGATGTAAAAAGATTAATTCAAGTTTTAAATATTTTAGTTGATCAGGGTAATACAATCTTAACAATCGAACACAATCTTGACTTTATAAAAGTTTCAGATTATGTAATTGATTTGGGTCCAGAAGGAGGAAGTGGTGGTGGAAGAATACTTGCCACTGGAACTCCAGAGCAAGTTGCAACAAGCAAAGAGAGTTATACAGCAAAATACTTGAGAGAATATTTGAATGATTAGTGTTAGTCAAGAAATAATACCATCAAGTATTTTATTTAGAAAGCAGTATAACTTAAAAAAATTGTTGGAAGACCTAAATAACCCGCAAGATAATTTTAAAGTTATCAATGTTGTTGGTACAAATGGTAAAGGATCTACATCAACATTTATTTACAAAAATTTATTTCAAAAATATAGAAATGTAGGTCTATTTACATCACCGGCTTTTCTTTATCACAACGAAAGAATACAAGTAAACAATGAATTTATACCAGATGATTTTTTGAAGAAAAGCATTGGTAATAATTTTGATCTTTTTAAAAAATATGAATTAACTTTTTTTGAAATTTGAACTTTTATTGCAATTGAATATTTTAATTTTAAAAAAATTGAAATAGCAGTTATTGAAGCTGGTATTGGTGGTGTAAAAGATGCTACATCAGTATTTAATAATCAAATTTGTGTTTGTGTAACGTCTATTGGATTAGACCATATAGAAGTTTTAGGAAACAAAATTGAAAACATAATTGAAAATAAAATAAAAATTGCTAAACATAACTCAAAAATATATACAACCAAAAAAAATTATAATTATTTGGAACATTTTAAGAAGTATACAAGTAATGAAATAATTTTTTGTGAAGACTTTGATGACAAGACATATCAAAAATATAACAAAGGAATAGCCAAAAAAGTTTTAGAAAGTTTGGGTATAACTTATGATATAAATACAGAGCCGCCTCTAGGAAGACAAACTATATTAAATAAAGATCCACTTTTCATAATAGATGGTTGTCACAATTTAGATGGTGCTCAAGAACTTGTGAAATCAATTAAAAATATAGAAGAGTTTACAATATTATTTGGCTCTAGTGTAGGTAGAGAAAATAATGATATGGTTAAATTTTTGGATAGTAGGTTTAAAAATTTTTATGTAACAAAGTTTGACCATATGAAAGCCTGAGATTTAAATTTAGTCAATGCAAAAAATAAAGTTTACGACTGAAAAGAATTTTTAAAAAATAGCGATTGTAACATTTTAGTGTGTGGAAGTTTATACTTTATACCTTTAGTATATGATTGATATAAGGAGGAAAAAAATGATTTGATATATTAGTACAAATGTTATTGGTTTGGTATTGGTACTTGGCATGCTAATTTTAGCCTTTGCCCTAGAAGGGTTTACATTTAAAAAAATTTCAATTAAACACATAACAATCATGGCAACTTTTGGAGCTGTGAGTGTAGCACTTACAAATTTTGTTGGTTATAGTATACCTATATTTGGTAATGTTAGGTTAGCTTTTGGTGATTGAATTATATTTTTATTGGGAATGTGTTTTGGTCCTTTATGCGGAGTAATATCTGGTATTTCAATTGATTCAATTGGTAATGTAATACCAAACTCTTTTGGATATCATGCGGGTTATATGTTAAATAAAGCAGTTCTAGGTTTTTTTGGAGCCTTAGTATTTTTGATAAAATCAGAAAAAAGATTATTTTTGAAAGTAGCTCTTCTATATTCTATTCCTTATGTTTTACAAAGCTTGGTATTAAATCAAATTTGAATGTATTCATGAAAAGGAGATTTAGTTTGATTGGATATGATAGCTAAGTTAATTAAGCTTCCAATAGCTCTACCGATTTACATAAGTGTAACATATTTTTCATTTAGAGTTGTGAAAAAACTTCTTGATAGATGACAAAATGAATATATTTGGTGTTTCAGAAATCAGCAAAATCAAGAACTTGCGTTAATAAATTAAAAGTCTATCAAGACTTTTTTATTTATAAAGATTTTTTAAATAGTCTATCATTAATATATAATACAAATAGTGGGGTGTTCATATGAAAAAACTAACTTTAAAAAAAATTGCTGAAAAGTTGGATTTAGAAGTTTTATCAGGAGAACAAAATATAGATAATATTATAAAAGTTTATGGAATAAATAGAGCAGGTTTAGAATTAACAGGATATTTTGAACAAGGGGAAAAATCACATAGATTAATCTTAATGTCAACAAAAGAATTTAATTATATTAAAAATTTTGGTGAAAATGACAGAAGGGGTAGATATGTGCTATTAATGAAAAAAAATATTCCTGGAATAGTTATAACAAAAAAATTTGAAGATGAGTTACTAATAAAAATAGCAGAAGAGATGAATGTACCCATTTTAAGAACTAAATCAGATTCGACAAGCGATTTTACAAAAGATATTTTGGATCTAATGGATGATTACTTTGCACCTTCAGAAGAGATGCATGCATCTTTTATAAATATTTTTGGTAAAGGTACATTATTAATTGGGGAATCAGGTATTGGTAAATCAGAATTGGCAATGGATTTGATAAAATCAAACCACTTATTTGTAGGAGATGACAGAATCGTTGTTACCAAAAAAGCAGGTAATTTATATGGTAGAAGCCACCCAATCTTAAAAAATCTAGTAGAGGTTAGAGGTATTGGAATAATTGATGTTGCTAAAACCAATGGTTATAAAGTCATAATGGACGAATCACCCGTGGACCTTGTGGTAGAGCTATCAATTTTCAAAAAAGATGGTGTTGATGATTCAGATAGATTAGGTCATGTTTATAATACATATTCAATATTAGGAACAGATGTACCATACTTAAAAATACCAGTATCATCTGGTAGAAATATTCAAAACATAATAGAAACCGCAGTATCAAAATTAAAAATTACACTAAGTGGATTGTATGAAGATGATGCGACTTTATTAACAGAAAGAGTTAAGGAGTTTAGTGATGATGATTAATTCTTTAGCTTCAGATAATCCGTTTTGAGATGCTTGAAAAAATGGAAATGGAGATGGTGATAAGTTTTCATTTTTATATAGTGTTTTTTTAACAATAGGAGTTATGGTTACTGTTATGGCTTGTGCCATAAACCTATGAACTAGAAAAATGCCAATGAAAGATTTTATGAACGCAATTTATATCGTTGTGGGTGCTGGTGTAATTGGTGGATCTATATTTGGTAAACTGGGTACTGGTATACCAATATATAAAATAGTTTTCTTTTGAGAAGCTGGTATGAGTTTTTTTGGAGCATTTTTATGTGGATTTGTAGGTGGTTTTGTTTTTCTTTATTTAAAAAGAGATAAAACTAAAATATCTATATGAACTTATGCTGACTGTATAGTGCCACACGTTTTATTAGGTCAAGCAATTGGTAGATGGGGTAATTTATTTAACCATGAAATTTTAGGTAGACCAATTGATATAAAAAACTTTCAATGATTACCATCGTGAGTATGACAAAGATTATTTTACTATGCAGACCCTTCAACATCTGAATTATCAAAAGAACTAATATATAGAGAACCATTATTTTTGTATGAAATGATTGGAACTTTTCTAAGCTGATTTATTATAGTATTTTTTATTAAAAATTTAGGAATAATTTTTAGTAAAAAACCTTGAAAAGTTGATCCATTAGCATTTCCTGTTAAAAAAGGAATTAAAAAAGAAGAACTAGTTTATAGAGACACTTATGAGGATATAAAATATAAAATTGAGCTCAACAGCGAAGGAGAATTATATAGGTTGTCTAAACGTCAAGCTTGGATGAAGGCTTATTTTTTATACCAAGCAAACATAAGTGATGTCAATAGAGCTCAAAAGATTATTGATAATCATGTCAATATATATTTAAAAAGTGTAGAAAAAATTAATAATTATAAATACAAATTAAATGAACAAATAAAAAAAGAAAAAGAGAATTTTAAAAATAAAAAAATAGAACAAGAAAAGTTGAAAGCAAACATAATTTTACTTAAAAATACTTATAAGGAAAACATTAAAGATTTGATACCAAATTCATCAAGATTTAAAAATTTTATAACAAGAGACTCAAGTGAGTTATATGCAATTAATAATCCTGATAAATATTTTGTTATAAATAGTGGTGTTCTTGCAAGTTCTTATATTATAATTTATTCAATGATAAGGTTAATATTGGACTCATTTAGAAATAGATATGAACTTGCTTTTAAATGAAACCCAGTTATGAACTACTTATCAATTGGTGGAATCTTTGTATTAGGAATTATAGTTTTAATTATTGCACAATTTATAGCACCAAAAAAATGGCGAGAAGAGGGTTGATTATATGAAAAGTCTTACTAATGCTGATTATGATTTAATTATTGCTGGAGCAGGTCCGGCAGGATTAACAGCTGCAATTTACGCTTGCAGAGCTGGACTAAATGTTATTGTTTTAGAAAAAGATGTACCTGGGGGTAAAATTGTTAAAACTGGAGATATTGAAAATTATCCAGGTTATACAAATATACAAGGAGTTGATCTTGCATTAAAATTTGTAGAGCAAGCAACTGAACTGGGAGCAAAAATCGAATATTCTGGATTAAAAAGTTTTAAAAAAGATAAATTCTTTTATGTAGAATTAACAAATGGAAACATTATTACTGGTGGAGCACTAATAATTTCCACAGGTTCAAAAGAAAATACTTTAGGTGTGCCTGGTGAAGAAGAGTTTTATGGTAAAGGTGTATCGTATTGTGCAGTCTGTGATGGAGCAAATTTTAAAGGTCAAAAAATGGCTGTTGTCGGTGGTGGATATGCTGCCGTTGAAGAGGCTATTTACTTAACAAGATTTGCAGAAAAAGTATTTTTAATTCACAGAAGACAAGGGTTTAGAGTAGACTCAAAATTATTAGATAAACTTAATAAAAATGACAAAATTGAACTTGTGCTTGATAGTGTTGTGAAAACTATTAATGGTGACAACAATGTACAAAGTGTAACAATACAAAATGTTAACGATAAATCTGTTTCAACTATTCAAGTTGGTGCAGTATTTCCATTTATTGGTCAATACCCAATAACCGAATTTATTCAAAACAAAGAAATTTTAAACGAAACCAATCACATTAAATCAGACATAAATATGTCAACAAAAATTGAAGGGCTATTTACAGCGGGTGATGTTAGAGATACACCACTTAGACAAATAGCTACAGCTGTTTCGGATGGTGCAATCGCTGGTCAAAATGCAGTTAAATACATTGAAAACCTTAATTAGTTGAGTTAAGGTTTTTTATTTGTGGTAGAATTTTATAAGTTAGAGGTGAAATTAATGGAATACTGACTAGATGAATGGTTTCAATCAGACTCTTCAAAGTGAACCATTAAAAGTGATTATGGATTTTTGCATGTATATGCTTTAACTATGACACTAGGTGTTTTAGCAGCAATTGCTTTAGCTTGTTATCAAATGTGAAGAAAAAAACTTCCTTTACAAGATATATTGATTGCAGCAATTTTTATAGTTCCTAGTGGACTATTTGTAGCAAGTTTTTTTGGAAAACTAAATTCAGATGGTAAATCAATGCTTGGAAATTACGGTTTCTTCGGCTTATTTGCATTTTGAAAAGAAGGAATGTCAATTCACGGGGCAATTCTTGGTGGTGGTATTGCCGCCCTTATATCTCTTTATTTCTTAGGTAGAAGAACCAGAATTTCTGTTTTTACTTATGCAGACTGTGTTGCTCCTGGAATATTGATTAGTCAATCAATTGGTAGATGAGGTAACTTTTTTAATCATGAATTAACAGGAAAACCAATTGGTATTTATGGTTCTGATGCTTTAAGTAATATGCCTAAATGATTGCAAGATAACTTAGCTTTCAAAGCTACAGCAGAAGGAATTGGTAAAACTCTAAATGGATTTACCTTAGAAGATAATGTAACATATGTAATGCAACCATTATTTTTATACGAATCAGTTAGTTTTTTATTCTTATATCTATTTATAGTTTTATTTATTCCAGGAATTGGAAAATGGGTAGGTAAAAAACCTTGAAAAGTACATCCAGAAACATACAATCTTGATTGAAAAAAATCTTGAAAATATGCTTTTACTTGAAATAAAAGTTTAAAAGATGATACTTATTTTCAAATTTGAAGAGATGCCTACTTTACAAAAGTAGAAACAAACAGAAATGCTTGGTATGAGCAGAAACTTTTAGAAATATCAGCTACAAATAAGATTAAAAAACGATGGTTACAAGGAAAGGCTTTATTAGAAGCTAATAATCCTGATGGATACAGCCCTACTAGAGTGGGTGTTCAGTGTGGAGCTTATTTCTTATGCTGAAATTTAGTAAGATTCTTTATTGAAATTGATAGATCACAAGAAGGATTTTTTGTAATGTACAATTTCGGGCTTTCTATAGCGCTAATTGTTTTGACAGGATTGTTTGGTTTAATACTAATAATTCTTGCACAATTTATTTCTCCATACCTTACAAGAAGACCTGGTTGCATATATGAAAAACCTTATTTCTATACAGAACAAATTGTAGAAGAAGTTATTAATAAATCATCCAATTCAATTTTCAAAAAATCTAAAAAAGTTGAACAGTCAAAAATTGAAGAAAAAAGAAAAAAAGCTTTAGAAAAACTTGAGAAACTTTCTAAACAAAATAACTCATCAAAAGACCAACAAAAATAAAAATATTTTGAAGACAAGTAGGTGATCAAATGTCATTTGCCAGAAACGTGAAAGAAGAAGTTTTAGATCACATCTTTACCCCCGAACAAACGATTATGCTTTTGTCGGGTTTTATAAAATATAACGGAGAGTTCCTTTATACTAATAAAGGAACAATTTTAAGATTGTCTTCACAATCCAATAAAATTACTAGACAAATACTAACACTATTGAAGACTATATATGACGGGAATATCGAAATATCAATTAAGCAAACTAATAAACTTAGAAAAGATAAAGTTTATGAATTACTAATCGCCGAAAATGTACATGATTTTTTATCAAAATACTATATATATGATATTGATAAAAATGATAAAATAATAAGGATTAATTTAAAAGGTGATTTTGACCATAGTTGATTAAGAGCATATATTTCCGGAGTTTTTATTGCCGTTGGCAGCGTCAATAGCCCGGCAACTAGTAACTATCACTTAGAATTCCAAACTAAAGATTTGGAGTCTGCTGAATATATAAGAGATTTATTAAATCAATTTGAATTCGGTTTTAAAGTAATCGCAAAAAAAAACAAATATATTTGTTATATTAAAAGATCCTTGTATGTCTCAGATTTTTTGAGATTTATTGATGCACCAAAATCGGTGCTTGAGTTCGAAAACACAAGGATCACAAGAGACGTCAGAAATAATATTAACAGGATGACGAACATTGATATTTATAATCAACATAAATCTGAAAACGCTGGGGCTAAACAAACTCAGCAAATAGAGTTGATTAAAAATAACAAACTTTTTAGCGAGTTGTCAGAAAAGGCTCAAAATTTAGCAAACATACGTTTGGAACACCAGGATGCGTCTTTTTCAGAATTAGAAAAAATGATGAATGAAAAAGGCATTGAAATTACCAAATCTGGTATTAGCAACTTGTTTAAAATAATTGCAAAACTAGCAGAAAGCATAGGTGGATAATATGATTAAGAGCGATGTTATAAGCATTTTTAGCCAAAATATGAAAGAATTGCGTGTTAAAAAAGGCTTAACTCAAGAAGAATTGAGTTTCAAAGCTGGCTTACACAGAAATTACATTTCTGATACTGAACGTGGTAGAAGAAATGTGTCATTAAAAGCAGTACAAAAAATAGCTTCAGGTCTTGAAGTAACAATTCAAGAACTTTTCGCACAAACTATTTAAAAAAAACAAATCATTAAGATTTGTTTTTTTTATTCATAAATAGTTATTATTGTATGTCTATCAACTTCTGGTTCTAAAATTAAATCATTGTAATTTGAATAAAGAAGATAAACTTTAAAATGTTTTTTCTTAAGAGTTCTATACAGATTTAAATTACTTCTGTAGTCATGATTTATTAATAAAATCTTTTTACTTCTATCTAATACTTTGTAATACTTGTAATTAAATGTAAGGATAGGCAGATTAATTGTATTTTCTATGTGATTGTCAGCATAAGCTACAACATTTCTAAGATCAGCAACTTGTCATTTTTCACTTTTAAGTATTTTTAAAAAATTTTTAGCTGGTTTTGTTCTATATTTTTTCTTAAATGAATTTGTTTTGAAAATTTTAGCCATAAATTTAAAAACATAATCTAGTCATTGCATATAATCACTTCCTTAAACGCATCTAATTGATATATAATTATTTTAATTATATATAACTTATTTATATATTTAAAATATAAAAATAATATATCACATATTATTTTTAGGAAAGGTTCTATGAAACTATTTAATGGAAGAATTTGATTCAATTATATTTCTTACTCAATAATTCAACTTTTAAGTAATTCATGCTATATTGCAATGACTTATTCTTTTTCGTTTATAATTGAGGGAGTTCAAGAATACGATACCAGTAAATTTTTAATCTCATCTATAGCTAGTTGTGCATTTATAATTGCACATTTATTATTTGAATATTTTAGTCAATTGATTTTAAATCAATCTATTAAGTTAATTAACACAAAACTTAGAGTCATAACAGCAAAAAACTTTTTTACAGAGAATTACAAAGTTAGTTTAGATACAGGAGAGTTTATAAATATTAATTCAACTAAAATTAACCAATTGGCAGACAATTATTTTACATCAATTTTTGATATTTCTAGATGCATCATAGCAATAATAATAAGTTATGGTTTTTTGTTATATATAAGTTGAATAGCAATGTTGGCTGTGATGATTCTTTCATTACTAGTTTTAGTTATTCCGATGCTAATGTCTAAAATTGGACAAAAAAGAATAAATGTAGCTAATGAGGAAAATGATAAATTTTTGCAAACGACAAAAGATACTTACAACTCATATTGAGTATATTGAAGCATGAACCAAACAAATAAGCTTATTAACCAAATTGTTGAAGGATCAAAAAAGTTGGAAGTTAAGAACCAGAAAATGAAAAACGTAATATCCACAACTAGGTTTTTAGATGAAATTGTTGTTTTTCTTGGACAGGTTATTTTAATAATATTTTTTTGTTGAATGTATTGAGCTGGATATATTATGAATATTGGTTTAATATTTACACTAAACATTTTATCAAGTGTTTATTGTTTTTTTAGTAGTTCAAGTGCAAAAGCACTAATGAATATAATAAATCACAGAAAAGTTTATCTTTCAAATTATAAACAGGATAATAAAATCAATAATAATACTGTTATTGGAGAAGATTTAAAAACTATAGAGTTTAAAAATGTTGATTTTAAATACAAAAATAGTTCTAATTTAATTATAGAAAAGTTCAATTTAAAAATTAACAAGGGAGACAAGGTTCTTATTAAAGGTAAAAGTGGTATAGGAAAAACCACTTTATTAAAAACATTGTTTAATCCTTCTTTTAGAAGCAATGGTCAAGTGTATGTTAATGAACAAGAAGTTGAAGCTTATGATATAAGATCTTTATGTTCATACATAAGTCAAGATATTGTTTTTAGCAAAGGTAAATTGATAGATATGCTTAAAATAGCAAATGAATCTGCAGAAGAAAAACAAGTATTAAGTTTATTTGAGTTACTTGGTCTAAATCAACTGTTAGAAAAATTACCCGAAGGGTTAAATACAAAAATTGATGATAATAGCTCAAATTTCTCTGGTGGTGAAAAACAAAGATTTTCGATTATAAGAGGATTGTTGGAAAATAAAAGTTGATATTTTTTAGATGAAATCATATCTGCATTAGACGAAAGTAGTTCTAATAAGGTTTTAGATTTGTTTTTATTAGATAACAAAAAAACCGTTATTCTTGTAACACATAAAATAGATGATAAATATTTATCGCATTTTGATAAAATTATTAATCTTTAAACTTAATAATTTTATTTAATTGCATTGTATTACTAATAATAATGGTTTAAAATCATATAGAAATATGTTAATAATTTATTAATAACAGCTAAGATAGGAGGAAGATTATGTTTGTTGATTTACTTGCAAGTACATCAGAAAAATTGACTGGAAATAGAATAGTTTTTGCATTTGAAATAATTGCATTAGTAGTCTCAATTTTAATGATAACAGTTGGTATGATTCAAAATAAAACTTCACAAACTGGACTGAGTGCATTAAATGGGGGTAATGATGAATTATTCTCAAACTCTAAGGAAAGAGGAATGGACAGAACAATGTCTATTTGAATGTTTAGTTTAGGATTTATAATGTTTGCAGTCACTATTACTATTGGAGTTGTAACAAATTTATTAATAATTGGAACATCTTAGAAAGATGTTTTTTTAAAAGAAAGTAAAATAGAACGTTATGGAAGAAAATATATTATCTCTAATAAAACAAAAACAAAAACTACATTTAAATGAATTACTTAAAACTTTTAAAGATGAAGAACTTTTAATGAGTTGTTTAAAAGAGCTACAAGATCAATATAAAATTAGTTGGTCAAAAGAAAATGTAGTTTATTTTATTGGGGAAAAATATAAAGTAGGTTCAATTAAAATTAATGAAAAAGGCTTTGGTTTTGTAAAAGATTTAAATGATGTGGAACAAGATTATTTTGTACCACCAGATAGTCTTAATAAATCAATTACAACTGATGAAGTTGTTTTTACAGTTTACAAAGAAAGCGAAGAAAGATATCGTGCAAATGTTGAAGATATTTCTTTAAGGGTTAAATCTTTTTTAATAGGAGAAATTCAGCCATCAAGAGATGGTCGTTTTTTAGATTTTATCCCTAGTGAACCCGGTTTTAAAAATTACAGAATTGTAATGATTAATTCAAAGGATTTTAAATTAAAAAAAGATTTACTAGTTAAAGTCAAAATTTTGAATGTAAAAGAAAAAAAACTATTCACCAAAATTCAAAAAATAATTGGTGACTCAAATAAAGCTGTTGACAGAATTATTTCAATTGCATATGAGTTTAATATAAACCCAGATTTTAATAGACAAACATTAGAGAATGCAGACCAAGTTGCAATACCAATTAACTATGAAGATGAACAAGTAAAAAGAAGATTAAAAAACTCACTAGTAGATAAAAATTTAGTAACTATAGATGGTTCTGACTCAAAAGATTTAGATGATGCAATTTACGTGGAAAAAACTAAGGACGGATATAAATTATTTGTAGCAATTGCTGATGTAAGTTATTATGTTTTACCTTTTTCACCTTTAGATAACACAGCTTTATATAGAGGTAATTCGACTTATCTTGCAAATAAAGTAATTCCAATGCTTCCAGAAAAACTTTCAAATGGAGTTTGTAGTTTGAATCCAAATGAAGATAAACTTTGTATGGTTTCTGAAATGGATTTTGATAATAATGGAGTTATGAAAAACAAAAAAGTTTATGAATCAATCATGAATTCAAAAGCAAGACTAACATATAAAGAAGTAAATGATTTATTTGAAAAAAATGTTTCAAATAGAGATAAAGAAATTGTTGATATGCTTTTGGTTTCAAAAGAGCTACATGAATTAATTGATAAAGAAAGAGTATCAAGAGGTTCAATCGATTTTGATGTTCCTGAACCAAAAATTGTTCTGGATAAAGAAAGCAATGTAGTAGATATAGTTCCAAGAGATAGAGGAGTTAGTGAAAGACTAATCGAAAATTTTATGGTTAGTGCTAATGAATCGGTTGCACAAATAATTTTTGAAAAAAATCTACCATATGTTTATAGAAACCACGGTGCTCCTAAAGAAGAAAACTTGATTGAATGACATACTTTGATTAGAGCTTTGGGTATTAATGTGAAACTTACAGATTTAGAAAAAGTAAATCCCAAAACTATAAGAATGGCATTAGACCAAATTTCCAAACAGATTGAGGATCAAACAGAAAGAGATGTTATCAATGTTACATTGCTTAAGTTTATGGAAAAAGCTGCATATGAACTTGAAAATATAGGTCACTTTGGTTTAGCTAGTGAATGCTACACCCACTTTACAAGTCCGATAAGAAGATATAGTGATTTAATGGTCCATAGATATTTAAAACAATATTTGATTGATAAAGATTTACGAGATTTCAAACTTGATTTAAATGAAAAATTTATAAATAAAGCTTGTAAAATAATTAATGAAACAGAAAAAAACTCAGTTAATGCCGAAAGAGAAGTAAATAAAGTTTGTATGGCAGAGTTTATGACTAAACATATTGAGAAAGAGTATGAAGGGGTAGTTGCTGCTGTCTTGAAGTTTGGGTTATTTGTTCAGTTATCAAATTGCGTTGAAGGACTAATTCACATATCTGAACTTCCAGAATTTACTTTTGATCCCAAAACCAATATCTTGGTAAACAAACAAAATAAAGTGTTTAGACTTGGTCAAAAAGTTAAAATAAAAGTTAAAAATGCTGATGTAAAAAAAAGAATTATTGACTTTGTGCTAGTATAATCATTTTTGTAAGGAGTCATAATTATGGGAGAGCACATACTTTTAAAGAATAAAAAGGCTTATTTTAATTATGAAATTTTAGATACTTGAGAAGCTGGAATTGTTTTAACGGGACCAGAAATAAAATCTATTAGAGCAAAAGAAGTTTCTATCGATGAATCATTTATTTTAATAAGAAAAGGACAAGTTGAAATACTTAATATGAATATAAAAAAGTATGAGTATGCTAATTATGTTAAACAAGACCCAACAAGAACTAGAAAACTATTGCTAAATAAAGATGAAATTAAAAAAATTTTAAAAAGAGTACAATTAGAAAATCTAACCATAATTCCATTAAAGTTGTATTTAAAGGGCAATTATGCAAAACTGGAAATCGGAATCGGTAAGGGTAAAAAACTTATAGATAAAAGAGAGACTATCAAAAAAAGAGATATAGAAAGACGTTTAAATAAAATTAAGTAAGTCCGGGGGTTTAGACATGGATTCTTATAAATGAATATTTTTAACCATTTCTATAGTTTTTTTAATATTGATGATTATTTTAATTATTATAAAACTACTTTTAGATAAAAAAAGAGCGGCAGCTGCTGAAATTATAACTTTAAAAGAAGTAAATTATACAGGCTGAGCAGGAGTTTGAATTTTTATTAAAAAACATTTATTTTCCTTCTTGATAGGACTTTGTTTGATAATGGGTGTTGGATCAGTTATTTTGATGTTTCAGTAAAAATAATTAAAAAAAATTTTCAATTATTTTAAGATAACAAATAGTTGTTTAGTTTGTGGTAATATGAAATTGTTTAAAAAACAATAAAGGAGAAAAAATATGTCAAACGGTAGAAAAGTTGTTTTAGTTGGATGTGGAGCTGTAGGTACTAGCTTCGTATATTCAGCAATTAATCAAGGAATTGCATCACATTATGTATTAATTGATGTTGTAAATGATATAGCAGAAGGAAATGCAATGGACTTATCAGATAGTCATGCTGTGTTACCCAGTCCATTTAGTAGTATCAAAGCAGGAACTTACAGTGACTGTGCAGATGCTGATGTAATTGTTATTACTGCAGGTAGACCACAAAAACCTGGGGAAACTAGATTAGAAATGGTTGCAGATAATGCAAAAATTATGAAATCAATAGCATTAGAAATTAAAAAATCTGGATTTAATGGAATTACTGTTATTGCATCAAACCCAGTTGATATTCTAACTCATGTTTATCAAGAAGTAACAGGATATGAATCAAATAGAGTTATTTCTTCTGGAACCACTCTTGACTCATCAAGATTGAGAAAACTTTTAGGAGAAAGATTAAATGTTGCTCCTAGATCAGTTAAAGCTTACCTAATTGGTGAACACGGTGATTCATCAGTTGCTGTATGAAGTAGATCTATTGTTATGGGTAAATCAATTTTAGAGTATGTTGAAGAAGGGGCTATAACAATTGATGAACTACAACAAGTTAAAGATGATGCTACAAACATGGCTTACAAAATCATTGAGAAAAAAAGAGCAACATTTTATGGAATCGGAGCGTGTTTAGCAAGAATCGTTAAATCAATTCTTAATGATGAAAAATCTTCTTTAATGGTTGGGGCTTTATTAAAAGGTCAATATGGTGTTGAAAATGTATATATTAGTGTTCCATGTATTGTTGGTGCACATGGTATAGAAGAAATTATTGAATGAAGATTATCTGAAGAAGAATTACAAGGTTTAAGAAAATCATGTACTCAATTATCAGAGGTATTCAAAACAGCTCAAGCAGCTATAAAATAATCACTAATAATAAAAAATCCTACACAAGTTTGTGTAGGATTTTTATAACTTAAGTTTCATACTTATATGTTCTATTCCATCTTCTATAAATTTATCGCCATAACTTTCAAAGCCAGCTCTTTCATAAAAATGTTTTGCATAATACTGGGCATGTATATGCACCTCGTCAAAGTCGAAATTACTCTTTGAAAAATCTTTTAAAAAATTTAATAACTTTATACCAATGTTATTTTTTCTAAAATTAATATCCACTGCAATTCTACCCCACACTAAAAAACCATCTTTTACAAAAATTCTTGCACAACATATAGGTATTTTATTATAGTATCCAACAACGTGTTGTGAAATCAGATCTTTTTCATCTTCGTCTGGAACATCATAGCATTTCTGTTCAACAACAAATGTGGCTCATCTAAGTTTTACAGCATCTTTATAAACACCATTATTTTGACCTAAATATGTTTTATAACTTATATTCATTTTCTTCTCCTTAACAACAATAAATACATAATACCACATTGCTGTTATCTAAAAAAATATTGAATTTAACAAAAAAGTTTATTTTTTCTTCTAGAATAAATTATAATTAATGTATGGGGGTGTCCCGGTTTCGACAGGATATGTCTCGTCCATAACGGCAGTGGATTGGTCACCTAATGACTTCTAGGTTTGATAAAATGCAAACAAAAAACAAAATGAATTTGAAATGCCAGCATTCATGATCAATAATGCATCAGCTGGGGTAGCTTTAGCTGCCTAATAAAGATTTAGTCTTTATAGCATTCAACGTTAGCAAGGATTTTTGGTGCTTACCAAGTTAACGTATTACCAAGTACCATAGAATATGTGATTTTAGTAATAAGCATATTTGAATTAATATTACTAACGCTGTAGATGAAATCTCGTTTCTTCTGTTGGTTTACAGTGTAAGTTAGAAGAAACTAAACTGTAGAAGTTGTGGTTCGGAGTATTTTGGACGCGGGTTCGATTCCCGCCATCTCCACCATTTTTTTTATTTAAATTGTAATATAAGAAAGGAATGTAACTATATTTATGAATATATTATCTTCAATAATTGCATGTCTTTCTTATACTGCAATAACAGCAATTGTTTATACAATAACTTGAGGTTTATCGAGACATATCTTTGAAAGGGTAAAAATATATTATGAGTTAACTCTTGGTGTCATTTTTGGAGTTATCTCAATGTTTGGAGTAATAATACTAACTATTTCTGCAAATGGTAACCAAAATAGTTTGTTAACCATACTGCTACCAATTTTTTTATTTTGAACTTGTTTATTATTTATTTCAATTTATGCTTCATTAGGAGTTTTTGTTTGTAATATTTTGGGTTTGACAGTATTTCCCAACTTATTTCCACAATACTATGGATCATTAAACAATTTAGAAATAAAAATAATAGTTGGTATAAGTTACTCAGTTGCTTTTGCTATGTATTTAATAAATTATTTTACAAAAAAAGGTACTCCGTGAAGTGCTTGATCAATAACAACCATTGCATCACTAGCAACAGCGTTGGCTTGTGTACTACCAAACATACAACAATCAGGAGTAATAGATTTTTTAGTAACAATACTATTATGATTGGGTATCGGATACTTAACATATGCATATATTTCTATGATTAACCAAATTCATAAACACGCTATACAACTTCAGAATGTAGTTTCATATGATCATAAGTTTTATTTGAATCAAGCATCAGCACATGACGAAATACTAAGATATATTCATGAAGAAAAAACTAGATATGGAGCTTACTTTACTTTTTATATTTCAAATTATGACATGTTTGAAAAAAAAGTAAGCAACTCTATCAGAGAAGCTGTTGTTTCAGAAATAGCCAAACAAGCACATGATGAATTTCTAAAAAGTTTTAGTGAAGCCATATTTTTTAAACCGAATTACAAAACTTTTGGAGTATTTATACCATTTGAAAATATTTTAGATTTGGTTGGGGAAGATGAGCAAAAAACTTTTTTAGCAAAATTAAGTTCATGTATAGGTGAGGTACAGAGTGTATATAAATTTGAAAAGTTCAAGGTAAGTATTAAAATTAAAGGAATTGTTTCTCTTTATGGTATACAATCAAGTAGTTTAGAAACTTTATTTGATTACAATGTTGTTATGCAAAGACTATTCTCGTCAAACGAATTTAAAAATGTAACAATAGTTGATCCAATGAAAGTAATGAATGAAAAGAACAAAAATAAAAAAATATTAACATTGAACGAAATAGTATCTTTAAACAACTGTGTATCAGTGTTCCAACCAATTTATAATGGCTCAACAAAAAATTTTGATTTCTTTTATTTGAACAACTCGATTGATGGGATTGAAGTAAATTCATCCTTATTTGAACCTCGATGAGAGGTCATAAAAAAATATGGTTTGGTAAGTTTGTTTTTACGATACCTTGCATTAAATTCAGCTAAGTCGATTGCAAAATATAAAAATCAAAATTATATTAATGTAATTAACTATGATTCAATATTTGTTTCTAGTGATGGATTTGATTACGAAGTATTTATATTAAAATTGCGATCATTAAAAATAAATTTGAACACTTTAGTTTTAAATTTTAACATAACTGAGGAAGTAGAAAATAAAAAAATGTTAGAATCAAATATAAATAGTTTAAAAAAATCCGGTATAAAAATATCAATATCAGAATTTGGTTCAGAATTTACAGACTATAATTTAATAAGTATTTATAAACCAGACTATTTATTTATGGATAGAACTATTGCTAAAAAAATAAATTTTGTCAAAGAGGTTGAAACGCTTGTTAAAAACTTGGTTAATATAGCTAAAAAAATAGAAGGAAAACTGGTTGCAACAAATGTAGACACATATATGATGTTTAAAACTTTAAAACAAACTGGTGTAAAATACTTTGAGGGTAGTCTAATTGGTCACTCATTAGAACCACAACAAACGATTGATCCAGAATTAAAATATTTATTGTCAAAATAGGAGGAGTCAAAAATGAAAAAGAAATTGTTATCCCCGCAGGAGTTAGCAGAAAAATTAGAAAAAATTCTCAAAAACAGTGATGTAGATTTATTTAGAAAAATGGTTAATGATTACTACCCCGCAGATTTAGCAGAAGCTTTAAGTGAATTTCCTCTAGAAAGATTAATTATAGCATTGAGAATTTTATCAACAGATCAAATGGCTGAGATATTTACTTTTTTCACCAATGACATTCAAGAAGAGATTATTAAATCCTATTCTTCAAAAGAGATCAAAGAACTTTTTGATAATATTTTCACCGATGACATAGTGGATATATTAGAAGAGTTACCATCCAACTTAGTAAAAAAGGTTTTGAGATCAACAACACCTGAATCAAGACTACAAATAAATTCAATTTTGAAATATGCAGACTACACCGCTGGTAGTATAATGTCTGTTGACTACACTAAACTTTTATTAACTTCAACAGTTAAAGAAGCAATTGAATTAATAAAAAAAGAAAGAGATGAGTCTGAAGAAGTTTACTTTTTTTATGTAGTTGACGATTTAAATAATTTAAAAGGTGTAGTTGAGTTGAAAAAATTAATTTTTTCTAGCCGTGATGCTTTAATAAAAGATATCATGGAAGATAGAATTATTTTAGCCAATACAACAACAGACCAAGAAGAGGTTGTGAATATTTTTAAAAAATATGACATTACAACTTTACCAATAATAAATAGTCAAAATAAATTAGTTGGTATCATAACTGTTGATGATGTTCTAGATGTTTTAGAAGAAGAAACAACAGAAGACATTCACAAAATGGCAGGTATTGCTCCAACAGAAGAAGAGTACTTTAAAACAAGTGTGTGAAAAATGGTTAAGTCTAGAGGAATCGGTTTACTATTTTTGATGTTGTTCGCTACAATTTCTCAAGTGATAATTTTATTATTTATGAGTTTATATGAATTAAATAGCGAAGAAAAAAATGTATACCAGAATGGTTGATCAATAAATTACATTGTTACAATATTGTTAATACCATTGTTAACGGTTATATATGGAACAAGTGGTTTTGCAAGAAGCCAATCAGCAACTATGGTTGTAAGAGCTTTATCTTTAAGTGAAGTTTATAGTAAAGATATATTAAAAATAATTTGAAAAGAATTAAGAGTTGCATTAATAACAGGAATTATTTTAGTTGGTGTAAACTTTTTAAGATTAATAATTATTTATTCAGTTCAATATAAGGGTGACATAAATCATAAAGAATTATGATATGCTTTAGCAACAGTCTCTATAACAATTTTTCTAACAGTTATATTTTCAAAATTGATTGGAAGTACTTTGCCAGTTATAGCTAAAAAAATAAAAATGGACCCTGCGACAATGGCGTCACCAATAATATCAACTGTGGTGGATGGAATATCAACAGCATTATTTTTTTCAATAGGTTATGTATTTTATGCATATCTTTTGGTGGCATAATTATGAGATTAAGAAATAAAAATTGAACAAAAGATTTTTTAGAAATTAATAAGCAACATTTAATTCAGGATAATCAAAAAATAAATATAAATAATTATTTTAAAAATGAGGCTAAAGTATTTCTAGAAATTGGTTGTGGTAAAGGAAAATTTATAATAAACAATGCAATCAAAAATTTAGATAAAAACTTTATTGCTATGGAAAAAGAAACTACTGTAGTAGGCGTAGCACTTAAAAATGCCATTAGTACATTAGGAGACAATTTTAAAAATATAAAATTTTTAAATACTTTTGCCGAAAACTTAGATGAATTATTTGAAGAAGAAACATTTGACGGAATATATTTAAACTTTTCTGATCCTTGACCTAAGACAAGACATTATAAAAAAAGACTTACCTATAGCAAGTTTCTTGAAGTGTATTATAAAATTTTAAAAAAAGATGGTAAGCTTGAAATAAAAACTGATAATGATAATCTATATAGTTTTTCATTAGAACAACTTCAAACATCAAAGTTTAAAATTGTTTATCAAACAAATGATTTATATAGTGATTTAAATCAATTAGAAAATAATATTGCAACAGAATACGAAGAAAAATTTCATAGTCAAAATAAAAATATAAATAAAATTATTGCTATAAAATAGAATTTAGTCAATAGTTTTATTTTTTTTATCACTAATTTCTTTTTTAGTGTTTTCATATCATTCAATATAGCTGTTTTTAAAAACATCGCTATTATTTAATAAATACTGATTAAATGAAAATAAAAAATAAAAGTGAGCAATATTAAAAATATAAACAATAAAAAAAACTCATCAATTTGATTTAGCATACTCTGCTCAAGATACGTTTTTTATTTGTGATCCACTTGTTAATTCTATGAAAAAAAATATTATTGTAAATAAACAAATAAATATATGACAATATCTACTTTTTTTAACCTCTACTTTTATTTCGTTTGTTTCTAAATTTTTCTCAGTGTAAACATCTAAGAAAATACTAACCGATGTTTTTGACAAATTTAATAATAAAGTAATTAAAAATAATAATAAAAAGTTTAATATAAGTTGTGATGCTCAAACTATTTTTTCACTTTTAGATATTGATATAGAAAATACTGTAACTAAAATTGCGATTATGATTGCAAAAATTCCAGAACCTAATCATAAGATAGGTTTTTTTAAAATTGGTTTAATTAGTTTAAAATCCAAAATATATCACCTAAAACTATTATATATAAATAATAAACATTGTTTTACTTTTATGAAAAAACTAGTAAAATCAATTAAGAAGTAAAGTAGAGGTAATTTATGACACCACATATACAAGCAAAAAAAGAAGATATAGCAAAATTAGTTTTAATGCCAGGAGATCCATTAAGAGCTAAAAAAATAGCTGAGACTTTTTTAACAGATGTTAAATTAGTCAATGAAGTTAGAAATATGTACATGTACACAGGTAAGTATAAAGATAAATTAGTAACTATAGCAGGAAGTGGAATGGGATGTCCAAGTATTGGAATTTATTCATATGAACTTTATAAATTTTATGATGTAGACTGCATAATTAGAGTCGGTTCATGTGGAAGTTATAAAGAAGGCATAAATGTTTATGACATTTACAATGTTAAAGAAGCTTTTGGAGAAAGTAACTATGCAAAAATAGCTGCTAATATTGACAGCAATATTATTCCTGCAAGTCAAGAAGTTTTTGATGTAATTGAACAAGTTGCACAAGACAAAAGTATTAAAACTCACAAAGGTTTGGCTCATTCATCCGATGTATTTTACAGATTTGAAAGTTCACTAGAATTTGCAAAAAAAAATAATTTAGATGTTGTTGAAATGGAATCATACGCTTTGTTCTCAAATGCAATTGCAATTAACAAAAAAGCAGCATGCTTACTAACAGTGTCTGATAGTTTTATAACTAAAGAAGAAACAACACCTGAAGAAAGACAAAATAATTTTTTAACAATGATCGAGTTAGCGTTAGAGGCAGCAATAAAATTATAATTACAAGAAAGGATTTATATGAATATACTAGCAATTGAATCTAGTTGTGATGAGTTTGGTGTATCAATAATGGTTGATGGTAAAATCAAATCCAATATTATATCATCACAGATAAAAGATCATGAAGAATTTGGTGGAGTAATTCCAGAACTAGCTTCTAGACTTCATGTAAAAAATTTTGCATATGTTTTGCAAACATCATTAAAAGAAGCTGGTGTTAAAATTGAACAAATAAACCAAGTTGCATACACAGCTAAGCCGGGTTTAGTTGGAAGTTTAATTGTTGGAAAATTAGTAGCTCAAACAATTGCTCTATATTTGGATGTACCAATCATGGAGTTAAATCATTTAGAAGGTCATATTTATGCAGCAAGCATTGAAGAAGATTTTGATTATCCAGTACTTGCTCTAGTTGTAAGTGGTGGTCATACACAACTTGTATACATAAAAAAATCTTTATCATTTGAAATTGTTGGTACTACACAAGACGATGCTGTTGGTGAATGTTATGACAAGGTTGCAAGAGCAGTTGGTTTGGGATATCCAGGTGGACCTAAAATTGATAAACTTGCTCAAGAAGGCAATGAATTAAAATATAAACTACCAATAAGCAAAAACGATGAAACACTAGATTTTTCATTTTCTGGATTAAAAACTGCAAGCCTTAATCTTATAAATAAAATAAAACAAAACAATAAAGAATTAAACATTTTAGATTTTTGTGCAAGCTTTCAAAAAACCGCTATTGATACTCTGGTAACTAAACTAGAAAAAGCGATCAAGATATACAAACCCAAAACATTAACAATAGCTGGAGGAGTTTCTGCAAATAAAATGTTAAGAAAAAAAATTTTTGAGATATCTTCAATGTATAATATAGGTAGAACAATTATACCAAAAATTGAATATTGTAATGATAACGCAGCCATGATGGCCAAATTATGTAATGAATACTTAATTAACAAAAAATAATTTATTAATTAATAACTACAAAGGAGAACAAAATTAATGAGATCGTTTCTTAGTAAACTCACTACTATTGATGAGAAAGATTTAACAACCAAAGAAAAAAAAATAGTGGATTATATTAAAAATCATTTAAAAGAGATTGTTGAAACGAATATGAAAATTGAAAGGATGGCACAAGAAGCGGGTACAGGATATAGCGCTATATATGGACTTCTAAAAAAGCTTAATATTAAAGGTTTTCGTGACTTTGCTATTTCATTGGCAAACGATGCTGAGAATCAAGACATTAATATTGCGAAAAATGATGAAAATGTTGTTGCTGGTTATATAAATTTAATTAAGCAAAATTATGCGTTAACTGAAAAAAGATCAATATTTGAAACTTTGAATATAATTAAAAATGCACATGGAGCAAGAATATTCTTTTGTTACTGAGAGAACTTGCTTTCTGGTCCAGCACAAGAACTATTTAACTTTTTTTATAAAGAAGGATACAACTCAGTTTTACTAGATAGTGATCAAGAAATTTTAAGAGACCGTATCAACTCTTCAATTGAAAATGATGTATTTGTTTTTTACACAAGATATGGAAATTCTACTAGATTAAATAATTTTATAGAGAGTATAGGGAAGTTTGGGCGTAAAATTATTTATGTATCAGGTAAAATAGCATCAAATGATATTACACAATATTTGTCTGCGATTCACACACTAATTGTTGATAATCCAGATAAGACTATTTACAAAGGTCATATATCAAATTCTGTACCATTTAACTATTTTAATGATTTATTAATTTATCACTATTTAAATTCACAAGATTAATAGTAAAGAAGTTAAAACTTTTAATTGCTAAGCAGTTAAAAGTTTTTTATTATAACTAAAGTTTTATTAAGTTTACACTTTATTTAATGTTTCTATAATTATTAAAGTAGTATAATTAATATGCAACTTACTAACATAGGAGGTTTTTGTGGATAAAAAATACAAGAAAAAAGATACATTACTAAATAAAATTAAAAAAGGATTTAGATCTTTTTATCGTAATTTGGAAAAACCATTTGAACCTCCAAAACATCAGGTAAAAAAGTTAAGACCAGAAGTTAGAAGTTTTGTAAGAACCAATAATATATGTAGAAGATATTATAAAAGACCAGAACTATGTATTGAAGATTTAGAAAACATTCAGAAATTTTCATTTGAAGCTAGAGATGGAATTAAGCTAGCTGGTTATACTTATAAGCCACATAAAAATAGCAATAAGTGACTAATAGCAGCACATTGATTTGCAAGTTATAAAAATTGAGCATTACATCATGCTAAAACTTTTATAAAAATGGGTTATAATGTTTTAGTTTTTGATTTTAGAGGACATGGTGAATCAACAGAAACTACAACTACAATGGGAGCAAGAGAGATCAATGACTTAATGGGAGCCGTTGATTGATTAAAACAAAATGAAGTAATTGACAGTTTATCTTTTATGGGAACAAGTATGGGTGCATTTTGTGTTAACTATTGTTCATTAAAATATGCCAAAGAGTTGAAAAATGTTAATTTTAAATTTGTTGTATCAGATTGTACATACGGAAGTGTATTTAGATTATTGATGCATGTTAAAAATATCTACTTATGATTTATTAGAAAAAGAAAAACCAAACAATTTGTAAAAAGATTTATTGAAAAACACAACAAAAAAGAAACGGATGTTGATTTGAATGAGGCAAGTGTTTTTCAACTTTTAAGAGATGGATATAAAGCACAATACCCAACCTTATTTTTTCACAGTAAAGATGATAAAGTAACACCGCCAACAGATACGTATGAGTTGTTACTGCACAGATCCAAAAACTTCAATGAAGATCAATGACAAGTTTATTATTATGCAATGCATACACAATCAATAAGAATGCATTTCAAAACTTATAATTATAAATTGGCTGAGTTCATAGCACAGCAAGATAATAATTGAGAAGATTTTAATAAGCTAGTAGATGAATGAAGCTTACTCGATTATGACAAATTAGACAGATTATCAATAGAATTAAAATAAGGGGGTTCATTATGGACGTAAAAAAAATATTCGAAGTATATAAAGAATACGAGAAAAAAGAAATAAAACTTTTAGGAAGAGTAAGAAGCCACAGACAAGGAAAGGTTGTTAGTTTTATTGTTTTAAATGATGGTACAACTTTAAAAGACTTACAAATTGTTTACAAAGCCGATGTTAAAGGTTTTGATAAAATACAATCTGCAAGAGTTAGCAGTATTATTGAAGTTACTGGTATGGTTGTTTTAACTCCTGATAAACTACAACCATTTGAAGTGCAAGCAACTGAACTTGTTCTTTTGGATCAATCAATTGAAGATTATCCTTTACAAAAAAAAGAGCATTCACCAGAGTTCTTGAGAGAGATTTCACATTTAAGAGCAAGAACAAAAACCTTTCAATCAATTTTTAGATTGAGAAGTGCAGCGGCCTTTGCTATTCATGAGTTTTTTCAAAAAAATAATTATGTTTATTTAACATCACCTATTATTACCGAAAATGATGCTGAGGGTGCTGGTGAATCTTTTATAGTTACAACAAGAGCTGACAATAATTATGAAGAAGATTTTTTTGGTAAAAAAGCAAACTTATCTGTTTCTGGTCAACTTCACGCTGAGTCTTTTGCTCAAGCATTTCAGTCAACATATACATTTGGTCCAACATTTAGAGCAGAAAACTCAAACACTTCAAGACATGCAGCAGAATTCTGAATGATTGAACCAGAAATTGCATTTATTGATTTAACAGGAAATATAAAAGTAATAGAAGATATGTTGAAATATGTAATAAATTACATATTTGAAAATAATATGGATGAATTAAATTTTTGTGATGAAAACTTAGAAAATGGATTAATAAAAAAATTAGAAAATATAAAAAATTCAAATTTTGTTAAAAATACTTATTCAGAAGCTATAGAGGTTTTATCACAAGCAGTGAAAAATGGACATAAGTTTGAAGAAAACGATATCAAATTCGGAATGGATTTAGGATCTGAACATGAAAAATATATATGTGAAGTTGTTAATAAATGTCCAACATTCTTAATAAATTATCCTAAAGAAATTAAGGCATTTTATATGAAACAAAATGATGATGGTAAAACTGTAGCTGCGGTTGATTTACTTGTTCCTGGTATAGGTGAACTTGTTGGTGGAAGTCAAAGAGAAGATAACTATGATTTATTAATGAAAAGATGTAAAGAAATGAATATTAATACTGAAGAGTTAAAATGATATTTAGATCTTAGAAAATTTGGGTACTTTAAATCAGCTGGATTTGGTTTAGGTTTTGAAAGATTGGTTATGTATATAACTGGTGCTTCAAACATAAGGGATGTGTTGCCATTCCCGAGAACACCAAAAAACCTTTTATTCTAGCAAATTATTAAATAAATTTTTACAACAATAAATGTTAAAATTTATTTAACGATAAAGAAAGAATAAAAGGGGGTTATTTTATGCTAGTTTCATTTGTTTTAGTTACAGACGGAAAACATAATACATTAGAAAAATCAATAGATAGTATTTTTACACAAACTAATGAAGATTATGAAGTTATATTAATTTGTGACAACACAATGTTTGAAAACGCAAAAAATGATTATGTAAAAAATTTATTTTGAAAAAGTAAAAATATAAAGTTGATTTTGAATAGTTCATTTCAAGGAGCCTCAGTTTCATGAAACAACGCAATAGATTTGGCTGAAGGACAATACATAAAGTTTTTGGGTCAAGGTGATTATGTACATAAAAATTATGTAGAAGAAATTAAAAATGTAATTGATAGAAATGCAACAAATAAAATTGATGTCTTGGAGTATAAAGTTAAGTTTACAGATTTAGGTGAAGGTGAAGAAACAAAAGTTTTTTTAGAATCTAACAAAATTTATAATTTAAAATCAGAGTTTCATCCTTTTGCTTTAACTAATGTATCTCTATTTAATAAAATATATAGATTAAAACTTCTCAAAGATTTCGGGTTTAGGTTTAGAAGATTCGTTAGGTTTGATTTGCTTTTTGTTTACAAAGTTTTAGGACAAACAGAAAATTATATTTACATAGGAGATAACTTTTTAGAAGAAAAAAGTATTCAACCAGTACAACACTCTGCATTTGATCAAGTTAACCAATGAACACATATCACAAATTATTATAGAAGAATTGCTAAGTATAAAGAATTGAAAGATTATTTAAATTATGCATACTATAAAGCTATGTGTCATATATGATTATGACTAATTATCAAATACGATAATAAGTTACTAATTAAAAAAGCTGCAAACTTTGTATTAAAAAAATTTTCCGACAAAAGAGAAGACTTTATTCAAAACAACAAAGTTTTTATAGAAAAAAGAGATTCAGAATTTACAGAAGTATGTTTAGATTTTAGTAAATATATTAAAGATATTTTAAAGCAAGCAAAATAATAAAGGAGCTTAAATGTCTAATTTAAAAATAAACAACAACAATGATAAGGTTGTTGAAGAAATATTGGAATTAAAAACTCCCCATTTAGGTAGAGTTTTTTTTGCTAGACTTTTTGATTTATTATTCTGCTCAATACCAACAATTTTTTTATTCTTTTTTTATCCTAGTAGAGATTGATCGTCAGCATTTGTTTCAGTTGCTGTCAACTTACTTGTATTATTTTTTTACTTGGTGGTTTTGTCTTTTATATTAAAAGGAAATTCTTTTGGTAAATTAATATTTAATTTAAGAATAAAAAAATCAGATGAAAAAAAATTATTATTTAGGGATGTTTTTTATAGAGAAATATACTATGTTTTCATACCAACTTTTATTCAAATATTTTTTCAAATAATAATTATTTTAGTTTTTCAAAAAGTTACAAATGAAGGCAAAAGGGACGAGGATGCTGAAAACTTAATAATACTTTTGCAAAATTTAAGTTATTTATTTTATTTTTGTTGATATTTATATATTTGTATTACAATAGTATTACAAAAAAATCATTTATCATCAATCGATATAAAAAGAAATACAATCATATTACATAAATTAAAAACAATTAAAATAAATAAAAAAATAGAAGAACCAAACGAATCTCATATTCACTTGGACAAAAATAGACCCGGTATTGTCGATTTAAATGATTTAGTTCTGGAGGATGAAGACGATGACTAATTTTAAAAATTCTATTAGCAAATTAGAAGATTTTTTTTCTAAAAAATATTTTGCTGGTGCTGTTATGGTTGTTTCTCATGAAAAAAAAGTTATTTTTTCTAAAGCATTAGGATACAATGACCTAGAAACAAAATCAGAAATGAGTGAGAATTTATTATTTAGAGCATATTCTATGACAAAACCAATTACTGTAGCTGCGTTTTTAATTTTGGTACAGAAAAAATTAATTTCAGTAGATTCTTTTTTAGAAGATATATATCCAGAATTTAAAATGACAAAAGTTTTAGTTGATGAAAATAGTAATGACTTAGAAAATCAAAAAAGTAAAATAACAATGAAACATCTACTAACTATGAGTGCTGGTTTCACTTATCATGGTAATAAAAATTTAACACAAAAAAAACTAACAAGTTTTTTGAGAGAGTATGTCTCATTACATGAGGGTAAATTTTGAAATTATGATGATTTTTGTGCAAACTTATCTGAGATACCATTAGCATTTCAACCGGGTGAACAATGATTTTATAGCATAGGTCTAGATGTTTTATCTGCAGTTATAGAAAAAGTTTCACAAAAAAAATTTTATGAATTTGTAACAGAAGAAATTTTTAAACCTTTAAATATGTTTGACAGTAAATTTTATGTATGAGATAAAGAAAGAGAAGCTTGTGTTTATAATGCAATATATGAAGATGATGGATATAACTTACAAAAAATTAATGGATTTAGCTTTTTGTTTCAAAAAGTTTATGAAGAAACACCAATAGCAATGGGCGGAGCTGGGCTAGTAACTACAGCTAAGGATTACAATAAGTTTTTAAATTTTTTATTAGATGGTAAGGATGAAAATGGTAATCAGATCTTAGATTTTGATTTAATAAAAGAAATGCGCACTAATCAAATTTCTGATATTCAAGAATCATTTAAGTGAACTCTAAATGAAGATTATGGATATGGTTATGGAGTTAGAGTTCGATTATCAAATGATCATTTTCCAAAAACAAATATTGGTGAGTTTGGTTGAGATGGTTTATTGGGTTCAACAGGATTGGTTGACCCACAAAATCAAATAACAATGAATGTTATGCTTAGTTCAAAACCCGGTAATAACAAGTTGGTAGAGTCTGAGTTTTTTGATGCATTTTATAGTGATTTGGAAAATTTGAAAATAGTTAAGAGGTAATCATGGCAGAATTTTTAAAAAATTTAAATGAACAACAATTAGATAGTGTCATTACAACGGACGTACCGTTAAGAATAATTGCAGGAGCTGGTAGTGGTAAAACAAGAGTAATCACAACTAAAATTGCCTACTTAATAGAAAAAGAAAATATATTACCCAACAAGATTTTGGCTGTTACTTTTACAAATAAAGCAGCCAACGAAATGAAAGAAAGAATCTTGAAACTTTCAAATAACTTATATAAAGTTAATCACATTATGACGTTCCACTCTTTTTGTGTAAGAATATTGAGAGAAGAATTTGAACTTCTAAATCTTAAACAAAATTTTACCATTATTGATACATCGGAACAAACCAGGATTATAAGAAGAATTTTAAAAAGTTTAGATATTGTCGATCAAAAATCAAAACCTGAAAAAAAAATAATCTCTAAGATTAGTAGATGAAAAAATTCTTTAACAGATTGAGAGGAAGCCTATGAGTCTTCTTTTAATAATCAAGATAAACAATTTGCAAAAGTTTATAGGGATTACCAACAATATCTTTTAGAAAATCATTTGCTTGATTTTGATGACCTACTTTTAAAAGCTCATACACTATTTAAAAATAATTTAGAAGTTAGACAAAAATGAGCAAATAGATTTAGTTATATATTGGTTGATGAGTTTCAAGATACAAATTATATTCAATTTGACTTGGTTAAGTGAATTACAAACGGAAGAGGTTGCCTAACAGTTGTTGGTGATCCGGACCAAACAATTTATTCATGAAGAGGAGCAAAGGTTAATATAATTTTGAACTTTGAAAAGGAATTTAAAAATGCAAGAACTGTACAATTAAATCAGAATTATAGATCAACAAAACCGATTTTAGATTTAGCAAATAGCTTTATAGACAATAATAAAAATAGAGAAAAAAAAGATATTTTTACAAATAAAAAAGAGGGTACTATTGTTGCTGTTAAGGAATGTGCATCAAGAAATTTTGAAGCTAAATATGTTGCTAAAAAAATCAAAGAGCTAGTTGAAGAAAAAAAATATAAATATTCTGATTTTTATGTGCTTTATAGAACTAATGCTTGGTCTTTTGAGTTTGAAAAAGAATTTTCTAACTCCAAAATACCTTTCCAATTAGTTGGGGGTTTTGAATTTAGAGAGAGAAAAATTATTAAAGATATTACAGCCTTATTAAAGGTTGTGTGCTTTCAAGATGAATTGTCTTTTGAAAGAGTATTTTCTTTCGTTCAAAAAGTTGGACCAGTAACAGCGCAAAAATTGATTGATTGTGCACGCAGAAATGATTTGAGCTTATTTGATTTAATAACACAACGACAAGATTTATTAATTACTATTTCTAAAAATTTAAATAGTTTAGCCAACGCTCTTAATGAGGGGTACAAACTATTTATGAATAACGAGAGGGTATTAGACATTTGTAAAAAACTTGTTAATTTGTCAGGATATAAAGAAATTTTAGATCTAAAAAGCAAAGAAGACCAAGAGGCATTACAAAATTTAGAGGCTTATTATGATCAAATGGCTCAATTTGATAAAGATTATGAGCAAGAGGCTAGTAGGGTAAATAGACTAACAAAGTTCTTACAAGAAGAAACTTTAAGCATTAATTCTGATGGTAATATTGAAGTTCCCAATAAAGTTACCCTTTTGACAATACACTCAGCTAAAGGGCTAGAAAATAAAGTTGTCTTTATTGTTGGTGTAAACAAAGATGTTTTTCCATCAAGAATGAGTTTATCTTCTATCGAAGCATTAGAAGAAGAAAGAAGAGCGCTTTATGTTGCGATAACTAGAGCACAAGAGTTGTTATACATATCTTATGTAGTTGGTGAATATTCATACATATCTAGCGGTGAATTGGGAGCAAGTAGGTTTATAACTGAACTTGATCCAGAACTATATGAACTTGAAAAAAACATATTTTTCCATAATCCAACAGATATGACAAGCCAAAAAGTATATTTTGAAAAAAAAGAAAATATAAAGTTAAATCACGATGTAGCAGTTTCGAAGGGTGACGTCATTGAGCATATGATGTTTGGAGAAGGAATCGTGGACAAGGTTATGGACAAATATATCCAAATCGCTTTTATTAATCCAGCATTTGGTGTAAAAGCTATACCAATAAATTCAAACTCTTGAAAGAAAAAATAACTATAAAAAAGTAAGATTTTATATATATAATATATAATGTTAGGAGGAATTAAATATGACTTCATTTACAGCAAAAGTGATTGATCCAGTTGGATTGCACGCAAGACCTGCATCTGTTTTAACAAAAGAAGCTTCAAAATTTGCTTCTGATATTAAAATCAAGTGCGGAGAAAAAGAAGGTAATCTAAAATCAATTATGAACGTTATGGCATTAGCTGTTAAATCAGGTGCAGAAATCACAATTGAAGCATCAGGGGATGACGAAAAACAAGCTATTGTAGCTATCGAACAAGCCATGAAAGACAACTCAATAATTTAATTGGGTTATAAAGATAATAAAAAAGCAACTATGTTGCTTTTTTATTATCTTTTTTTAAAAAATTACTCTATATATTTAATATTCAATGGAATATTTTTTTAAAAATTCTATATAATATAAATATAATTTATATTTTTAAATATAAAAAAAATTTTAGTTTATGTTTAATTAAAATAATTATAATCATAACTATAAATTAAAAAGGAGAATGTATATGATTGAACTTAAAAATGTGTCCAGAAAAATTGGTAACTTCAAGTTAGATAATGTTAGTTTTCAGATAAAAAGAGGAGCTGTAGTAGCTTTCGTTGGAGATAATGGTGCTGGTAAAACAACTACCATTAAAGCTATTTTTGGGGAATTAAAAATTGATAGTGGAGAAATTTTGATGGATGGTCAAAATCTTTTTAGTAATAATAATTTAACCAAAATAGCATTTTTTCCTGATTCAAACAGTATACCTCTGAATATTAGAGTGCACGATTATATGCTATACATTTGTGCTGCACACGGAATACAAACAAAAGACGCTGTAAAAATTATAGATGATGTGTATAGACTGCTAGAATTAAGACCATACAAAAATAAATATATTAAAGAGTTATCAGCTGGTTGAAAGAAAAAAGCCATCATGGCAAGTGTTTTAATTAGAAAACCTGAATACATAATATTTGATGAGCCAACAGCTAACGTGGATGTTGAATCTAAATTATATTTCATGGGTATTTTACACTTACTAATCAATCAAGGAATAACTGTTTTGATCACCAGTCATATTATTGAGGAATTACAAGAGGTTGCAAATTATTTAGTTCTTATTAAAAAAGGAAAAATAGTTTATGCAGATAACTTTGATAACAAAAAAGAACATATTATGGATGTGTATAAACAGCATATGAAGCACCCAATTAAAGACTTAAGAATATTACATATGTTATATGGTAAGGAGAATAATAATGGAAACTAATAATAAAGAATTAGATGTTAAGCTTAGTAAAAAGGCTAGAAAATTACAAAAAGACTTTGTTTTAGCTGAAAACTTAGAACAAGTTAGGAGCCACAAAGTTAATACTTCTGTAATATATGGAATAAATCTTAAAATGGCTTTTAGAAACCCAGGAGTTTTAGTTGGTTTTTTTATACATTTAATACTAACTATGTCACTTATTGTGGTTGAAGTAAATAACGGTATTTTGACTCAAGATATAAATAAACTAGGTTTATATAAAACTTTGATCTATGCAATGGGTACTATATCAACAGTTTTTGCTGTTTTATTACATTTGCTTTTTTTGTTTAAAAAACAAAAAAAATCAGGAATTCATGCTATTGAATTAAGAGCAGGATTGGTTTCATGAAAATCATATGCTATTAGATGTTCTGTATCTTTCACAATAAGTATGGTAGCCACAATAATATTATTTATTTTTGGGGCTATTTATCAACAAATGACTAATCCACCAGCTGCTTTGTATGCATCATTTGTTTACTCACAAATCTTTTTCTTAGGATTTTTATCAATCATCATTTTACTTATAATGCTACCAATTCTAATTTTTTCATCAACAATGGTTGGAACTTTATTCGCAACTGTAGTAATGTTTGTGTTTACACTAACACCAGTTTTTTCATCATTAAAATTTAAATTTACTGGTAGTATGAAAGCTCCTGATGATTACTCTTTAAAACTAAGTTTATTGAATGAATTTTACAATAACTTGAAAGACACAAATAATGGAAAAGAAATTTTTGGTGATGAAGCAAATTCTAATGGTGAATCTACAACATTAAAACAACTAGAAAGTAATATACAAAAAATGTCACAAAATAGCAGTGACACAATGGAAAATCTAAGATTAGATTTTTCAAATAATAGACTATTTGGAAATTATGGTTCACAACAATTGCCTTTAACTGAGTCTGACTTTGCTTCAGGAAAAACAAAATGAAACTTTTATAACAGTGAAACTAGACAATTTAGCACTAACTTTAATAATATAATATCAAGTACGATGCTTTACAACTCATTGAATATAGGACAATCAAATTATGATTGATCTTATATAGTTGGAAAACCAAAAAGTATTTTTGAAAATACAACAATACAAAAAGTTTTAGATGCAATATATAATGCAGTAGACACACACAAAAATCAATTTTCGGCAGATAATAGTTCTAAACTTTCACCATTGTTTTATACACAGTACACACAATATAACTACCAAAGTGAACCAACATCAAATGTAATGATAGAAAACTTTACTAATAAACTTATCGATTTACTTCCTGAGTATTCATCACTTATTTCTAACATAAGAGATATTTATTCAAAATATTATCCGATATTCATTGCAAGTGAGGCAAAAATTTTAGGTAATCAAAGTCCATACTTATTAGATAATAGAACAGCCTCAAAATTTAAATCAAAAAATCATTTTTACACAAGTCAGTTAAAAACAACTGGTTATATGGAAGGTGGTTATTCATCTTCTATTGGATTAACAATCGACTATAAAGATCTTGTAAGTGGTGGAGCATTCGAAACTGATAACCCAGATTGAGGAAAAACAGGTCTTGCAGATTTAACAGAAGAGCAACAAGCTATATATGACAAAAACATAGAAGTTGCTGACATGTATTATAAACATCCAGAGTTAACAATTTTAAATTGATTTATTATAAATTGCTGATATGAAGTATTTACATTAAACTTGAGTTCTCCAGATGATTTATATAATTACTATAATCAAGCAAAAGCTGGTTCAGGTTTAACAACAGATATTTCAAGACACTTCGGTGTTATGTCTTCGGGTATATTCACAAATCCTTCTATTAATGATTCGTATAATAGTTCAATGACTTCAGGAATATATCAAGGACAAACAGTATCAGTATCAAATATTCTAGACTATGAAAAATACTTACCAACATATAACAAAAGTTATACACCTCTAAGACCTATTTTAGAGGCTGGTTCTATAAAATACAAACAAGCCTTTATTATTCCATTGGCATTTGCAATTTACTTGTTGATAGCGGCACCACTATCATATCTAGGTTATCTAGCCTATAACAAAAAAATAAAAGTTTAAGGAGAATTACAAAATGATAGAATTAAAAAAAGTTTCAAGAGACTTAGGTGGTTTTTCTTTAAATCAAGTGAGTTTCACAATTAAAAAAGGTGCTGTCGTAGCTTTTGTTGGAGATAACGGTGCTGGTAAAACCACAACAATTAAGGCTATGTTTGGAGAGTTAAGAATTGATAAAGGTGAAATATTAATGGATGGTGAAAGTCTATTTAAAAACGAAAACTTACAAAGAGTAGCATTTTTCCCAGACTCAAATAACGTCCCAATGGATATGACTTTGAAAGATTATGTGAATTATATTTGTGCTGTAAATGGTATGACAAAGAAACAAACAAAAGAGAGATCTCATGCTGTCTACAAAATGCTTGGTTTAGAACAATATGTTCACAAAAAAATGGGTAACTTGTCAGCTGGTTGAAAAAAAAGAGCAATCATGTCTAGTGTTCTTGTGAGATCTCCAGAATTCATTGTATTTGATGAACCAACCGCCAACGTAGACGTAGAAGCAAAAATCTCATTTATGAATATTTTGCACGAGCTTTCTAATATTGGTGTAACAATTTTAATTACAAGTCATATTTTAGAAGAACTTCAAGAAGTTGCAAACTACTTGATACTTATTAAAAATGGAGAAATAGTTTACGAAAAAGATTTTGACAATAAAACTGAAAGTATAGCTGAAATTTACAAAAAAACAATGGCTGAAAAAACAGATAACATTAAACTTCTAAAAAATATTTATGAAAAAAATGAATTTGGGGGACGACGCAATGGAAAATAATCAAAGTTTTAACGAGATAAACAATACTATTGATAGTGTCGTTACTAAAAATAAAAAGCCAAAGAAAAAAATTTCATTCAAGTTGCCAGAAGTTAATGGAGTTTGATTATTGTTTTTCTTAAATATTAGAAAAACATTTGCCTTAAAATCAGGTATTGGTACAGGATTAACATTTTTGATTATTGCATTAATAATTACAGGTATTGGAGTCTCAATGTCTACAGGATTTAGTTTTGACTATTCTACTTCAACAATCCCAACAAGTATGGGATATATATTTGTACTATTTTTCTTCATAGTTTTTGCATCTATTTTAATTATAAGTTTGTTTAAAGTGCCTATTCTTGAAGGAATACAACAAATTGAGGCAAGAGCAGGAGTGGCTTTAATAAAGTCATATTTGGTAAGAATCTTTACATATGTGATTGTTACATACTCATATATTTTAGTATTTTTGATAATAAGTTTGATTATTGGATCATCTTATCAAAATCAATCAATGACATTCGAAAGTATTGTTATAAGTCCACCTCTTTTCTTAATGATGTTTAGTTTGATTTGATTCCCAGTAATGTCATTAATTGCTCTAATTTCATCAGTGGCTATGGGGACATTTGCTAATATATTTTTAGGATTTGTTGTGGCTTTATCACCATTAATTAGTGTGGTAATGAATTCTGTTTCTTCTGAATCACCAGAAAAATTAAGACAACAAAAAATTGTTATTAATAAAAACGCTAAACTTATTTTTGCCAATGATTTTTATAAAAAATTTGCCAACGATGAAAGTATTAAAAAGATTTTTGAAGACACTAATATTTTACAAACAATCAATAACAACGCAAAAGTAATGCACTTTAAAAATCTTTCACTTGATCTTTTTGATACAAATCTTGTTGCAGAAGGAAAAACTAACTCAAGAAACAATAGTGGAAACAGCGGAAAACCTAGTTATGATAACGGTTCAAGCTCATCAAGCAGTAATTATCAACCAATTATGTCAGCGATATTTCGGGGTTTTGTTGGGGGACAATTTAACTTAGATTTAGATACTTTGTATAGCGATTATGTATCTACAATAGATAAATTAAATCAAGAAGTTATTGATTCTAGCAACTCAAGTGAAGGAAATCAAAAACCTCCTTACAATGGAGGTTATCCACCATACGAAGATTATCAAATCAATAAAAAAGATCAACAAAAATTAATTTTAAACAGTAATATAGAATTACCAAAAATTGAAACCAAAAATATTTTTAGTGGTTTAGAAATAAATAACATTTTACAAAAAATGTTTGATAAAGTTAGAGAATCTTATTTCACAGATAATGAGGCACCAATCTCTTATCCTAATTTTGATGGGGGAGTATTGGTTGGTCAAAGTATTAGTAGTGGTGATTCATCAACTATTACTAATTTAGAAATATCTGGAATGGTTAAATGACTTAAAAAAGAGTTTCCTGAATATAAAAATCTATTAGATTACATTCAATGACAGTACGAAAATTACAATGAAATTTTATTCTCAAGAGATAAAACAAGAAGCTCTGCATTTAATTCAACTAATAACCTAAAATCAGTTTTTAGAAGTTTGCCTGATAAAACAAATATTTATACTTTGGGTAGTTCGAGTGTTGACACTAATGAAAAAATATCTTCAGTAATGGCAACTTATAAAAGATATCCAGAACTTATGATGATAAATTCATTAATAACACAAAACTGAATGAGTGTTATGAGTTATTCAGCAGATGAATTGTTTAGTTATATTGGTTCAAATAATTTAAGATATACAGAAGCTTTAAAATCATATGACACTTTGGAAAAACAAGGAGTTCAATCAACTATTATTAACCTATTAAATCATTTTGGTTTAATGTTCACAGGATTAGTTGGAAGTGATGCTGCCAAAGATCTATGGTACCAAGATAGAGATTTATTGTTTAGCAGGGGTATGACAACAAATGTTTCAAACATTAAACAATTAGGAGCTTATTCTGTAGTAAACAGTTCATCTGAATTGTTAAATTCTAGATACGGTAATGGTGCTGGCACATCAAGTAATACTGAAAAATACAATATAGCAGATATGAAAAATTATAGTATACATGATAACAAAGTTTATCTAGATCTATCAGATAGTTTAGATCCAAGTACTTCAGGACAAGAATTAACTTTACCTATGGTAATGTCTGATATACAATCATTGTTCCCATTCAGTTTTTCAAAAGGTAACATAACTTCTCTTGGATTAGAATTGAAAAAAGAAGGTCAAGAATACTATTTACAACCAATTGATAAAATTAATTATTGAAAGTATTCACCAAATAGTGATAGTTCTTCATCAAGTAGGGCTTCAAGTTCAGAAGAACAGTCAAGTACATTCAAGGCTTACCTTTCTTTCACAAATAAAGGTAATAATGATAAAGTAGTAGAACCAATATTCAAAAAAACGCCTTTAGAACAAGGTCTTGGTTTCTCAGTAATTGGAGCAGCTTTCACATATTTAGCACTTTCATTAGCAATTACAGCACTACTATTCTTGTTGTATAGAAGTAAATCAAGATTCTAAAAAATGGGTTTATCCCGTTTTTTTATTTAAAAAAATCTTTTATAAAAATAAAAGAAAATAACTACTATTGTTTTTGTGTATAATAATTAATGATTAGTAAATTAGGAGGAAATATATAAATGGCAAAAAAAATTAAAGGTATTGGAGCAAGTAGTGGGATTGCTTTGGCTAAGGTTTATATTTTAGACGAACACCCAATTGTTATACCTACTTCAAAAGCAAAGGATGTAAAAGAAGAGTTAACAAATATTACAGAATCTATTGCAAAAGCCAAAAAAGATTTAGAAAATTTACAAATGATAGCAAAAGAAAAACTTGGAGAAGAAAAGGCAGCTATTTTTGAAGCTCACGCTTCAATTTTAGAAGATCCAGCAATGGCAGAGGAATTTACTGCATTGGTAAATGATAAAAACTATAATGCTGCTAGTGCAATTCATGAAGTTGCAAACAAGTATATTGAAATGTTTGGTTCAATGGATGATGACTATTTTAAAGAAAGAGCCGCAGATATCAAAGATGTAACTGAAAGATTGATAAGATATGTTTTAAAATTGCCAGTTTTAGATTTAGCTGCAATCAGTGAAGAAGTTATAATTATAGCTGAAGATTTAACCCCATCTCAAACAGCACAATTAAATCCAACTTTTGTAAAAGGTTTTGCATGTAATGTTGGGGGAAGAACTAGTCATGCCGCTATTATGGCAAGAAGTTTAGAAATACCAGCTGTTTTAGGTTTGAAAACAGTTTTAAAAGATGTTAAAGAGGGAGACACTATAGCTATTGACGGAGTTACTGGTGAAGTTGAAATTAATCCTTCTAATAAAGATGAATGAAATGATAAAGCAAAAAAATTCTTAGAAGAAAAAGCCGAATTAGAACAATTTAGAACTAAAAAAACCGTTACAAAAGATGGTTATGATAAATTTATTTTAGAAGGAAATATAGGTAGTCCAAAAGATGTGGCTGCTGTCTTAGAAAATGGTGGAGAAGGTGTTGGTCTATTTAGATCAGAATTCTTATACATGGATAATGATCATTTCCCAACAGAAGAAGAACAATTTGAAGCATATAAAAAAGTTGTTACAGATATGAACGGTAAATTAACTGTTATTAGAACATTAGATATTGGGGGAGATAAAAAATTATCTTACTTTAAGTTTCCTGAAGAAATGAACCCATTTTTAGGATATAGAGCAATTAGATTTACATTAGATAGAAAAGATATTTTTAAAGAACAAATAAGAGCTTTATTAAGAGCTAGTGCATTTGGACCAGTAGGAATAATGTTCCCTATGATTGCAACAGTGGATGAATTTTTAGCTGCTAAAAACTTTACTTTGGATTGCAAAGCAGAACTTGAAAAAGAAGGTGTAAAAGTAGGTAAAGACTTAGAAATTGGAATGATGGTTGAAATACCAGCAGCCGCAGTTAATGCTGACAACTTTGCAAAACATGCAGACTTCTTTAGTGTTGGTACAAATGACTTAATTCAATACAGTATGGCAGCCGATAGAATGTCTGAAAATGTTACTTATCTATATCAACCATTCAATCCATCAATACTACGATTATTGAAACTAACAATAGATGGGGCTCATAAACATGGAAGATGAGCAGGTATGTGTGGTGAAATGGCTGGAGAACCAGATGCAGTACCTTTATTAATGGGTCTTGGTCTTGATGCATATTCAATGTCTGCAACAAGTATTTTAAAAGCAAGAAGTATAATGTCAAAATTAACTTTAAAAGAAACTCAAGAACTTGTTGCAAAAGCACTTGAATGTGAAACATCAGAACAAGTTTTAAAATTAGTACATGATTTAATGAAAGATAAATAGTATATAAGGAGGATTAATGAAAAAGCTAATTGGATTTTTATCATCATTATTAATTACAGCTCAATCAAGTGCAATTGTAGCATCTTGTGGTTGTCAAACTAAGACAACAAGCGAAGAAGATGCAAATAAAAACCCTAATTTAGATACTTTCAAAATTGACGATCAATATATTTATGAAAATTCTGGAAAAATAATAGTTGCCAGAATTCCAGAAGCTATAAAAGATGCTGAAATCAAAGTAACTGATTATGATAAAAATAACTTATATGTTCACACATCAATTGACAAAGATAGTGAACAGTTAGGTTATTTTGAGATACGTATTTTAGCCAAAAAAGTTAGTGAAAGCACTTTAAAAGTTAAGTATGGTGAATCAGAAACAACCTTTAAGGTTAATGTAGTAGATTCAAAACACGATGATCCCAAAGTAGAACTTGAAAAAGAACAAAAAATAGCTGTAAACCAAACAGCACCAATAAAAGCAGTTATTTTGAATCCGGTAAAAGATGCAAAATTTAGCATCGATTCTATTGACAGATCAGTTGCTCAAGTAATCAATACAACCGGAGTTGACAGCGAAGGTAAGGGACTAATTGAATTTAATATAAAAGGTCTTAGAGAAGGTGAAACAAGAGTTCTTGTTAACTATGGTAATGCTCAAGGTGTTTTAATTTTAAAGGTTGTAAAACAATCCGAATCAAAAGTACCATTGATACATACATATGATGTTGACATGCAAAAAAATCAAACTATAGATAGGGACTTTTTGGTAGAAAATGCTGTAAAGGGTTCAAAAATCTCAATGGTTTCAAGCAAAAACGATGTAAAAGTTACTTTAAAAAATACAATGGATGATTCAGGTGATGGAGTTATTTTATTTGATGTAACATCTCCTGATAAAGTTATAGATGACTGTGAGATAACTGTTATATATGGTGAAAGTGTTGGCAAATTTAAAGTAAATGTTTTAGATGCACCAAAATTTACAACATCACCTAAATCACCAATAACAATAAATGAAGGAATGCATTCAAATAACAATGAGTTTAAAGTAGAAAATCATTATCAATATGCTCCAATTAAAGTAGAAGTTAGTGATAATGACAAAAAATACATTGACGCATTTTCAATGTCAGATTATGATATGGAAAATACTGGAACTTTTATCCTTGTTGTTTATGGCTTGGAACCAACATCATCTGAGGGATGTATAGTAAATGTTTCTTATGGTGACACTTCAATAAAAATAAAAGTAATTGTTAATAAAGTTGAAAAACCTGCACCATCAATTTTTGGTCTTAGTGAAGATAGTGTTTACGAACTTAAAACATCACAAGGATTAGCTGTTTTGTCTTATATAAATAACCCTATATCAGAAGGAATTTTAACAACTACATTTGAAAATAATGATAATTTAGATGTTGAAATAACAGGTCACAAAGGTAGTGATCACTACAACATATTCTTGATTTCAGGAAGCAAACCTTCTGAAGAACAAGAAGTTACATTTCAATATTCTGGAGCAAAAGATGTTAAAATAAAAGTTAAAGTAACAAGTAGATAATATTTTATTAATATGTTAGTTAATTTAAATACATTTATTAATTATTTGTTATAAAATATTTTTGAAAGGAACATTAAAATGAGATTATTCACAAAGAAAAAAAATTTAGAAATATTTGCACCTGTAGATGGTGAAATAATAGATATTCACACTGTTCAAGATGAAGTGTTTGCAGAAGGTATGCTAGGAGAAGGTTTAGCTTTTGTTCCAGATAACGGTGAATTTGTTGCACCAGTTGATGGAAAACTTGTTACTGTTTTTCCAACAGGTCACGCATACGGGATCAAAAATAAAAACGGCGTAGAAATTTTATTACATATTGGTTTAGATACTGTTTCACTAGAAGGTGAAGGGTTCGATGTAAAAGTTAAACAAGATCAAGAAGTTTCTGTAGGAGACTTACTTGTTATAGCTGATTTAGAATCGATTGCTAAAAAAGTTCCATCAACTCAAACACCATTAATTTTTGTACCTGAATCAATGAATGGTAAGTCATTGGAAATTGTTGCTAAAGGAAAAGTTAAAAAAGGTGACTTAATAGTTATTATTAAATAATATCATCACAAAAATGTTCATAGTAGAACATTTTTTTATTTAAAATAGTACAATCATTTTATAGACATTTTGGAGTTGTGAATACATTGGAAACAAAAGATTACTATGAGATTTTAAAATTAAAAAAATCTTGTAATTCAAAACAAATTAAGACTTCTTTTATAAAATTAGCTAAAAAACATTATCCTCAAAATAATAAAGAAAAAAAACTAGAATTAAGTTTTGTTGAAATAGCTGAGGCATATGAAATTTTAATAGATAAAGAAAAAAGACATATTTATGATTCATATGGATTAAAAGGTTTGTACGGAGAAGGTTTTGAGAATTATAAAACATTATCATTTAACGAGGCAATTTCTATTTTAAAAGGTTTGACAGATAACTCATCTCAAAAGAGTTTTTTAGATTTTCAAAATAAATATTATGAAACATCTGAATCATTTAATTTTAATGGTTTGAACTGAAAAGTAGATGGAATCATATTTGTTACTGCCGGCTTATTTGTACCTTTATTTTTCTCAATTATAGCAGTAACTCTTTTTGGTCTAAAAACTAACCCATCCGCTCAAGTTGTAATACAGTTTGTTCAGATTATTTCGGTTATGCTTGGATTTATTGTCTTATTCCAAAAACATAGATCTATTTATTTGAAACAAGGTTATGCCTGAGAATTTTTTTATTTTGTATTACCAATTGTTTTCATTTTGATAGCCTCTTTGTTATCTGCTCTTGAAAATAATATCAAAGTAATGATGCTAGAACTAATTCCTAAATTAATTTTGGCAATATTTATAATAGTTTATGACAAAAGACTAGTTAAAAAAATTAAAGAAACATTCAAAAATCATCTAGGTTCACTAGTTGTTACTGTTATAATTGGAACTATTGTTATGGTTGGTGTAAGTCTATTTTTGACCGAGATTGTGGAAACTAGATTATTCAAACTTGGTGATTCTAATAATCAAAATGCATTAATTGGAGTATTAAATGATCCAAATGCTGCTAAATCTACAAAAATAGGTTATGCTATACTTTTAATGGCTTATGCTGTTATTGTCGCTCCTTTTGTAGAAGAAGTTGTTTTTAGATATTGCTGATTTTTAAATTCTTCAAATAAATGATTTGGACTTATAACTAGTGCTATTGTATTTGGTTTTATCCACTACGGAATAACGGGTGATTATGAGCATTTACTATCATATACATGAGGTGGGGCGGTTTTAGGTGGAGTATTTGTTTTTACAAAAGGAAATACAACACACACCTGGTTAATGCACTTTTTAAATAATTTATATAGTGCTATAACAATTTTTGCTTTTGCAAGCTGATAGGAGAAACATGACATTATTTGAAATTAACAAAAATGACGAAAATCAAACAATATTTAATTATATTAAAAAAAATTTTAAAAATACAAGCTTATCAATAATATATAAATGGTTTAGAACTGGAAAAGTAAAATTAAACGATAAAAAAGTTAAAGATCTTAAAACAATTTTAAATAATGGAGATTTGGTAAGAGTTTTTGATACTAGCACACCGGTTAAAAGAGTTGTTGACACCAATAGTGATTTTTCAAAACTAGTAATCATTTATGAAGACGAAAATATATTAATAGTTGATAAAGACTCTAATGTAGAAATGCATTCAAATTTTAATGATTGCTTAGACTCAATGGTTAGAAGCTATTTGATATCAACCAAACAATATGACATTGATAGTGAAACATCTTTTGTTGTAAGTCATATCCATAGATTAGACAAATTAACCCAAGGTTTAGTTATATATGCCAAAAATAAAAAGACTCTTGATACACTATTAACAGCAATTCAAGATAAAGATTTGATAGAAAAATATTATTTAGCTAAATTGGAAGAAAATACAATTAAGTTAGGACAAATAGATGGATTTATTAATTATGATTCAGAAGACAAAAAGGCAAAATTTAGTGTAAAAGAAGTAAAAAGATATAAAAACTGCTCACAGATTCACAAGTGATTTGACGAAAAAAGTAATATTTTAGAAATAAGACTACTTACTGGAAGAAAACATCAAATAAGAGCTATTTGTGAATTCTACAAATGTCCAATTTTGAGTGATTTTAGATATGGAGCAAAAAGAACAACCAAAAAAAGTATCGCATTAATAGCATATAAATTGAAGTTTAACAATTTTACAGATCATTTAAGTTACTTAAATGATAAAGAATTTATGTCCAAAAAAACATTTTAAAAAAATGATAAAATTATTTTTAGTTAGGGGGAGCAGTAATGTTATCTACTAGACAAAGTATTTTTAGTACTATAATAGGGACATTAATCTCCCTTATAAACTCGATTATACAGTTACTAACTATGTATTTTGTTTTGCAAAAATTTGGAACACACTTTAACGGGTATGTTAGGTTAGTTTCTTCATTCTCTATGTTAATTTCAACAGCCGAAAGTTCTTTAGGTGTTGCAGCAACAATATTAATGGTAAGACCAATAGTGCAAAATGATTGAATTACAGCTAATGAAATTTATTCTACATCTAAAAAATTGTATAGAAAAGCAAGTATTACTGAATTAATATTGGTTTTTTCTTTATGTTTATTATATCCTGTATATGCTGGTGTAACTGGTGATGGTGGTAGTGTATTTGATAGCAACAGTTGAAGTAGAATTGGAATAGAACTAGCAGACACACAATTTGTATCATATTGAACATTGATCGTTATTGCATTTTCATATAGTTTAAAAAACTTTATTGGAAATTATTGATTTAATTCCTATGAATGTGTCGTAGCAGCCGATAATAAAAACACAGTTAGAAAAGTCATTATACTATTTACTGATGTTGTGATTTATATGTTAATGTTCTTGTTGTTGAGTTTTGAAAGCTTGCCTGCATATGCACCATTTTTGGTAATTCTTGCATATAGTCCTATAAAGGGTTCGTTGATAGCTGTTTATGTAAAAAGAAAATATGTATGACTAAAATATTATCGAGATTTTAATAGTTTTAAATTAACAACAACCGCCGCAAAGATTTCAAGATCATCAATAGGTACTTCTCTTCTAATAAATTTAGATGTGATTATCGCAGCCCTTGTTTTAGGTCTAGGTGTATCGTCTACACTTTCTTTGTATCTAGTAATTGCTGTAAATACAAGATTGATAATGACCAACTTTATAACATCTTTTAGAGAATTTTTTGTTACATTGGTTGCCAAAAGGGGAAGAATCCACTGGGAAAGCTATGTTAAATATGAATTATATACATTTTTAGTTGCTTCATTCACTTTCATTAATATGTCGATACTGTCACCTTACTTTGTAAGTAGTTTATATGCCGAAAATGCTTTGAATACTTTAACAACAGAAACTAATAATGCTAATTTTAACGCATTGTCTTATATGTTTTACAACCCAACCTTTTCTATAATATATGCTTTGTCAACAGCATTTATAATTTTGTGTCAAGGTCAAATTACATTAATTCATGCCAAAGGACGTTATGGAGAAGTGTCAAAGTTTCAAAATATTTTAGGGGTAGTTTATTTATTTGTAACACCATTTCTAACTTATTTATGTAAATTATTAAAAGTTGGTGGAGAAGAAAATGAACTAACATCTGGAATAATAATGTTATATTCAATAAAAATAGTTTTTTTAATCATTAGATATTTATACTTGTGAGTCTATGTTTGAAGATATGCAACTTATAACTCAACATTAAAGCATGTTTGAAATAATGTTATGATACTGGTTCTTCCGTCATTATTAATGTCACTTATCAACGTTTTTGTTATAAATAAGAATTTTGATATTAAATCACATACCAATGCACAAAACTCATCTGTGTTACCATTAATATCATTATTTTTTGGAATAATATTAGTAACAAGTCTATTATTGATTATTGTTGCTTATGCATTTTCACCAAAAACAATGAATGGAATTATAAAAAATATGCCAATTATAAATAAAATAATCAAGAAAAAAGATGAAGACGCAAGAAAAAAAAGATTTGAAGAAAATGGAATTGATGTTTCTGAAATAGTCGATAAAGCTAGTGAATTATCAACAGCAATGTATGGAATTATTGACGAGTCAACAGCTTCTACTTTGTCACTTGATACTGTTAAAATAAACGTGGAATCAAAAAATGATAAAATTTATGTATTAAAAGGGAATGAATAAGACTCAAAATCTAAATAAATCATATTTCATTTTTATAATGTTATAATCAATATGGTGGATTAGATATGTCAGGTATTTCTCTTTGAATTCCAATATTGATAGCTGCAATATGTATATTTATGTTTTATACATCAGGTGTTACAATATTAGAACTTTTAAAATTTAATATAAAAAATCCTTTTGCTTCTATTGCGGCAGGATTTTTTGCATTTTTTACCTACATTTCAATTCTTACATTCCCACTTCAACTTATATCCGTTTTACCTTATGTATTTTTTGTATACTATTTGTGAGGTTTAACAATTGTTTACATTATTTTTTGTTTCATATTTACCAAGTACTGGCTATCACTAGATTGGTTTTGAAAACATTTTTTAATTTTTGCAATAGTTGTTGCAGTGGTTGGGGGATCAACTTATTTTCAGTTTATAAATTTAGCAGATGACAATTTTGCTAGACACAAAAATATGCTATCGATATTGTCGTGACTTAAAGATAACCAAGTATCGTTTTTTAACAATGCTACTTTATTTAAGTTTTTAGGATTTAAACCATTTCAAGGTTGATATACATTTCAATTGGCTGTCACATTATTGTTTAATACGCAGAGCTATCAATTCAAAGATATAATTGTACCATTTACTTTTATTTTAGATATATTTTTAACTAGCTCAATTTTTATATTTATGTTTGATTCATTTCACAAATTGCAATCTGCTAGAGCTTATAAAAAGTATTCCTTAATGGGTGTATCATTATTTATTTTTACAGGAACTAAAACAGCATTTTTACTTTTTGGTAACTCTTTTTGATTAGGTGACACAATTTTTATTTACTTGATATTTTATGTAATGATTTTAGGTTTAAGATATACAGGTATTAAGTATCGAGAAAGAAGTAACCCAATATTTATTGGGACAGTGTTGGGAGGATACATCTCTTTTTCTTGAGATAACTCTTATCAAGTTTTATTTATTATTTATTGCTTATTATTTTTAGTTCAAAGAAGATATAGACAAAACTTTACGAAAGATATTTTGAAACTTTCTTTATTCCCGATTATAGATCTAGTCTTTTTTAATATAATTTTAGGTTACTATATTCAAACAACTTTATTCTTGGCAATTCTTTTATTGTTGTTCATTGTTATTTATATAATGTCTAAAAATTACTCCAACATTATTAAGTTCGAAACATTTGTGGATGATAAGATAAATTGAGTTACATTAATACTTCCTGTTGTATTTATGGGTGTATCCATTGCTATAACACTTGGTTCCAACCAATCATTAATTAGTGCTGAAGATACTTATCTAAATTTTTTATATGACTGAACAGCGGTATTCTCTAATGTAAATCTTAGATTTTGAATAACATCAAGTTTGGCAATGTTTATTTTGGCAATATCTTTTTTATGAATATTTATCAGAAAAAAATTTAACACATCTATTTTGACAGGAATGGTTGACTTACTTTTAATTAACTACTTAACTTTCTATAACCCAATTGTTGTTAAATTTATAAACTTAATATATCCAATGATGTTACAGTCAAATGGTATTATAATAATTATTCAAGGAGCTGTTTTATTAAATGTAATAATTTATTGATTGTTTAATAGAAGTGAAGACAAAAAAAATATAAGTGAAATAAAAATAATTAGAAATTATAATTGACTAAAAATTTAAGGAGAACTATGGATACAATAAAGAATAAAATTGAAGAATTAAAAGAAAAGCTTAATGAGTGAGGGTATGCATATTATGTTCTTGATAGTCCGATGGTTGATGATGCTGAGTATGATAAGTACTACCGAGAGCTTCAATCATTAGAACAAGAGTATCCTGATTTAATAACTAGTGATTCACCAACACAAAGAGTTGGGGGTATAATTTTAGATAAGTTTGAAAAATACCAACATAAAACACCAATGTTGAGTTTAGCAAATGCATTTAATGAAAAAGATTTGAGAGATTTTGATAATCAAATTTATAAAGAAATTAAAAATAAAATTTATAACTTTTTTGTAGAACCTAAAATTGATGGTTTATCAATTTCTTTAATATATAATAATGGAACTTTTGTAAAAGCTGTTACTAGGGGTGACGGTTTTTTTGGTGAAGATGTGACAACCAACGTAAAAACAATTAAGAGCATTCCTTTGGTAATTTCAGATAAAAATGATTATGTTGAAATACGTGGTGAAGTTTTTTTATCAAAAAAAGAGTTTGAAAAAATAAATCAAAAAAGACTTGAAATTGGGGAACCACTATTTGCAAACCCAAGAAATGCAGCAGCAGGAACACTAAGGCAGTTAGACTCAAATGTTGCAGCATCTAGAAATCTTGATGCATATTTATACTATTTTTTAAATCATGAAATAGTTTCGACTCACAGCGAGTCATTAGACTATATTTCTAAAATGAAGTTTAAAGTAAATGAGCTTGGTAAACTTTGTCAAAATATTGATGAAGTAATAAAACACATTCAATTTATTAGCGAACAAAGAATGAATCTAAATTATGAAATTGATGGAGTTGTTATTAAAGTAAATGACTTTAATTTATATGAAGCTTTAGGATACACATCAAAATTTCCTAAATGAGCTATAGCATATAAGTTTCCAGCAGAAATAAAAACTACAAGATTATTAGATATATTTGCTAGTGTTGGGAGAACGGGAAGAATAACATATAATGCAGTTCTTGAGCCTGTTGAGTTAGCTGGTACAAAAGTGCAAGCAGCAACATTACATAATGCCGATTTCATAAAGCAAAGAGATATTAGAATCGGATCAATAGTTAAAGTTAAAAAAGCAGGAGACATAATCCCAGAAATTTTAGAACCAATAAAAAACGAAGATTTTGAATCATTAGATGTGTGGCAAGAATCTAATCAATGCCCGGAATGTAATTCTGTTTTAGAAAGGGTGGAATCAGAAGTAGATCAATATTGCATCAACACTTCTTGTCCTAGAAAAATTTTAAGATCAATGGAACACTTTGTATCTAGAGATGCAATGAATATTGAGGGGTTGAGCATTAAAATTTTAGAAAAACTATTTAATAATGGTTATTTGAAAAATATTTCAGATATTTATTTTTTAAAAAAACACAAAGAGAAAATTATAGAACTTGACAAAATGGGTACAAAGTCTGTAGAAAATTTATTGGATGCAATTGAAAAATCTAAATCAAACTCGGCTGAAAAACTATTTTTTGGACTTGGAATAAGACATGTTGGTAAAAAAACAGCCCAAGTTTTATTGAAAAATTTTAAATCTATATATGAATTAAGAAAAATTGAATATGAAGTTTTAGAAAATATATATGACATTGGACCAACAATTGCAAAGTCTATAATTGATTGATTTGATAATAAAGATAATGATAAACTATTAATGCAGTTAGAAAAATGTGAAGTAAATTTCAATTACAATGGTTTATCAGAAACTAATTTTAACGAAAACATATCAAACAAAAGTTTTGTCATAACAGGTACTTTATCACAACCAAGAAATCACTTTAAAAAGATATTAGAAGATTATGGTGCTAAGGTTATTGAAAGTGTAAGTAAAAAAACAGATTATGTATTAGCAGGAATAGAAGCTGGAAGTAAATTAGAAAAAGCAATTAAATTAGGAGTTAAAGTTATAAACGAAGAAGACCTTCTAAGTATGTTGGGAGAATAAATAATGAAAATAGATAAAAAATTAATTAAAGAACTAGCTGATGACATAATGCTAGAAATATCAGATGAAGAAGCGGATGCCTTTTTAAAAACAGAAAAAGAGTTATTAGCTAAATTTGAAAAAGTGTTAGTTATTAATGTGGACAATGTTGAACCTAGTTTTTATTGTTTTGATCATTTGAATAATTTTCTGAGAGATGATAATAAAAAAGAAGTAATATCTAAACAAGAGTTACTTAATAATGCACCTAAGTCAAAAGATGGCTATGTAATTATAGAAAAGGTGGTAAAGTAAATATGGAGACAAAGTATTTATCAATTTCTGAAATTCATAACAAATTAAAAAATAAAGAACTAAGTGTTAAAGAACTTATAAATGATGTGCACAAAAACTTAGAAAGCCATTTGAGTAGTAATTTTTTAGTGACTTTATTAGAGAATGACTTTGATGGTGATGAATTACAAAAAATGTTTGATGAACAAAATCTATTGTCTGCTATTCCCTTTGTTACTAAAGATAATTTTTCTACAAAAGGAATACTTACAACCGCCGGGACAAAAATATTGGAAAACTATTATCCACCAATTGATGCAACTATTACTAAAAAATTGAAAGATAAAAACACAATTTTGTTAGGGAAATCAAGCTTAGATGAACTGGGAATGGGTGGTACTGGATTATTTGGTTTTAATGGTGAAGTACATCACCCATTTGACAAAGATAGAATAGCTGGAGGAAGTTCAAGTGGTAGTGCGTATGCTGTTGCTGCTGGTTTAGTTCCTTTTGCAACTGGTTCTGACACAGGTGACTCAATTAGAAAACCCGCAAGTTTTAATGGAATAGTTGGTTTCAAACCAACTTACGGAAGCATATCTAGATATGGTGTTATTCCTTATGCTCCCAGTCTTGACCACTTAGGATATTTTACAAGATCTGTCGAAGATGTTGCAATACTTTGTGATGCAACATACGGTTATGATGAAAAAGATTTCACATCAATTGATAATACTAATGAGTATTACAAAAACTTTAGTAAATCTCCTAAACAAATAAAGTTTGGTTTTATTAAACAAGTAGAAAAATATATGAAAACAGACTTGAAAGATTCTTACGAAAAGCTATTTGAAAAAATAAAAAAAGATGGACATACAATTGAGTATATTGATTTTAATGAGCAACTTTTAGAAAGCATCCCTGCTGTTTACATGATGATATCTTTCTCTGAAGCGGTATCTACACATGCAGATTTAGATGGTATTAATTTTGGCCTAAGAGCTGAAGGTTCTGATTATATTGAAATTATGAAAAAATCAAGAACTAAATATTTTGGACCAAATGTTAAAAAAAGATTTACTATAGGTAGTTTACAATTGAAAAAAGAAAATCAAGAAGAATTATTAAATAGGTCAAAAAAAGTAAGAACACTTATTATTCAAGAAATTAAAAAACTTTATGAAAAAATAGATATCTTAATTTTACCCCCAAGTTTTAGTGTTGCACCTTTAATAAAAGATGTTTTAGGAACAGATATTGAAGATAGAGATGATAATCAAGGTGTTTGAATTGAAGATATTCTAATTTTAGGGAATATGAGTGGTATGCCATCAATCACATTACCTTTTATAAAAGAAAATAACTTACCAATTGGAATTAATTTAAATGCAAAACCAAAAGCAGATTTGGAATTATTACAAGCATCAAATTATTTAGAACAATTACTAAGCAAAGTTATAAACAAGGAGGGTAAGTTTAATGAGTAATTTTGAAGTAATAATAGGAATAGAAAATCACGTTGAACTTAAAACAAATACAAAAATGTTTTCTCCCGGACCAGTAACATTTGGTGCAGAACCCAATACTCAAATTTGTGAAATTGATTTGGGTTATCCAGGTACTATGCCTTCAGTAAATAAAGAGGGGGTTAGACTTGCTCTTTTAGCTTGTAATGGATTGAATATGCAAATAGATAACATTCTAAGGTTTGATAGAAAAAACTATTTTTATCCTGATTTAGTAAAAGGTTTTCAAATAACCCAACAATTTTACCCAATTGGTAAAGAGGGTAAAATTGAAATAAATCTTGATAACGGAGAAAAAAAAGTTATTGAGATCGAAAGACTTCACATAGAAGAAGACACTGCAAAACAAATACATAAAGGCGAATTTACATATCTTGATTACAACAGAAGTGGAATTGGACTTATTGAAATTGTTTCAAAACCAGTTATAAGAAGTGCCTACGAAGCGGTTGAATATGTTAATACTCTTAGAGAAATATTACTTTTTTTAGGTATTAGTGATGTAAAGATGAATGAGGGTTCACTGAGATGTGATGTAAATATTTCATTAAGACCGTATGGTTATGAAGGATTTGGTAATAAAGTTGAGATAAAAAATTTAAATTCATTAAATAATGTCAAAAAAGCCATTGAATATGAGATAAAAAGACAATCTGATTTGATACTTGCTGGTGAAGTTGTAAGACAAGAAACTAGAAGATTTGATGAAAATTCACAAGAAACAATATTGATGAGAGTAAAAACAGATGCTATTGATTATAAGTATTTTCCAGAACCAAACCTACATCCAATACAGTTGGAAAAAAAATGAATTCAAGAAGTTATTGATAATTCACCAGAATTACCAGCTTTAAAAAGAAAGAGATATTTAGAAGAATACAATTTAAATATAGAAGAAGTTAATTATATTCTGGCAAGCCTTGAACAAACCAATTTTTTTGAACAAACCATAAAATTAGGTTCTAACCCAAGAAAAGTAACTAACTATTTAATGTCTGATATTAAGGCTTTATTAAATAAAGATAATATAACTATAGAAAAATCAAATATTAAACCTGATCACATATTTAAAATAATATCTTTGATGGATGATGGTGTAATTTCATCAAAACACGTTAAAAGCATAATTCCAATAATTTACGAAAAAGGACTTGATGTTGAAATTATTGTAGAAGAACATGGTTTAAAATTAATAAATAATGAAGATGAAATCTTGTCATATTTAAAACCTATTGTTGAAAGCAATGTTTTGTTAATTCGTGAGCAATATGCAAATCGACCTGAAAGAGTAGAAAAAACTCTTATGGGCCAATTGATGAAAGAAACTGGTGGAAATGTAAACCCAGATAAAGCAATAGAATTATTAAATAAAATAATCAAAGAAATAATTAAATAAAAATATGCATTTTTTGTAAAAAAAAATGCATATTAGCATATATGTGTTATAATTTTTTTGTGATAGAGATATCACACTTGTAAAAAGGTTTTACCTAATAATTTTAAACTAATTATTTTATTCCCGACACATAAATAATAAGTAATTAAAATAGATGCTTGCATCTATTTTTTTTGTTCCAATAAAAAAGAAGAGTGATTAAACTACTCTTCTTCTAATTCTCCTCTAATTTTTAATATTAGATCATTTATCATGTTGTTTTTTGCAAACACAACCAAAACATCATCTTCTTTTAAAGCTGTATATTCATCTGGGATAACAATTTTTCCATTTCTTTTAATTTGAACAATGTTGAAATCTTTGTTGGTTGTAAGTCCTGACTCACTTATAGTTTTATCAATAACTTGTTCCTCTTTAACAACAATATTAGTAAAGCTGTACTCACCATCGGTTGATTGTACATCCCCATCAATGTCAAACAAAGTTTTAGTAGCTATTAATTTACCAGCCAATACATCGGGTATAATAACTTTATCCTCAGATATTCCAAGTGCTAATAATATTCTTTTGTGCCTTCTATCCCTCGCGTTAACAATGATGTTTTCAACACCTAAGTCAATTAAGTTTAAAACAGTTAATATTGAAGATTCCATATTAGAACCTAAACTAACAATTACACAATCAAACTGTGATATCCCATTTCTTTCTAAAGCACTTTTATTGGTTGAATCTAATACCACAACCTCAACAGAGTCAAATTCTGATACATAAAGGTTCAATTTTTCTTCATTGATATCAAACATTTTAATATGTTGCTTTTTTTCATCTAAAGTTTGAGCAACAGACAAACCAAAAAAATTGGAACCTATTATTGCAAAACTTTTCTTTTTTGCCATACTTGTTTTTCTCTCTTTTCTAGTCTAAAATATTATACATCAATAAGATTTTTTATCAGAAAATATTGTATTTTGATGAATGTTGATTTTTTAAATAAATGTGATAAAGTAAAGTAAGTTTAAGAAGGATAAATATGTTATTAAAAAAAGAGGTTAAAAAAAGATCGATAAAAAATATCGCTAGTTTAATATTGGTGTTTTTTCTTGTGTTTTTTTCTCATTTAGCTTTACAAATAATCTTTGATGTATCAGTCATTATTCACAACATATTTTTAGATACTCATTTTTTCTTGTTTTTAATTAGATATGTTTTATTGTTGGGTATTTATTGATTGTCTAAAAAAGCAATTAATCAACAGTTTATGAGAACCAGTGAAACTAAAATTAATATTAAAGAAAAGTTGGTTATATTATTTGCTACGTTTATAAATACATTCTACTCAATTAAAACATTGGATATTGAGACAATAAATATGCTTTGCGACACATCATTAGAGTCATGAAGTAAGTATTTAGTTTGAAATGCCGGATTGATACTAGGTTTAGTTCTTTCAATATTTGCTTATGTAGTAAGTTATGAATTTAACGTATTGCAAAACTCTGTTACAGAATATTCTAAAAAAATAATAAAATTTATAATTTCTATTTTAAACTTTAAGTTTATATCTTATTTTTTAAAATTAGTTCAAAATATCAAAATATTTTTGATTCTTATAAAAAAAAGAACTGAATTTAATTTTACTATTTCTAATTTCAAAAAAACTCAAATAATAAAAAAAGACAAATTTATATTTGGAGATTATTTAAGCTACTCTTTTATGTAATTTTTTAATTTATATAAAAGAGAGGAAGAAAAGAAATGGAAAACAAACAAGAAATTAATAAAACAAACAATATAGAAGTATTAAAAAAGGATGTATTACAAAACAGTATTGAAGTAAAAGGATTAGTGAAAAAATTTAAATCAGGATATGGTATTGAAGATATTAATTTTATAGTAAAACCAGGTACAGTATTTGGTTATTTAGGTCCAAATGGTGCGGGAAAATCAACAACAATTAGATCATTGATGGGTTTTATTAAACCAGATAAAGGTAATTCTACAATTAAGAACTTAAAAGAAAAATCAATTGAAGACATAGTTTCTTATGATTCTTGAAAAGATAAAAATCAAACACAAAAAATAATAGGTTATGTACCAGGAGAGATAGCATTTCCTGAAAATATGACAGGTATAAATTTATTGAAAATGGTTTTTAAGTTAAGAGGAATGTCAAATTGAGAAGATGTAAAAAAATATATTTATTACTGAGAATTTGATCCTAATTTAAGAATTAAAAAAATGTCTAAAGGGATGAAACAAAAGTTAGCGCTTGTCATTGCTTGAATGCACAATCCAGACATAATAATTTTAGACGAACCAACCACTGGATTAGATCCATTGATGCAACAAAAGTTTGTGGCTTTAGTGAAACAATCAAAAGAAGAAGGTAAAGCGATTATAATGTCTAGTCACATATTTTCAGAAATAGAAAAAACATGTGATATAGTATCAATAATAAAAAAAGGACAAATAGTTTCCACCATTGACATTTCTAAAATTAGATACAATGAAGAAAAAACTTATGAAGTTAAGTTTAAAGAAAAAATAAAAGAAGATTTATTAAAATCAAATTTATGAAAAGCAGAACAATTAAGCCATAGGTCAGCATTAGTTTTTATTAAAAACGAAAATATTAACCAATTTTTAGAGTATGTTTCAAAGAATCAAGCTGAATTTTTAAAAGAACACCCTTTAGATTTGGAACAATACTTTATGAAGTATTATGAAAATGAGATATCAACTGTTGTTAAAGATAATATTGAAAAGTACAATGAAGAGCCAGAAAAAACTTCACATGTTAAGGCGAGTGTTGAATTCATAAATAGAAGTTACAAAAAAATGGCAATTTTATGAACTTGTTTAACAATATTACCAATAGCAATGTTAAGCATATTGATATTTACAATGTATTCAAAAGGAACCTTTGAAGTTCTGCCAAATAACATAATGAAATCAGAAGCAGCAATTAAAAAACAATTTTCAAGTATTCTAGATATGATGTTTTTTGGAAATCTAGGTTTCTTACTACCAGTTATATTTATAATAATAAATTCAGGAAGTATTGTTGCTGGTGAGGTGGAAAAGGGAACTATGGTGAACTTTTTAACAACGAACCTAACAAGAAAAAGTGTCATACTTACAAAAATGTTCACTTTTATTAGTTACATTGGATTAGCAGTGTTTTTAGACTTAATTATTACATTAGCTTTAATATATGGTTTGAACATTCAACAATTTGTGGACATATCAAATCTTACAACTAAATTTATTGGTTTATTCTTATTATTATTTGTGATAAGTGCAATCGGATTTATTTCTAGTTGTTATTTTAACAGAATGTCATATGCACTTGTTTTGGTTGGAGCAATTGTTATAATTTCATGAGTATTGACAATTGCTGCTAAAGCAGACGCATCATTAGATTGAATGAAATACTTATCAATCAACACATTATTTGATTATAGTTCTTTAGATGCAAGCAAACTTTCAACTTTTTTAGGTCAGTATTTATTTATGGCTCTTGCTGGTATTGGTTTATTTGTAGGTGCTTACTTTGTGTTTACAAAAAAAGATTTACCTTTATAAGAAAAAATTTAAGAGTATAATATATTTGAAAATATATAGGGTACATTAATCTAAGCACTAGTGACTAAAATATGGTATAATCATAGTGTTAGTATATGTTGTATATATAACTATTTTTTCTGTTAAAAAAAGGTTTGGTTAAATTAAAATTAAACAGAAAATTATCAATAAAAATTATGAATTAAAAAGTAGAATTAAAAGTGTGTATTAATAAGTTTTTTATACACTTTTTGAATATTATCAATTATTTAAGGGGGACTATTTATGTATTATGTGTTAGTAATAAAAAGGGATTTTTATGTTGTAGATCCAAATATGCGTATGATTGCACTTTTTAATACTTTTGCACAGGCTATAAAATTAAGTGATATGCTAAATGCACAAAGAGCTCTGTTTGAAAATAGTGGAAAACCTCAAGCAGCATTTGATGCATATGTAGATAGATTGATAGCTTCTTTTGGAGGAGTTAATATGATAAATCCCTCTGGTCCAGGTCCACGAATGTCTTCGAGATATGGTGGTTTATATGACAATAGCACAAAACTATTGGGATATGGTAACGAATGAGGAATGGACAACTTTAACCAACCATTTAGAAGAACAGATATGAACAGAGGGTTCAATCAGTTCGGTGGCTTTGATGATTCTAATGATGTTGACTACATGTCTAGAAATGAATCCAATGGTAATTATTACTCAAGAGAAAACAATAGAGGTCAAAGATACAACAATAATTATAGAGATGATTTTGACAATCCACGATATAATCAAGGACCTTACCAACCAATGGATAGAAATCAAAATTATTATGGTAAAGATAAAAATGACTACTATGATAATTCTGGTTATGGTTATGATCAACAACGTTATCGTGATGATAGAAACGAAAGATATAGTCGAAACGAATGAAACGAATGAAACGACCACGAAGATCGCAACTCTAGATATGACAGAAATGATCGTGACAGAAATGATCGGGATAGAATTGAAAGAACTCAACGTTTGGAATATAATGAAAAAAGATTTGAAAATAAAGAAGAATCAAGAACAAATGATAGAGATAGTGTAAAAAGATTTAATAATGAAAAAAATAATAAAAACTCAGAACCAAAAAGCGCACTATTTAACTATTATGAAGATGATGATTCTGGCAAAAGATCTAGAAGTAAAGAAACAGCACGTTATTCAAGTGGTAAGTCAACATACGATGACGATGAATATATTGAAAAAAGTATGGACAAATCAATTGAGCAAGATGTTGAGTTTTTAACAAACAAAACATCTCGAAAATCTGATTCAACAGGTAATACAGGCGAAATGTTCTTGTCAGAGGCTGAAATATCTAAATTTATAAAAAAATTGGCAAGTGGCAAAGAAGTCGAAGACAAAAAATAGTTATCAATTTAACACCTAAAATAAAATGGATAGTAAAAAAACTTTTATTGTTAAAATTTTATTAAGAGGTGTTTTTTTATATAGAAACTAAATTAAAAGATAACAAATTTTTAATAAATGCTGATTTTGAAAAGTCATAAACTATGAATACTGTATTATAGAATAACTTAATGACCATTACACCCAAAACATAAAAAGCAAATAGCTAGATTAAACAAGAGTGAGTTCTTAAATGATAAATTTTATTTTAAAAAACTCTTTAATCATAGTTTAATAATACAAAATATTTATAAATATATGGATAAAATAACTTAAAAGTAATTATAAAACAAAAATTTCAAAGTAATATAGTTGGTTCATAAAAAACTTTAATATATCATATGGTAACTGCATTGCAAATAGTTTAAATTTAATATAAATATAGACGCAAGTTATAAAAAATGCTCTAGGAAAAGCAAATTTACAAATTACAAAAGATCTATAAATTTAATGAAGTTGCTAACTGCTGAAAAAATATAATAGTCCTAAATGTAAATTGTGTATACAAAATAAGTTTAAAAAACTTGTTCAGTAATAATGTAATAAGTATTTATATATAAAGAAAAAATAATTACCAAGATAGGTCATATGAACCTCTTTTGGGACTATTAAGAATAAGGGTATTTAAACAAATATAAATTAAAAAAAATAAACATGTAAACACTAATTCAATAGTTTTTGTCACATAAATTTTTCTAATTAATTTCAAGCTCATAGAAAACATAAAAAAATCTCCATACAAAATTCCTATGGAGATTTTTATTTTAAATTTTTAAATAACTTTTATTTTTGAGCTTCTTCAGTAGAAGCGTTTTCTACTATTTTAGAATTTTCTTTTTTTTCTTTATCTTTCAAAGCTTTGTAAATAGAGTCCATATTAACAGGTAATTTCACTAAGTTCTGAATAGGTGTAGAAACTTTAATAAGATATAGAAAAATTCAGTTAATTTCTTTTGTTGTGTTTGTAGCAAACACAATTGACTTTTCAAGTTTATCATATTCAAAAACTTTAATATTTTTACTTCTTAAAAACTCTTGAAATGGTTCATAGTCAAAATCCTCATAAAAATAAATCTTATATTTTGTGTACATATTTAAATCTAATTTTGATCCGGCAAATACTTGTGTGCCATCTTCTAAAATAACATAATAATCAATTAAATCATTAATTTCATCAATGTTGTGAGATGTAATTAAAATAGTTTTCCCCATCTCTTTATATTTTATAAGTAAATTTCTCATTTTATTTCTTCAACCTGAATCTAAGTTTGCTCCAGGCTCATCTAAAATAACAACTTCTGCATCTTTTATACCACAAATGATCAAACTCAATCTATTTTGCATACCCCAAGAAAAGTTTTTTACTTTTTTGTTTGCATCTTTTTTAAGATCGAAAAAATCTAATCAATAATTTATCTTTTCTTTAATATCTTTTTTTCTAACACCAAGAACTATACACATATTTTTTAAGTATGTCATAAGAGTCATATCACATAAAGAAAACTCCATTTGTGTATAAAAACTTATGAATTTATTTGCTTTATATGAATTTCATTTTTTTTTAGAAAATCCACAAACTTTAATTTGTCCTTTATATCTAGTTATAGCCCCGATAATAGATTTAATAACAACAGATTTACCACTTCCACTTGCACCTAAAAGAGCTACTGTTTTACCTTTTTCAAATGAAAAATTTAGCGGACCTACTACAGTCGTTCTAAACTTTTTGATATAATTATTAAATTCGATAATACCTTCTTCCACACAAATCACCACCCATTTACTAAATCCACATGTGAAATATTTATTATTATATCAATACTAATAGTACCAAAAAAATGCATATTTAACAAGGGTATTACTCAGAAAATAATGTAAATAAATTCTAACTTTAAAAGATAGTTATTTCATAATTCTTAAATATTGTATAATAATTAATAGTTTTATATGGGAGAGTAAAGAATGAAACCTCTAAATGAACAACAGGATAAAAAAAAGCTAAAAAAAGATAGAAGACTGATAAGAAAAACAAAAAAAATTGAAAGGGAAGTTTCTAAAAAAACAACTTTTCAAAAATTAAAATCTTGATGACCTCTGTCAAAAATTAGTGGAAAGATCATTATAGGATATTTAACTGCAATTGTAATTGGGGGATTTTTACTTTCTATTCCAGGGGTTGTAATTGATAAAGAATCAGAATGAAACTTCATTACTGGTATGTTTACGGCATCAAGTGCAATATCTGATACAGGAATTACAATTTTACAAACCAATTCTCAGTATAGTTTTATTGGACAAATTTTAATTTTAATAATGATTAAAATTGGTGGAATTGGTTTACTTACTATTAAAATCGTAATATTGGGTTTATTGAATAGAAAAATATCAATAAATGATCAATATGTAGCCAAAACCGAAAGAGGAACAGGAACAGTCAATAATGCTGTTGAAATGATTAGGGATGGTTTTGTTTTTTTAATTGGAATTGAAATTTTTGGTAGTGTTATATTATTTTTTGGTTTCTATTTTACACCAATGGCTGAATACAATTATGCTGGTAAAAGTTTTGATATAACAAATCCATATCAAGATTTTTCAAAATCATTGTGAGCATCTATCTTTCACTCAGTGAGTGCTGTTAATAATGCTGGATTTGATATACTTTCAAACTCATCACTTCAACCATATAATCAAGTACAAAATAGAGGATATTTTTTACAAGTAATTTTTATGCTTCAATGAATTATTGGTGGTCTTGGATATCCCACTTATCATGATATTAAAAGAAAAATTCAAGCAAGAAAGTTAGGGAAAAAAGTTAGATTCTCATTATTTACAAAACTAAACTTTGTTGTATATTTAATTTTATTAATTTTAGGACCAATTTTAGTTGTTCTTTCAGAAATGTTAACAGTTGAAAATAGCGACATAATGTATCCAAACGGAATAAAACAGCCAACAGAAGCGTGAGTCTTTGACATCATTTTTAACGTAACTTCCTGTAGGAATGCAGGTTATTCCACTGTTGATGTCAATAATTTCACGGCAGGTTCTAAATTTATTATGGCTATATGAATGTTTATTGGAGCAGCTCCATCTTCTACTGCAGGAGGAATTAGAACAACAACATTTGCAATTTGTTTCTTAGAGATATATTCAATTATTTTAAATAAACATTCAGTAGAAGCATTCAAAAAGAAAATTCCAGACGAAAATGTCAAAAGAAGCTTTGCTGTTGTATTTTTATCATTTTTTATAGTTATAACAAGTATATTTGTTGTCTATTTAGACTCAAACAAGATGTTATATGATAGAGAAGCGCAAGTTGATAATACTGAATACACGATAATTCAGTTAATTGTCTATGTATGTAGTGCATTTGGTACTGTTGGATTCCAGCCTTTTAATAACTCTGAGATTTTAGCAATGGGAGTTATAAGTAAAATAATGCTTGTATTAACAATGTTTATTGGGCAATTGGGTATTTCAAATACTTTATTAGCATTTGTTAAACCTAAAAATAGACAGAATTACACATATCTGGAAGAAGAAGTTACTATTGGATAAAATTATTTTATTTTGTAAAAAAATTTTCAATATAAATATATATAAAAAAACCTTTTAAATAAAAGGTTTTTTTATATCTTTTATTTACATAAGAGTTGACACACTTTTTTAAAGTTGTAATATCTATTGAGTATACACAGTATTAGAAAAGGTGAAGGTATGGAAGAAAATTTAAACAATAAGGAGATACCACTCTCCGAAGTTCTTTTGAAATACGAAAAAAAATGACACACATTGTCAAATGAACGTATTTTAAAAATATTAAAAACCAATCAAAATACTGGTTTATCAACCAAAGAAGCTCAAAAAAGGTTGGAAGAGTTTGGTAAGAACATACTTCCAAAGCCTAAAAAACCAAATATTTTTTTGATATTCTTAAAAAGTTTTTTAGACCCTTTATCAATAATGATGGCAATAGCTGGTATTACATCATTAATTATTGGTTTAGTATCAAATGATTTTCAACCAGCAGATAAAGCAGGGCTTGTTATTGTTGTTGTAATAATATTAACTAACTCATTTATTGCAACTGTTCAAGAATGAAAGTCTGAAAATCAAAAGATTTCTTTAAGTGAAAAGCAGCAAAAGGCCTTAGTTTTAAGAGATGGTAAAAAAACAACTATCGATATTGAGGAATTAGTTCCGGGAGATATCATTTTTTCAAAATCAGGAGATTCAGTGCCAGCTGACTCTAGAATTATTGATAACCAACTTTTAAAAGTAGATGAGTCTGCTTTGACAGGGGAAAATGAGGCTGTTGAAAAAGTAGACGATATTATAAAAGAAGCAGAGATTGTCTTGGGAGATCAAAAAAATATTGCATTTATGTCAACACTTGTTGTTGAGGGCAAAATGGTTGGGGTTGTCTTTAATACAGGTAAAGAATCTGAAATAGGGAAAATAGCTTCAAATATAAGTGAATCAAAAAGAGTTAAAACACCCTTAGAAAAAAAAGTAACAAAGTTAACATTTTTTATTGGTATTGTTTCAGTTATATTAGGTATTTTAATTTTTGGAGTTGCATTTTCATTAAAAAATAGGGCTGATTTTCCAGAGGATATGAAAAGTATTTACAAACAAATGTTACTTGCAGTATCTTCTGCAATTAGTGTTATTCCAGAATCACTTACAATAATTGTAAAAATTTGTTTAATGGTAGCTACTAAAAAAATGGCTAAAAAACATGTCTTGATAAAAAAACCAAAATCAATTGAATCACTAGGTAATGTTAATGTTATTTGTTCAGATAAAACAGGCACACTTACGCAAAACAAAATGTTTGTTGATGGTCTTTATGTTCATGGTCAAGAGCAAGATTTGAAAGAGTATGATATTACAAATCAAAATGACTTGATTAATTGTATGGCCCTTTGTAATGACGCTTTTATAGGTAGAAAAAAAGAAAAAGTCGGAAGTGCTACAGAACTAGCTCTTATAGAGTATTTGATTGCGAATAAAATAAATTATTTAAACTTGAGAAAAACAAACAAAAGACTTGATGAAATTCCATTCGATTCTAAAAGAAAAATAATGTCAACAGTATGTGAAGTTGATGGTAACATAGTTGCTTATACAAAAGGGGCGATGGATTATTTACTTCCAAATTGTAAACATATTTTAGAAGGAGACAAGGTTAGACCAATCGAAGACAAAGATATTGAAAATATCAAATCTCAACTTATGATTTTTGCAAAAAAAGGTATGAGAACTCTTGGTCTTGCCAAAAAAGACTTAAAAGACCTAGATGATGAATTTGAAAATAAACTCGTTTTTATTGGTTTGGTCGCAATTATTGATCCTCCTCGTGAAGAGGTTGCTCACTCTGTAAAAGAAGCACATGATGCAGGTGTTAGAGTAATTATGATTACAGGTGATCACAAAGTAACTGCTTTTGAAATCGCTTCAAGATTAGGTATTGCAGATGAAGAACACCAAGATGTGATAACTGGACAAGATATATCTACTTTAAGTGAAGAAGAACTAAGAATAAAACTTAAAACCACAAACGTTTTTGCCAGAGTAAATCCAGAGCATAAAGCAATGATAGTTGATATATTGCAAGCAGACAGTAATATTGTTGCAATGACAGGAGATGGTGTAAATGATTCTCCAAGTCTAGTAAAGGCAGATGTTGGAATTGCTATGGGTATAACTGGAACTGAAGTTTCAAAAGAAGTGAGTGATGTTATTTTAAGTGATGATAACTTTAAATCAATCATTTCTGGGATAAATTCAGGAAGAAACGTTTATGAAAAAATAAAATACTCAATTTCTTTCTTGGTTGCAGCAAATATAAGTCAAGTGTTAACAATTTTATTGATATTAGGGATTTACCAAACAACAGCCTTAAACTCAGTTAACGTATTGTTTCACATATTTGTTGTGGAAACAATTGTTGCAATTCCAATTGGTATGCAAAGAGAGAGAAGTGGGGTTATGTTAAACCCTCCTCCCACTCATAAAAAAGAGAGTTTGCTTAAAGGTATAATAATTCAAATATGTTTAACAACTTTTTTTAATACATTGTTTGCTGTTTTAAGCTATTGAATAACTCATATTTATTTAAATGGACAAGATACAAAACTAATTCACGACTATGCTAAGGGTGGTGTTTATATTGTCATAATGTTTTCACCAATTTTTTACGCAATTTTGTTTAATAATCGTTTTTTACCAATAATTAATGCACATAAAGTTACAATTGTTGATAAATACAAACCAAATAAATGACTATTGATTCTTATGTTTGTCGCCATATTATTAACAATTTTAACAATGTTACCTTTTGATGCATTGAATGAGTTTTTTGATTTTAAAACAGTTGATCTAGATATTTGTTTGTTGTTGATTTATATTTTGTTTGTTGCACTTGTACCTATTTGCATTTGATCTTCATATAGATTGATTACCTATATCATGTGTAAAAGTCAAAATAACTCTAAAAAAATTAATTAAACAGCTAAGGCTGTTTTTTTATATTCATATTATTAATTAACTTGATTTTGTCTCTGTTATCTTTATAATGATACATATATTAAAGGGGCGTAATTATGATATTCAATAAGCTTAAAAAAAGTTTTTATTTAATTACAGCACTTTACTTTTTGGTAAATGTTCAATTTTTTGGTGCTTTTTTTACAGAGATAGGTCAATTTATTGATAAAATACAAATATTTATTTTAATCTTTTTAATAATTTCAATCTTAATATTTTTAATTGTGGAATTTTCTAAGTTCATTGAAAAAATAAACTTAAATATAAATGAAATTATTTCATTCAAATGACTGGTAAAAAGAGAAAATATAAAAGACATATATAATTTTACCTCACTTTTAATACCATTTGTTATTTTTAAATCAGTGACATTTGTGTTAAATATTGCTCTATTTCAAGGTGACTTTAGTATTCTATTTGTCTTTATTGGATTTACTTCACTTGCTCTTATATTAACTCTAACTTCATTGGTTATGATTATAGTTTATATTTCATTTTTAAAAGCAAATGTTAAGGAATTTAGAGAACATAATTTAGCTATCTTTTTAAGTAATTTTGATATAGAAAAAAGGTTTATCAATAGAAAAAGTTTAATTCAAATTAAAGATGGTCTTGACTTTGAACAAACAAAATCTTACTCAATAAATATTTTTGGTAAAAATAATCAATATATTTTAAAAATTAAATCTTATTTTTCTATATTGTTGAATAATAACAAAAAGGCCACAACACCACCAAACTCTATATAATACATTTTTAATAATTAACAAATATAAATTTTAATTATTATATTTTTTTGTATATTAAATTTAGATTATATGGGAGGAAAGTTTTATAATTTTATAAAACCTTAAAAGTATGAGAAAACAAAAACCATTTTTTAAAAATTCTATAGCAAATATTTTTAAAAACAAGATTCAGTTTGTGACTGTGATTATATTGATATTTGTAACGTCATTAATTTTTACAATGTGTTATACAGCAACAACAAGAATTAATGGATCTTACAAAGACTTTATATCTGAAAAAAATAGTAATCTTCATGACTTTGTTGGTGATTTATCTAACTCAAATTTTAATTCTGAAAGTAATGATGATCCATTCAAGGATGTTAGTGTTTCTGAAATTAGAGACAATTTATATTTTTCTTATCTAGAAAATAAGCTTAAAAACACTGAAAATGAATTTTATTTCGATAGAGTAGAGGCTAGAACTTTTTCCTTATCATCAGGCAAAACTTTTAAAACAATAACTTTAAATCCAGACCAACAAGTTGATAGATTAGTTGTTGAGGAAGGTATGAGTATTGATACATGAAAACAATATACTTTAGCAACAAACAATTTATCAACTAGATGAGCATATATTGATAAAAGATTTGCTAATGAAAATAACATTAAAATAAATGACATTATTAGGTTAGAAGATGATAACTACGGTACTAGTGTTTTGGTAAAAGATAGTGAAATAGAAAAAGTGGATTTAACACCTTATGCCAAACAAGATATTAATACTTGATTTGAAAATTCTGATTACAACACTCAAAATTGATTCCAAGTTGTTGGATTTGGATCATCAGCGGACTATGTTGCACCAATTGTTGATGGTACAAAAGTATTGCCAAATATTAAAAATGAAAGTTTAGTATATGTAAATCCTTTAAATTTTGGTATAAACACTGGATATTATGAAACTCTTTTTCCCAAAAATAACTTTGGTTTAACAGATTATAGTGATTTAAAAATATGGTATAGAGACAATTGAACTTCAAACGAAGAAAAATTAAGAGTTATGTCAAGCAACGACAAAGAAGTATACTTTGTTGGTAAATTTGCGAAATCTAATGATATCTCATCAAGTGTTAACATTTTAAATAATTATATTTCTAATTTTGATGAAGGACAAAAAGTAGGTTTAAAATCATTTTATCAAAACAACATAAATCCAGATAAAAAATTAGTTACACAAATTAATGACAAAAATTATTTGATGAGTTCTAGAGAAACAATGTATCATACAGTGATAACTTTATTCAATGTAGTTTTATACTCATTAATGGCAGTAATTTTACTTATTGGAGTAATTATTTTGGTTGCACAATTAAAATCACAAATTGAAAAATCGTTTTCTCAAATGGGTGTTCTTATTTCACTTGGGTATAAAAAATCACAATTAATTATTTCAAGCAGTTTATACCCGCTTATAATTGCTTTAACTGGTGGGGTTTTAGGTTACGCAGCAGGTATACCAATTCAGCAAATTATAGTAAATATATTTTTGAAGTTTTTCTCTGTTCAAATAACAGCCTTTATTATTAACTGAGAAACATTTGTTTTTGCTATTTTTGGTATATTTTTAATATTAGAATTAATAACTTTAATAACTTACTGAACAATGTTTAATAAATTCAAGCCATTAGAAATGATTAATTTTGAAAGTAGAAACTCAACTAATAAATTTAATTTAATTGTTAAAAAAGCCGTTGTTAGAAACAAAAAGAAATTTAATCAAAGATTTTCTGGTGCAATTTTTTCTGGTTCAATAATGAAAATAATTGCGGTTGCTGCTGCTTTATTTGCAGGTTCAACAATGATAACAGTGGGAACTATAATACCAAAGGTTATGAAAGATAATAAAACATATATGTTTAACGGTGATGAATATGATAATAAATTAGAATATTATTCACCGCTATACAATTCTCCAACTTCTTTCTATAAGACATATAATCCATCAGTTGGAAATACAAACGTTGATGAAATGTCAGTTGATCAGCTAGTAGATATGTATGCTAAAAATCAAATAAGCGGAAGTCTATTTACACCTTCAAATGATTTGGGTGAATTAAATGACACAACTTATAAAAATATCAACTTAGATTATTTAAAAAGAAAAGAATTAGAATTATCTGGAAGTAACAACAAAAATTTACTTGCATCTTTAACAAATAGTTTGTGGCCAGATTTATTTAAATATGTACGTAAAGATTGATTATTAAGTAAGCAATCATTTATGGATGTTTTATTTGATAATGTTAAATCAAAAGAAAATGTCAACGATTTAGAAAATTTAAGATTATTTTATTTAAAATACAGAAACACAATTGGATTGAATATTAGAAGAGATGGCTATTTTGAAAAAATTGCAACCTACAATATAATCGATCGAAATGGTGGGAAGAATAATAACTTAATAAGCAATGCAGAGTTTATGAATTTTGCAAACACATCTATGTTGATTAGACTAGATGATGATGGAAGAATATCCGATGATGAAGACTTAGAAAAAAGTCTATATCAATATATTGAAAAAGATTATCGTTGATTAAGTGATGAAGTTCAACTTTGTGGACAAATATACAACTGAATAGTTGCATTTTTTGGAGATAACTTACAACAAGCATTTCTGCAAGGAGTGTATACAAGTGCCCCAACAACAGTTAGAGAAAATATAAATAAAGAATTCAACAAAGATAATGGTCAATTTAATGTTTTATTTGGTTTGACTCCATTTAATAAAAACACTGATTTTATAGGAACATATATAAAATCAATATTTAATGGTGAAAGTTTTAATATATATGGAGTGGAAAATGGAAGTTATCAAAAATTATATGACAAAAAAAATAATGATTTAATAAGTGAATTAAATGATGATAATTCAATAGTAATCAATCAAACGTTAGCTAAAAAGCTTGGTTTAGGTATAGGACAAAACATAGATATAGAGAATATAATTGATTATTTATCTATAAATGACAAAGAATTAGATGTTAATAGTTGAGATACAACAACCATAAGTGCCGAAGATAAAGAAACAAAAAACACAAGTTCAAAAAATATATATAAAAATTCGCTATTAAATTCCGATCTAAAAGGATGGACTAATAAAGAACTTAAATATGTCGGTGAGGATGAAAGCGCTAATGATAAAGAAGCTAATTTACCATACTATTCAAAAATAGATTTAAATAGTGATAACTCAGTTTCACCAACAAATATGTCTAAGTTGGTTCAACAAGGAAATGTTAAAATAGCTAATAAAAGTATTAAAAATACATATCATATTGTTGGCATAGCAGAACAATACGGTGAGTCAAAAGCATGGATAAATAATGATCAAGCTAACATAATTAGTAATTATGACAAAATTAAGCCAATTTTATTTAGTGTATTTATAAAAGAATGATTAAATCCAGTTGGACAGAGAAATGAGTCTGTTAGTGAGTTTATTCAGAAACTACAATCATACGATAACAAATCAGATAATTATGAAAGCAACTATAAAGATTTTGTTGAATGAACAAAAGAAAAAGAAGAAAATAACGAATACTTAAAATTGTTTGAAAATGAATACCCAGTTTTCAATTATAAAATATCAACAGACAAATCATTTACAGACTTAACTAAGGGAATTACAACAATTCAAAGATATGGTGACTACTCTGTATTTGGCTTAAAAGGTGGAACAATATCAGGAAATAGATCTGTATCATATGCTGCTTTAGCACAGTCAGGAATTGAAAATGCTTGACAATATGATAGCGCCATCGATATATTGGACAGAATTAATAAAACATTAAATGCTATAATATACATATTATTGGGAATAGTTCTATTAATTTCTGGCGTTGCCATACTTCTAACAATTAACTCAATAATATTTAAAAATCAAAAAATTATTGCTGTTATGAAAATATTGGGATATAGCGAAAAATACATTTTTGGTGTATTTGTTGGTATGTATATTCCTGTTGCAATATTTGGAGCCTTATTAGGATTTGCTGTTGGATGATTTACACTATCAGGCGTAATGGGTGTAAGTATTGCAAACATTTTATTGCCTTTTAATTTCTATATTTGGTATTTAGCTGTTGGAGTACTAGGTACTCTACTACTTTATTTTTTAAGTGTTATTATTAGTTGAAATGCACTTAAAAAAGTAAGTATGCTAATTGCGGTGCAAGGAGGTTAGTTATGAAAAAATTAATGACAATCATGGCTAGTATTTCACTGTTGATATCTCCGTTATCATCAATATCATGCAATAAACAAGAAAATAGCATCGATGAAATTGAAAGACCAGCTCCAATACTACCTATTCAAAAAAAAGGTTTTGAAAAAGTTAAGGTAGATTCTATAAATATTCAAAAAATCACATATAATATTGATTTTTATAATCAAATAAATGATTTATTAACTAAAAGTGGTTTTGATTTAAGTCAAATTGATTATCAAGTTAATAAAAATAAATTACCTATTAGTTTAAATGATGATTTATTCAGAAATGGAGTTTATTATTGAACAATAACAAACAAAAATAACTCTGAAGATGAAATAACTGCAACAATTACAATTAGAAACTCACTACACTTAGCTGATTTGTTTACTTCACTATCGATTGGTACTATTCATGATAGAAGACCAAGAACTATTTTGATTGGTTTAATGCAAGCAAACTTGGGAATGATAAATATGCTAGATCAAATAGCAGATCAGCTAATTGACATTAACAAATACGTTGAAAATGATGATAATCACTCAATAATCAAAATAAATGATCAAACCCCTAACTTTAGCGAACAAGCCAAGCCTAAAAACTTTTATGGACAAATAAATGTTACATATATCGTTGTGCCATTTAATTATGATTCACTTAAAAAAAGAGGAATTAGTTTAGATGAGCTTTACAAAGACAATAAATCAAGCAGCTCTAGTATGTCGCTAAATTTAGGAGTTGTAAATTCCCAAAATATTTATTCAATTTTGATGGTTTTTATAATACAAAATTTTGCATCAGCAGTGGATTGTTGATGAATACTTGTAAATGACATTAATTCATCGAATTTTGAACCAAAACAAGACGAAGACAAAGGGAGTGTAAAGGGTAAAGACTTTAAAATCGATATTTCTTTTAAACCCTTTGATAAGTCAGCACCAAGTAATGATCCAGATGTTATGGATAAAGTTTCCTACATTATGGACCAAAAAGACCCAGTAACATTCAAGTATCGTTATTTGAAAGGAACTCAAGAGTAATTTTGGTAAGATAAAATGAACTATTTGATAAAAGTTAAAAAACTTTATATATCATTATCTGTATTATATTTGATAATTAATATACAGAGTTTTTTCTTCGAAAATAGTTTTTTTGATTCTATGTTTGATAAGGCAAACACAATTTTATTAGTGTTTTTCCTAATGATTCTTTCGATTTCAATTTTGACTGAATTTTTTAGAGTAATAGATAAAATTGGAACCAATAGAAACACTCTTAGTTCTGTAAAATGGTTATTTAAATGAGAGTCAATCAAACAGCTAAGTATTTTATTTGTTAGTTGTTTACCAATACTTGCATATAAATTATTTGTTTATTTAAATATTAAGACTATAGACTTCAATTTAAACTTTATGATAACTTTATTTTTAGTAAGTATTTTAGTTTTAGTAAGTTTTTTAATATTATTTATTTCTTATATAGTATTTACATCTCTTTATAGAAAAGAACTTGAAAAAATAGGGGAATCTTTAATCTTTCATGAATTAGAAAATTGTAAACGATTTTTAACTGTAAGTGAACTAGAAACAAAATTTAAGCATATAAATATAAAATTTGAAAACTCAACAAAGAATTTCATAAGAAAAGAAAGAATGTTGTTTTCTTTAAAAATAAATGTTTATTTTTCAATTTTATTGAATAATAATAAGAAGGCGACAACTCCACCTCTAACTTATTTGTATTATTAATAATAAAAATAAATAAAGAAAAAGAGGAGAAAATTATATGAAAAAATTATTAAGTTTATTAGCAGCTACTGGATTGGTTGCAAGTGCTGGATCAGTTGCTGTTGCATGTAACAAAAAAGCCGAAGATAAAACAAACGATACTAATACCGAAACAATTTTTGACTTATCAAAAACACAAGTTGATCACTTAATTGTAGGAAATAGAGTTAACGGAGTTTATAACCGTGATAAAGCGCCCGGAGAAGACGGCTTTGTAATAACTGAAGAATCTGTTTTATATGCATTTGATCAATTAAATGGACAAAATTTAACCACAAATGACGTGACAATTAAAATTGACTCACAAGGAGAAAAGGGCGCAGCTGGGGTTGCAACAATTACTGCAAAAGATGATTCAAAAAAGGCATTGGGAACCAAAACTTTCACACTAAATTCAAAATTAGATCCAGATCAAATTTTTAAAAATAAAAATGTGGGTGTATTAAAATTACCAAAAGTTGTTTATGAAAAATATAATGATTTACTTGCTGATTCAAGTAATAAAATGGGACTGGCTTCAGTTATATTTGAGCAAATTGGTGGGGCAAATCCAGTAATCGAACCATTAGCACAAGTAATTGCAATTTCAGGATTGCAAGCAATGATGGTTGAGTCACAGCTGACAAATACAACTTATACTATTAATGAAATGCCTCAATTAGGCGGTGTATTTTTAGGAAAAAAACTTACTTTTAATTATACAGTTGGATTGGATGATAGAGTAACTTTACAGTCTGCTCATAAAAGTAAAGAAGATTTTAAGGTCAAAGGAGAATCATTATCTGATTCAACAAATAACTTTGAAATAGCAAAAAAAGAATTATATTCATCATTTGAAGATGATTTTAAATCTAAAGTTTCAGAAGAAGATTTTATAAAATTCACTAAATTGACTGTAGACGGAGATCAAAATTACCAAATTGTTTCTATACCAGGGTCAGAAAACTTATATGCACACGATTCAATGTGACTAAATACATTTGCCCCTCAACTTGCAAAAGCTGCTGGAGATGGAAAAGCATTTGCAGCAAATGATGCAATATCTTTGACAGTTCAAGGTAGTAAACCAACTTTAACACCAGAAATTAGAGAAGTACCTGAAAGTGTAGATGTTAAATTAAGCAAACAAGATGAGGATGGTACAGATATAGCGGATATACAAATTTATTATCCTTCTGCAAATACCAAACTTGTACCATCTATAACTACAGATGGAGAAAAATATATAGATAAAACTAGTTTAATTGCAGATTACGATGCAGATTACTCTAAAAGATGAACAGTTACTTTCAAAGCTAAAGCTGTTGGTTCAACAGACATAACATTAACATACGGTAGTGTTCAAAAAACAGTTAAAATAAACATTACACAATAATTTTTTGAAAAAACTAGTTTAGCTAGTTTTTTTTATTGAAAAAAATAAAAAAAAATGCAAAATATATAAAAAATATAGTATTATTAATTTTGGCTATATTATTCGTTTCAAGATTTTTGAAAAATATATTGATTTTAATTAATAATGTATGCTATTATGATTAAGTAGTTTTTATATGGCTTTTTAGCTCAGTTGGTAGAGCAACCGGCTGTTAACCGGTTGGTCGCAGGTTCGAGTCCTGCAAAAGCCGCCATTTTTATGGCCTGTTGGTGAAGCGGTGAACACACACGGTTTTCATCCGTGCATACACGGGTTCGATCCCCGTACAGGCTACCATATTATTTATTGTGGAGTGCTAGCTCAGTTGGGAGAGCTCCTGCCTTACAAGCAGGCGGTCGGCGGTTCGAGCCCGTCGCACTCCACCATTTATTTTGCTGATGTGGCTCAATTGGCAGAGCAACTGACTTGTAATCAGTAGGTTGTAGGTTCAAGTCCTATCATCAGCACCAGTTGTGAATATAAACGATCTCACATTTGGGATTGTTTTTTTATAGCAATTTATTTAAAAGATTTATAAAGTTTAAAAATTTTATGTTATTATAATTTTGTTTACATTGTCTCGTTAGCTCAGTCGGTAGAGCAACTGGCTTTTAACCAGTGGGTCATAAGTTCGAGTCTTATACGGGACACCATTATCCGGGATTGGCGGAATTGGCAGACGCACCAGACTTAGGATCTGGCGTGGTAACACGTGGGGGTTCAAGTCCCTTATCCCGGACCATTTATGAAGATTGAATCTTAGAAATTTTCTAAGATTTTTTTTACAATAAAAAATATATTTAGTTAAAATTATAAATATCTATTTTAGTATAATAAGGCCAGGTGAAAAAATGAAAAAAGATTTAAAAGAAAAAGTAATTGTATTTAGTGATTTAGATGGAACAGCACTTAAATCAAATAATGAATTTAGCGATAACTTAATAAACACTGCAAAAGCACTACATGAAAATGGTCATCAGCTTATTACCATTACAGCCAGAAGTACTTATGATGGTATTTTTAGACAAGCAAAAAAACTTGGTTTAGATACAACCGGAGGAATAGCGGTTGCGAATAATGGAACACATATTTATAATTTTTCAACAAATAAATATTTAAGAGAAGAATATATTGGTAATGAAATGTTGAAAAAAGTTTTTGATAAAACTTATGGTAAAATAGGAAAGTATAAAGTACATTACTTCTCAAATGAAGCAACATATGTATATGGTGATGGAGAAAACTCTCGTCATTGAAGTGATGTTATGCAAGTGGAATATGTAGTTATAACTTCTTTTGAAGATATAAGAAACAAAATAAGTCACTTAACAATAATATTAGACAACAATGCTTCAGAAAAAGAAAAACTTGAATTTTATAAAGAATTTGAGTTTGTAGATAATGAATTAAGTATTGCACAATATACAAGTAGAGTATTTGATCTTTCTCCTAAAGGAATTGATAAAGGAGAAGCAATTCAGTTTATTTTAAAACACTTTGGATGAAATGAAACTAATACTTCAACATTTTGTTTTGGTGATAGTTTTAATGACGTTCCCATGTTTAAGGTTGCTCAATACCCTGTTGCTATGGGAAATGCTATTGATAAACTAAAAGAACTTGCAAAATATAACACTTTATCAAATGATGAAGATGGAGTGTCTAAATTTATAAATGAAAATATACTATAAGAGGAGATAAAATTATGGCAAAAGTAGTTACAACAATCGAAGAATTTAAAGCAGAAATCGGAAAAGAAAACACAGTTGTGGATTTCTTTGCAGAATGATGTGGTCCTTGTAAAATGTTTGCACCACTATTTGATCAAGTAGCAGAAAGCGAAAAAGATGCTAACTTTATTAAAGTTGATATTGACCAATTGAGAGAGGCAGCAGATGAGTATGGAATTCAATCAATTCCTACTGTACTAAAATTTAAATCTGGAGAAGAAGTTAATAGACACGTTGGGTCTCTAGGTAAAGATGATTTAGTAAAATTTGCAAAATAAAACAATATGATTAAATTAATAACACTAGATATCGATGGTACTTTATTAGGTAAGAAAAAAAAGGTTTCATCTGAAAATATTAAAGCAATTAATGAAGCTAGAAAAAAAGGTATAAAAATTTGTATAGCTTCAGGTAGAGCTTTGAATAGAGTTGATGAAATAGCACATGAAATTGGAGTTGCAGATTCTCAAGAATATGTAATAACAATGAATGGGGCAGCTATCTATAAGTATGATGAAAACAAAAAACCACAATTAATACAAGAAACTTTATTTCCGATTGAGGATGTAATTTATATTTATAATGCTGTTTTAGAAAATGGTGCAAACTGCTTTTCTTATTCTTATGACCCCGATATTGCATATATTATAAGAGATAAAGGTCTGTTTATTTGATTTATGAAAAAAATAAGTCATAGAACTATTAGAATTTATGAAAAAGATAAGATGGATCAAAAAGCTTATAAGATAATAATTTATGGTAAGAAAAAACAAGTTGATAAAATAAAAAAACAACTAGAAAAAAGAAATTATGAAATATTTTCTTGAAGTTATGTTTCAGGAAATACAGCTAATTTAGAAGTTAATCCTAATGGTGTTGACAAATTATATGCTTTACAAGACTTGGCAAAACTAGAAAATATTCAACAAGAGGAAATAATGTATTTTGGTGATGGTGATAATGATAAAAAAGTAATTTCTTGAGCTGGTCATGGCGTTGCTATGAAGAATGCTTCAAAAGACATTAAAGACATTGCAGATCATATTACAGGACATCATAAAAAATCTGGTGTAGCAAAAAAAATTTATGAATATTTAGAAGAACTTGAAAATGCTGAATAAGCATTTTTTTATTTTTTATTTATTAAATTTAAAAAATACTCTATAATAGATTAAGAACAAATTATTCGGAGGTAATACAACAATGAGATTAACAGAAGTTATAAATATTTCACAATATATCATTGAAGAATGACTTGATGTTGTTATTACTAGAATTGAATGATTTGAAAAGATTTTAGAGACTGAACAACTCCTCCTGAATGCGTAATGATTAAGATTACGCGATAACAATTTAATATATGTCTATTAGAGGAGAAATACACCAATGAAAATTGATAAAAATATACTTGAGATTCGTAACTTAACTAAAAGTTATGATGGAAAAGTTGTTTTAAAAGGTGTTAGTTTTAACGTGCACGAAGGAGAATTTATTACTTTATTAGGACCTTCAGGTTGTGGTAAAACAACAACTTTAAACATAATTGGAGGACGTGAAAAACAAGACTTAGGTACTTTATTATTTGAAGATAGAGACTTAACTCCTGTTCCAAGTAACAAGAGACCGATTAATACAATTTTTCAAAACTATGCATTATTTCCGCATTATGATGTTTATGATAATATTGCATATGGTCTTCGTATCAAAAAAATGAAAGAAGACTTAATTGAACAAGAAGTTATGAAATACATCAAAAAGTTTTCATTAGAAGGACATGAAACTAAAAGAATCCATGAGTTAAGTGGTGGACAAAAACAGCGTGTTGCTATAGCTAGAGCACTTATTTTGAAACCCAAAATTCTACTTTTAGATGAACCAATGTCAGCTCTTGATGTAAAACTAAGAAAAAACATGCAAGATGAATTGAAAGCTTTACAAGAAGAGATTGGAATTACTTTTATTTTAGTAACTCATGATCAAGAAGAAGCTTTAACATTGAGTGACAGAATTGTTGTTATGAACGATGGAAATATACAACAAATTGGGACACCAGAAGCAATTTATAATGAGCCTGAAAATAGATGAGTTGCCAACTTTGTTGGAACATCAAATATAATTGAGGATGCAGTAATGATTAAAGATCAAAAAGTAAAATTTGATGGTTTAGAATTTGACTGTGTTGATAAAGGTTATGGAGAAAATGAATCTAACATTGATGTTGTCATAAGACCTGAGGATATCAAAATTTTAGAACCTGGAAAAGGCTATTTTGATGGAATAGTTGATGACATAATCTTTAAAGGTGTTCACTATGAAATAACAGTAAAATGTGATAATAATAGAATTTACAAAGTTCATACTACAGAGTATCATGATTTTGATAAAAAAGTTTCAATCAAATGAGGACCTAACGACATCCATGTAATGTGAAAAGAAATTGATGAATAATTCAGAAAACAAAGATTTAATAATTCAAGATGAAAATCTAGTTGAAGATATCATTGAAAACAAAGACAACGTGGATGTAGAGACAGAACTTGAAGAGATTGAAAATATTGAAGCTATAGGTGAGTCAGAATTTGTTTATCAAAAACCACCTTTAAAAGAAAGAATAGCAAACTTCAAAGTTGTTAAAGCTTTGAAGGGAAAAATATGACCTATATTATTACCATTTTTTATAGTGATGATATTTTTAGTTGTGCTTCCGTTATTGGGTATAATTATTTTTTCAATAATTGATCCATCTGGTAATAGTATGAAATTTAAAGCTAACTTTGAAAATTTTGTAAAGTTTTTTAACTCACAAAATATTATGGCTGTATTGGGTCTTTCGTTATTGTATGCATTTGTTGCAAGTTTAATATGTGTTGTATTTGCATACCCAATAGCTTTTATAATGGCTCAGCTAAAAAATAAAATGCTTGCAAAAAATATTTGAGTATTGATTACACTACCAATTTGAATAAGCATGATTCTAAAAATTATTGGTTTAAATAGTTTATTGTCAGTGGTGGCCTCATCATTTTTAGGAACACCAGGTGCAATAGTTCTAGGAATGGTATATATGTTTTTACCATTTGCAATTTCACCAATTTATAATGCAATTGAAAATCAAGATCCAAGCTATTACATAGCAGCCCTTGATTTAAAAGCAAGTAAGTCAAAAGCATTTTGACACACAATTTTTAGACAATCACTTCCAGGAGTTTTTGCCGGCTTTACTTTGGTGATAATTCAAGCTGCAACATCACTTCTAATCGTTAGATATATGGGTGATGGAAAAATAAGCTTAATAACATCAATTATTGAAAACTATTTCTTTAAAGGAACAGATTTTGGTTTTGGTGCAACTATTGCTGTGGTACTGGCTATATTATTATTCTTTATTATGGGAATAATGAAATTAATATCAAACAAATTTGAAGTAAGGGGGTCTAGAAAATGAAAAAGTTCCTAAAATCTAGTTACTTTGCATTAATACTTTTATTCATTTACATTCCAATTGCTGTAATGATAATGTTTTCGTTTAACTCAGGCAATACAGTAAGTAAATGAGAATCATTTAGTCTAGATTGATATAAAACATTTCTAGAAAACTCACCATTTATAAAATCAATAGTTGTATCATTGTTTGTCGCGATAGTATCAACATTGATATCTATTGTGATTGGAGTTCTTGCAGTTATTGGTTTAACAAGAATCAAAACAAAACCTGCAAAGAGCTGAGTTAGAATAGCAAATATCCCACTTGTAAATGCTGATGTTATTACAGCGGTTGGATTAATGTTGTTCTTTGTATTTGCTGGAATTAAGTTTGGAATTTTCTCACTTATAGCAGCACACGTTTCATTTAACGTACCATATGTAATAATCACTGTTTTACCATTTATGGCAAGAATAGATAAAAACTATTTAGACGCTTCAAGAGACTTGGGTGCAACAAATACAAAAACAATATGAAAAATAGTTCTACCCATTTTGACTCCAGCAATTATTACAGCTGCTGCAATTTGTTTTGCTATGAGTTTTGATGACTTTATTATTTCTTACTTTACTGGAGGAGAACAAACTAACGTTTCATCATTCATTTATACAGCAAAAAGAATGCAACCTTACATTAATGTTTTTGGGGTTTTAGTTGTTGTAGCAATCGTAATAATTGTATTAATTTGAAATACAATTCAAATAATTGACCAAAAAACTAAACAAACTAAGGAGTTAATTAAAAAAGGTGATTACAAAATCAAACAAATTAATCACCTAAAAAATAGAATTGCATATTGAAATAAATGTATCGAAAAACAAAATGTACTAAGATTTAGTTGAAATTTTGTGGAATGATTCAAACTTAAAATTTATGGTTTACAATTAAAAGCATTAAATAGTAAAAACTTAAATGCAAAAATTAGTAAACTAGAATGAAAAATTGCACGTTTAAATGACGAAATAAAATCTGAGACTAGATACAAAACAATTGTTACCAAGTTGAAAGAAAAGAAAAAACAAATTGAGCAAAAAATTGCTAAATTAGGTAATAACAAAAAAGTTTATAAATTAGAGGCAATTAGCATCAAATTAGAACACAAAATTACAAAATATCAAAAAGAAATCGATTGAATTAAAGAAAGAGATGAGTTGGACAAACAAAAAGCTCTTGAAATCGGAGAAGAAATTGCTGAGTTAAAATCAGATCTTGCAAAACTTTCAAAAGACAATAAAGATGTAGAATGATATAATAACAAAATTGCAAATCTTACTAAAAAACAAAAAGAGTTAAACGAAGGGGTTAATAAAGCAAAACTTCGTGAGGCTATTGCAAAACTTGCAAATATGAATAGTTCAATTATTTCAAACATTGATAAAAAACACGAACAATGATTAAATCAAAAACATAAAGTGTTTAGAAAAATCGCTTTTGCAGCAAACATTGATAAACAAATTGCAGCATTAGATAAAAACGCTGCAAATTATCAATCAGAATTAGATAGATTAAATGCATTAAGAAGCGAAAAAAATAGTATGATTGAACAATCATACTATGCAAAAATATCAAAAGCAGAAGATAAATTAAACAAACTAAATGGAGAGATAAGCACTAAAAAAGCAAAATACTTTCCAGACATTACAGCTGAAGGATATGTTGCAAAAAGAAAACCATGAATTCAAAAAAGTTGAAAAAGACTTACAATGGGTATTTTATTAGTAGGTTCTTTTGGAGCACTAACTACAGCATATATAAAAAATAACATTTATGATTTAGTTATCGGTAACTGAGGTAGCTACATTGACCCAACTTTAATAACTGATTTTGAAAAAGAAAATGGCGTTAAAATAAACTATCAACAATATGATTCAAATGAAAGTTTATACAACAAAAGTTATACCTTTAGCTATGATATTATGGTTCCAAGTGATTACATGGTAAAAAAATTAGCACAAGAAAATAAATTAGCAAAAATAGATTGATGTAAAGTCACATCTTTACAAACACCTAACTATCCAGGACATGGACAAGCTTGTGAAAATAAAGATAATAACCCTGATTTTGAACCAACTGAAACTTATGACAAAATTAATGACACTCTTGTAAATATTTTAAATAAAACACAGTTAGATCAAACTAGTGAAGTTATTTTAAATTATGGAATTCCTTGATTATGAGGGGATGTTAGAATGGTGTTTAACATGAATAATCCAGATATGGTTGATTTGTTAGAATCAAAAGGAATATATAACAAAGAAACTAAAGAAACAGATTCAAGTAAATTATCATGAAACATTTTATGAGAAGCTGCAGATAAAGGATTTAGATTAACTCTAAATGAAGATCCTAAAAATGAGTTTATGTTTGCTTTTGAAAAACTATTTGGACAAGTTCAAGCTATTAAACCATCAGAATCAAACCATAACCTTTCAAAACAACAGCAAATTGATATAGCAGAGCAAGAAGTAAAAAGTTTATTGGCACACAGAAACGTTGGTTTATATGGTGATCAATTAACTGATAAAGTACATAGCGGTGATTTTGATATTGCAGTAATGTATAATGGTGATGCTATTTATGCTCATTCAGGAGATTATGAAAGCGAAGGAGAAGAAGGAGAAGGCGAAAACTCAGATAATCCTTCAGGAAATGATGAAAACTCTGAAGCTGAAGAATCAGCAAATGAAATGAGAGTAACAAACAAAATTGAAGGTGGGGACCCAGATCTAGAATCAATTACAATGGTTCCAGGAGCACCAGCAGAATATGAAGGTTTTGAATCAATTAATCAAAAAACAAATATTTGAAGTGATAATTTAGTAATAAGTGCTGACAATAGAAACTTAGATTTAACATACAAGTTTATCAACTTCATTTACACAAGAGATTCTCAAGAAAAAATAGCTGAAGAAACTGGAGCAACTGTTCCATTGAATTATATTGTAGAAAATGCACCATATGAAGGTGTTTTAGCCGACTGATATAAACCAACTGATGATGGAGATCCATTTGATTTAGATACAACATGAGATAATTACCTTGTGGATAAATTTAATAACATAATAGCAACCAAAAACTAGTTAACCTAGTTTTTTTATTTTTTCTATTATTGCTTTTTTTTGATATAATACTATTTGTAATGGTACCATAGCCAAGAGGCTAAGGCATGGGACTGCAACTCCCTGATCGTCGGTTCGACTCCGACTGGTACCTCCAAATTAGACTCATATAAGGCATATAGCCTTTTTTTTATGTTAAAATGTATTTTGGGTGGTTTAATGACTAGAGAAGAGTTTATAGAATATACAAGAAGCAATTATGATATTATTGACATGAAAAATGAAGAAGTAGCTTATTGGATGAATAAATTGGCTTGTGAGGCTCATGAGATACTTAATAAAATAAACAATTTAAAAGTTTTAGATACTAATAAAGTAGTTGAATTATTTTCTGAGCTTACAAGTTCAAAGATTGATAACTCATTTAGATGCTTTCTTCCGTTTTACACAGATTTTGGAAAAAATATAAAGATAGGTAAAAATGTTTTCATTAATAAAAACTGCAATTTTCAAGATCGAGGTGGCATATGTATAGGAGATAATGTACTTATTGGAATGAATGTTAATATAGCTACTTTGAACCACGGTTTGGAAAAAGACAAAAGAAACTTCATTTATCCCAAAAAAGTTATTATTGAAAACAATGCTTGAATTGGTTCGGGAGTAACAATTGTACCTGGAGTTACTGTTGGTGAAAATACAATAATTGCTGCAGGTGCAGTTTTAACAAAAGATGCTGATTCTAATTCAATATATGCAGGAGTTCCTGCAAAAAAAATTAAAAGTTTATAAAAAAACTAACATTTTTTAAATTTATTGTTATAATAATAAATGTCAAATTTAAATTAATTGACACAAAAACACAAAAGTATATTATAATTATTTTGTTTGCTTAATATGCGCCTTTAGATCAATTGGATAGATCGTTTGACTACGGATCAAAAGGTTAGGGGTTCGAGTCCCTTAAGGCGCGCCATTATAGAAAATTGAATATTATAATATACATAGATTTGTAATATTCATTATGTATATCGGGAAGTGGCTCAGCTTGGTAGAGCATTCGGTTTGGGACCGAAGGGTCGCAGGTTCGAATCCTGTCTTCCCGACCATTTATAAAATTTTATATTTTATCATATATGGGCCCGTAGCTCAGCTGGGAGAGCACCTGCCTTGCACGCAGGGGGTCGACGGTTCGATCCCGTTCGGGTCCACCATATATGGCGGGGTAGCTCAGCTGGTTAGAGCGCTCGGCTCATACCCGGGAGGTCAAGAGTTCAAGTCTCTTCCCCGCTACCATATATTAATTTTACTGGACCTTTAGCTCAGTTGGTTAGAGCATCCGGCTCATAACCGGATGGTCATTGGTTCGAGTCCAATAAGGTCCACCATAATTTGACTCCAATTAATGCGCGAATTATGAGGGACATAATTACGAAAAATTACGGAAGATTACCCAAGTCCGGCTGAAGGGATCGGTCTTGAAAACCGAGAGTCGGGGAAACCCGAGCGGGGGTTCGAATCCCTCATCTTCCGCCATTTATCGCGGGGTGGAGCAGTTGGTAGCTCGTCGGGCTCATAACCCGAAGGTCGTAGGTTCAAGTCCTGCCCCCGCAACCATTATGGCCCCATAGCGAAGTTGGTTATCGCGCCTCCCTGTCACGGAGGAGATCACGGGTTCGAGTCCCGTTGGGGTCGCCATTATTTACGGTTTTGTAGCTCAGTTGGTAGAGCAGTTGACTGAAGCTCAACGTGTCGGCGGTTCAATTCCGTCCAAAACCACCATTCCATGAAAACTGCAAATACCCAAGGGTATTTTTTTTATATAAAATTTTATTAAAAAAAATCTGCTTTGCAGATTTTTTATTTTTCACTAAGATTAGATTTATATAATTCTTTAAATAAGCCATCAACTTTTATCAACTCTTCATATGTTCCTGATTGAACAATCCCTTCACCTTGTTCAAAAACGAATATTTTATCAAAGTTTTTTATTGTTCTTAATCTATGAGCAATTGAAACAGTTGTCCTTCCAAACATTAATTTTTCAAGTTCCTCTTGAATTTCTTTTTCAACTATATTATCCAAAGCACTTGTTGCTTCATCCAAAACTAATACTTCAGGATTTTTTAAAATAAGTCTAGCAATAACCAAACGTTGTTTTTGACCACCTGACAATTGCGCTCCTCTTTCAAATAACATAGTATCGTATTGATTAGGTCAACTCATTATCAAATCATGTAACTTAGCTTTTTTTGCAGCTTCTTGTACTTCTTCAATACTTCTTTCACCAAGACTATAACAAATGTTTTCATAGATAGTACCACTTAAAATTTGTGGTTCTTGATCTACATAACCCACTTTATCTAATCATGATTTTAAATTTAAAGATTTTAAATCTGTTTTATCATTTATAAGAATTTCTCCTACACTTGGGTCATAAAATCTCAATAATAATTTAGCAATTGTTGATTTACCACATCCTGTAGGACCAACAAAAGCATACTTTTTACCTTTTTCAAGATTTATCTCTAAGTTGTTCAAAATAATTTTGTCATCACCTGGATAAGAGAATGTAACTTTATTAAATTTAATATTATTGACATTACCTTCAAATTTATTTAATTCATGTTTATTTATATAAATTTCTGATTTCAAAATTTTTGAGATATTTATCGCTGCTGCAATTGATTCTGGTCCTTCAGCAATTACTTGTCTTAATTGTAGAATAGGAACAGCCATTACAATAACTCCGCTTGTAAATGATGTCATAATACTTACAAGTTTATTTGTATTGTCATGGTAAAGTATTACACCAAATATAATTGATGCTATTGAGAATGTACCAACACCACCCACAAGAAGGGCTGCTGGAAGTTCTGAGAAAAAGAACTTAATTTTGTTTTTTAAATCTACAACTTTTGCTCCTTTTTCAAAACTTTCTTTCTCTTCATCAAAGTTACCTGTAGCTTTTATAAGTCTAACGCTGTATATTTTTTCATTTACTTGGTTGTCAAATTTTTGATTTAATATATCTATTTTTTTTGTAGCCTTAGTAGTTATTATTATAAAAACTCCTATAACAGCTAAACAGCCAACTAGAAGACCAAAAACTCACATTGATAATTTTCAATCCACAAAGAACATCATTACCGATGAAAGCACAAATGTTGACATAGATAAACTATAAACTATTGGCGCTTCTTTAATGTGTTTAGCAAGTATATTTGATTCTTTTACTAAAGTACCAACTATTTCACCAGTTTTATTTTCTCTAAAATAATGTAAATCTTGATCTATTAGTTTGTTAATAAGATTTTTTTTGATTAATGTCTCATAACTTTGAGAAATATAACCTCCTATTATAAAAACTGCATAGGATAAAATTATTACAAGTACAATATTTAAAACTATTATGTATACTAAATCAAAAAGTCCAAAACTATGTCCTCATACATTTACTGTTAAACTATATACTCCATTATGCATTTGATATTCTACATTGCTATACATAAATCTGTGTATAAACTCTTGCATAAACTCAGGTTTATTTAATTCTGCACCAACATACTGTCATTGCTCACTAAACTGTTTCCAAAATATATCATTTGGGTGAGCTGCTGAATATTGGTTTAAGAAATCTTGCAAATCATCAGTATTTGCAAGAGTGTCAACAGTTCCTTTTGTTATTAATAATTGAGTAATGAACTCAATAACTTTTATATTTAAAATTAAGCATAATGCCATTAGAAATGTACCAAAAAACAATAAAAAGCTCATTATTGGTCTATTTTTTATAGCATTGCTTAGATGATAATTAAGATCTCTCTTAATTTCTTTTTTCTCTCGTCGCGTTTTTTTTAGTTTAACATCCATACTATGCCTCATTTCTAGATAAATTTTATTATATATACCGATTCTTATCAACCAATTAATTATTTTATTTAAAAAATAAAATAATTATTGTAATAAAAATTTTTTTTCATATAAAATAACTAAGTACACATTTTTTATTTAAACAAAATGTAAGTAACTATATTCAAAAATTCCAAAAATATAGTTGCAAAATAAAGACCGATGCCTTATAATCTTATTGTTTTCGGAGCATAGCTCAGCTGGTTAGAGCGCACCCCTGATAAGGGTGAGGTCGGTGGTTCAAGTCCACTTGTTCCGACCATTTTTTTGAAAAGCAAGGCACTTTTATTTAAGTGCCTTTTTATTATAATTTTTTGAAAGGAGTAATCAAAATGACTGAAGTTAAAAAACCTGATAGCCAAGAGTTTGAAACAACAAATATCAAAAAAGGTAATAAAGTTAAAAAGCGTTTTTTTGCAACAGGTCAATGATATAAGATTGCTCTTACTTTAATTTTGTGATCAGTATTACAAGAAGTCATTATGGCTTCAACTGATTTAGTTGATAATATTTTTGTTAATAATTTATACCCACACCAAATTGATGGATATAAAGAACTTAATGATTACATTTTAGGTAGTGGTTGAGTTGAATCAATCACTTCTGACAAGTTAGAAGGACTAGGACTTCATGAACTATTTGGTTATGCAGGCTCTGGTATTATATATTCTCCCGGACAAATAGGTGTAAATGCTGTTAGTTCAAGTAACCAAATGTATGTGATTATGTTCGCTATGGCATCTGGATTTTGTTATGGTTCAGGAATTTTTTCAGCTCAATATTTTGGAGCAGGAGAATATCAAAAGCTGAAACAAATCACAGCCTTAAAAATGTATTTGACATTTGCTATAACAGCAGTTTTTGCAATTTTTGGAATAAAAGGAATTTGCCATAATTTTATTGAATTTACAACTCATCCAAATTATCAACTGGCATCTCAAACACCAAACTATAAACTGGACAGCGCATCTTCAAAAGAACAAGTTCAAGAAGTTTACAACTACATTCAAAATAAAGTTGCAGTTTTAGCAACAGAGCAAGGGGAAAAATATTATAGAATTGTTTCTATAACTTATCCTTTACTAACAATCAATCAAGTATCAGTAACAGCCCTTAGAGAAACAAGAAGACCATTTTACTCATTTTTCATGGCTTCTATAGCATTGGTTGCAAACTGTACAACTAATCTTTTCTTAACAGCACCAACTTTTATACCTGGATTTACAGGTTTTGGTATACAAGGAGTAGGTTATGGAACAATGTTCTCTCGTTGTTTACAAACAGTTTTTATTGTTGGGTTACTTTGCATTAAAAAATTTGAATTCATACCTTCATTCAAACACTTTAGAATAAAGAAAAAACTTTTAAAAATGGCATTGAAAAAAAGTTTACCAATACTTTTAAATGAAACTTTATTTGCTTTCGGTCAAGTTCTTCAAGTTAAAATGAGAGCTATGTATTCAGTTGACTCTTTGTCCGCGAACGCTATGTTCGAGACGATGCTTATGGCATTCTTCTCTCCAATGTATCATGGACTAAATGCCGGAATATCCACCTTAGTTGGCAATGAGCTTGGAGCTAAAAATTTTGAAAAGGCAGAATACAATGGTAAGCATTTGATGAGACTTAGTTTTATGATAGCTTGTTGTTTTGTGATAATTTTTTCTGGATTATCCTTTGTTGTGCCAAAAGCAATTTTTCCAAATACAACCCCAGAAGGTAAAAAAATTGGGGAATGAATGGTGTTTATTTATACAATGACATATCCAGTTATACTAATGAACTCTTGTGTTTACTCTATACTAAGGGCAGGGGGAAATGTTACTGGAGCATTCTTGATGGATTCAGCATTCAACTGGACATTCCAACTACCAACTTTAGCAGTCTTAATTTATGAAAATACATTTATAAATCCCAATGGATTTGTAAATTTGGAAATAATCTATGTACATTTAATTGTATGTATGTTTGAGGTTGTTAAATTGATACCAGCTTTAACATTTTACTTTAGAAAAAAATGACTTAGAAGTATTATTGACGAGTCAGAGTTCAAACATAAAGACATACCAAATGAAAAGTTAAAATTAAAAGAGAAAAAGAAAAAACAAGAAGAAAAATCAACTGAGGAAAAAGTAGTTAAATAAACTACTTTTTTTTATAGTACATAGTGTATAATTAGATAGGTTTAGAAAGAGGTGGTAATATGAGTCTTCCTTCCAGTTACAGTTTTTATGGAATGAAATATATAAAAAATGAAACGAGTGCTCTTATTAACGCTTCTTTATGCGTTATTTAATAGTTCTCTTGTAGAAAGGGATATTATGAAAATGGCTAAAAGAGTATCGAAAGATGCAAAAAATAATACAATAAAAAATAATTTACAAAAATACTCAAAGCTAGATCAAGAAGAAATTCTTAAAGACTTTGAAATTCAACAATTTGGTTTGAAAGAAGCTGAAGTTGAAAGACAATTAGAAAAATGTGGAGCAAACAAACTAGATCCCAAAAGATTTAATTTTCCATTAGTTTTTTTTAAATGTTTTTTCAGTCCTTTTAATTTGATTCTTATAATAATAGATGTTTATAGTTTTTATAACTATATTGGGGCTATTGCTGAGGAAAAAGATACTTTTGACTTAGCTGGTGCATTAATCGTTTTAATAATGATTTTATTAAGTGGTTCAATAACATTTTTACAAGAGTTGAGGTCGTTTTTTGTTATTAGAAAAATGACATTTGATAATAAAAAAACAACTCATGCAATCAGAGATACAGATTATGATATAAAAAATATTGATAATGCTAACTCAATAAAATTAATTAAAGAAGCAAAATCAATAGATTCAGAAGATTTAGTTCCTGGTGATTTAGTCTACCTATCAAATGGCGATTTAATACCTGCCGACATAAGAATCGTATGATCTAACAATTTATATTTAAATCAATCATCTCTTACAGGAGAATCTTTTCCTGTTCAAAAAAAAGAAACAAATAGTAATAAAGAATACTTGGAATTTGAAAATATTTGTTTTACAGGTACTAATGTAGTTTCTGGATCAGCTTTAGGAGTTGTTTTATCTACTGCAAAATACACTTATTTTTCAACTATTAATGACAAAGTTACCCAAAAAAGACCGAAGTCATCATTTGATAAAGGGATTAAAAAAGTTACATTTCTTTTAATAGCATTTATGTTATCAGTTACTCCAATAGTATTTTTGGTTTTTGGATTAAGACCATTAGAAGATAACGAAAAATGATTAAATGCGGCATTATTCTCAATCTCAGTTGCCGTAGGATTAACTCCCGAAATGTTACCAATTATAATTACTGCTAATTTATCAAGAGGTTATGCAAAAATTAAAAAACAAGAAGTTCTAGTTAAAAATCTTAATGCTGTTCAAAATATGGGTGCCATTGATATTCTTTGTACAGATAAAACTGGAACAATAACAAGTGGTGAAATAGTTTTAGATAAAGTATTAGATTTGACAGGAAGTAAAAGCGAATTTGTTAATCACGCTTTATACTTAAATAGTTATTTCCAATCAGGATTTCAAAATCCAATCGATCAAGCAGTTTTAATAACTGATAAATTAGCAAAACCAAATGTAGAAGAATATACAAAAGAATGAGAAGTGCCTTTTGACTTCAAAAGAAAAATCCTATCAGTAATTCTTACTAAAAATGATGAAAAAGAGATTTTTACAAAAGGTGCAGTTGAAGAAGTACTTGCAATTTGTAATAGAGTTCTTATCAACGGTAAAATTGAAAATTTAACAAAAGATTATATTGAAAAAATTAAAAGTAAAACCAAAGAAATGAATACTGAAGGTTACAGAGTTGTTGGAATAGCTCATAACCACCTAGAAGATGAAGATATTGAAGAAGATTTAGTATTCTTAGGGTTTGCAACTTTCTTTGATGAACCAAAAGTCACATCAAAACAAATAATTAAATCATTAAAAAGCAGAGGTATTGAAACAAAAGTTCTTACAGGTGACAATGAAGTTATAACAAGAGCTATTTGTAAAAAAGTTGACTTTAAAATAACAAAACTTTATACAGGAAAAGAAATTGAGGAAATGAGTGAAACTCAATTAGCAAGAGCTGTAATTGATGCAAATGTTTTTGTTAAGTTAAGTCCAATACATAAATCAATTATTATAAAAGCTTTAAAAGACCAAGAACATATAGTTGGATTTATGGGGGATGGTATTAATGATGCACCCGTTTTGAGAGAGTCTGATGTCGCTATTTCATTCATAGATGCATCAAACATAGCTCAGGATGCAGCAGACATTATATTAGTTAACGACTCATTGATGGTAATCGAAACAGCTGTTCACGAAGGTAGAGCTAGTTTAGCAAATATTTTGAAATATATTAAAGTTACAATAGCATCAAACTTTGGTAATGTTTTAAGTGTTTTGGTAGCATTGTTCTTAACAACAGTGGAACCAATGCAACCAATTCACTTGTTGTTACAAAATTTACTTTACGACATAGTTATGTTTGCATTTATTTTTGACAAAGTAGATGCTAAGTTCACAGAGAGTCCTAGACCGTTGCGAACCAAGAATATCATATGGTTTACAATTATTAATGGACCAGTCAGTTCAATATTTGACATATCAACATTCTTAGTTTTATTATTTGCATTCAAGTCACAAGTTGGTGTTCCATTTGGTATGGGTGTAAATAAAGATACTCTTCCAGAACATTCAGTAGCAACATTTAACGCTTCATGGTTTGTGGTTGGGTTAATGACACAAACTGCAGTTATGCAAATGTATAGAACTGAAAAATTACCATTTATTCATTCAAACGCTTCTATTCAAGTTAACATAGCTACAGTGTTTGTTTGTGCAATGGCAATAATTGTTCCATATACTCCAATAAATCAATTAGTACAAATGGAGCAACCACCACTAGTATTTATGCCTGTGGCTATAGGATTTGTACTTTGCTACATAACATTAGCACAATGTGTGAAAATGGCATATATTAGAAGATTTAAAGAATGATTATAAAAAAATCTCATAGAGATTTTTTTATTTTTTCTTAATAAAATTATTTAAAATTATTGTTTAGATTTATTTAAGTGTTTATAATCAAGTAAGACTAAATTTAAGGAAGGTAATTATTATGGAATACTCACATAAAAAAGTTGAAAAAAAATGACAAAAGTATTGAGAGGAAAATCATACTTTTAAAACTACTGATAAAAGTGACAAAAAGGCTTACATATTAGATATGTTCCCATATCCTAGTGGAGCAGGACTTCACGTTGGTCATCCAAAGGGCTATACAGCAACTGATGTGTTTTCAAGAATGAGAAGGCTACAAGGTTACGATGTATTGCACCCAATTGGTTATGATGCTTTTGGTTTGCCCGCTGAACAATATGCTCTTAAAACTGGAAATGATCCAACTGAATTTACTTTAAAAAATATAGATATTTTCAGAGAACAATTAAAAACATTGGGTTTTAGTTTCGATTATGAAAAAGAAGTAAATACAAGTAATCCAAATTATTACAGAATAACACAATGAATATTTCAACAACTTTACAAGCAAGGTTTGGCAGAAATAAGATATGCAGATGTTAACTGATGCGAAGGATTAGGAACCGTTTTAGCGAATGAAGAGGTTGTTGTAAAAAATAACAAAATGTATTCTGATATTGGTGATTTTGAGGTAGTCAAAAGACCCATGAAACAGTGAGTATTAAAAATTACTGAGTATGCTGATAGACTTATAGATGGTTTAGAAGACCTTGATTGACCAAAATCTCTTAAAGATCTTCAAAGAAACTGAATTGGTAGATCAGAAGGACTAGTAATAAAATTCCAGTCACAAAACAATAATTTAAAAATTCCTGTATTTACAACTAGACCAGATACTATTTTTGGAACAACATATTTAGTATTGGCACCTGAAAGTGATTTAGTAAAATCTTTAGTAACAAATGAATATAAAGAAAAGGTTAATCAGTATATTGAAGAAGCAAAATCTAAGACGGATATTCAAAGACAAGATGAATCAAGAGAAAAAACTGGTTTATTCACAGGCGCATATGCAATAAATCCATTTACAAATAAACCAATTCCTATTTGGGTTGCTGATTATGTCCTTAATGACTATGGAACAGGTGCTGTAATGGGAGTTCCAGCTCATGATGACAGAGATTGAGATTTTGCAACTAAATATGGTTTAGAGATAATTCATGTTATTGAATGCAAAGATAAATCAAAGGCATTTGTTGGTGAGGGTAAACATATAAATTCTGATTTTCTGGATGGTCTAAATAAACAAGAAGCAATTGAAAAAATAACAAAAAAAATATTAGAACAAAACCTTGGAGAAAAAAAAGTAAATTATAAACTAAGAGATTGACTATTTTCAAGACAAAGATTTTATGGTGAGCCATTCCCAATCGTATTTTCAGAAGATGGTCAAATTGCTCTAATTGATGAAAAAGACCTACCAGTTGAATTACCCAAAGGGGCATATTTAAAACCATCCGGGACTGGAGAGTCTCCTTTGGCTAATATTCATGATTGGGTAAACATTGAATACAAAGGTAAAAAAGTTAAAAGAGAAACAAACACAATGCCACAATGAGCAGGTTCTTGTTGATATTATTTGGCATATATTTTAACTATTTCACCAAATAACCTAATGGATATTAATAGCGAAGAAGCACAAAGACTATTTAAAAAATGACTTCCAGTCGATTTATACATTGGTGGTCAAGAACACGCAACTCTACATCTACTTTATGCACGTTTTTGACATCAAGTTCTTTATGATATAAAAATAGTTCCAACTCCAGAACCATTTCAAAAACTTGTAAATCAAGGAATGATTTTAGCTGAGTCTGGTGAAAAAATGTCAAAATCAAAAGGAAATGTAATAAATCCAGATGAAATCGTTGAATCACATGGCGCAGATACTTTAAGATTATATGAAGTTTTTATGGGTCCATTAGAAGCATCACTTCAATGAAGTTTTACAGGTCTTGATGGGTCTAGAAAATGATTAGATCGTGTTTATAGAATGATTGAAAAATTTGAATTTAGTTCAGAAAATAATGGTCACTTAGACTTTATTTATAATGACGTTGTAAAAAAAGTTACAAGCATGATTGAAGACTGTAAATTCAATACCGCTGTATCTCAATTGATGACTTTTGTAAATGCTGTTTACAAAGAAGAAGAACCAGTATATATAGAATACATCAAAAATTTTGTAGTTATGCTTTCTCTATATGCCCCACATCTTGCTGAGGAGTTATGAGAAAAATTAGGGAATAAACCTAGCGTGGCTCTACAAAGTTGACCCCAATATGATGAATCTAAGTTGGTTCAAAACGAAGTTACAATAGCAGTACAAATTAACGGTAAACTAAGAGCGACATTTGAAATTGAAAAAGGCACAAATGAAGCAACATTGTTAGAAAAAGCTAAGAATATTGAAAATGTAAAACCTTATATCGAGAACAAAACAATAATAAAAGAAATTGTAGTCGTTGATAAAATTGTTAATATAGTTGTTAAGTAAAAAAGTGCCTAGGCACTTTTTTTGTAAATTAAGTGTAAATGCAACTTATTTTTTTAAAACTAAATAAATGTTATAATTAATTAAATATTAGGAGATTTATATGGGCAAAGTAATCGAAAATGATGGGACAAAAGAACTTTTTTTAGACTTTTCTTATTTAAGAAATGTTCTTTTTGTTGATAAACTTAGTCAATTAGATCTTGTAATCCAAAGATTAAATATAGAAGGTATACAAAGCTATAATGATTTTGATCAATTTTTAAGAAACTCGATGATAAAACAAGCTTTTATTTGTTTGGTAGATGATAAAACTAGAAAAATAATTAATAAAAGTGGTGGCAGCAAAGTTTATGATGCAATTATAAGAATTGAGTTAGATACCATAAGTCAATCAAAAATGCCCAAAAGTACAAGCTTGGGATTTTTTGTGAATATAGATCCTGAGTATCCAGCTTTAACTGTTGCTTCAATTTTTCAAACTAGATTAAAATTATCGCCACAAGAATTTGAAACTACCATTAAAGAAGTACCGCTGCAAATTATAAAGTTCAATAAGCAAATACCAGTTGATGAGTTATTAAGAAGAAATATAATCAACTCTTCTACAATATCTAATATCAATAAAATTACCTCTACTTTTGAGCAAGAAAAAAATCGCTGATTAAAGTATTTGGACTTTATGAGTGATCTTTTAGTTGTCCAAAGAAAAAACTCACTACCATATCTAGGAACTGATCTGGCAGAAGTTCTAAAAATTGACAAAAAAGATCTAGATGATGAAATAAAAGATAAAACCATAAAAGAACTTAGAAATAAAACATTTGCATATTTTGATTTAGGTCATGAAAGTTTTTTAAAAAGCAAAGACATTAAATACGATGTTGTAAATGTAATAGTTTTGGATATTTTAGTTGATTATGAAAATAAGTTAGAAAAAATAAAAAAAACAAGTGAGCTTGCTCTAATTCCTTTTAAGGCTAACAAGCTTTTTGTAAATAATTATGTTTTACAAAAAAATTTTAAAACTATTTTTGATTTTGATTTTGAAAAAAATCAAGAGAATATGTTTTCTGTAAATCTATCATATCTTTTAGGAACATATGGTGAACCAAAACCCCTTATTGATTATTGAAAAAAGAAAAAAGAGATTATTTTAGGGGCAAAAAAAGAGTTTGAAATGTTTGAAAAAAAATATTTTGAAGAAATGACAGACTGAAAAGTTCATAAAGTAATTTATGAAATAGAAGAAGAGTTTGATGAAAATTTATTTAAAACTAAAAATAATTATGACACACTAAACTCGGGTTACATTGCTTTTGTTGGAATAGGTGAAGATGTTCTAATTGATAGAAGTAGACAAACTTTAAAAAGAATATCTGAAGGTAATACAAAAAATCCTTATTTAACAAATTATTTATTTAATACAAAACTTATTGAATTATCTGAATCATCAAATGAAATTGATTTAGAAGATAGTGATTTTTATTTTGCTTTGAACAGTGAACAAAAAAGCGCTGTAAAAAAAGCATTGAACTCAAAAGATATTTTTTTATTACAAGGTCCACCTGGTACTGGTAAAACTCAGGTTATTTGTGAGCTGATATATCAGTTAGCTAAATTAAACAGAAAAGTTTTGATATCAAGTCAAAATCATGAAGCCATCAAAAACGTGGTTGACAGATTACCATATGAACCAAATATAAATAGAATAAGATTAACAAATCAACTGAATCATAAATCAAGAAGTGCAAACAACTTTACACCAGAAAGAGTTGTTTACAATTATTATAAATCAATTACTAAATCAATATTTGATGATTTATCAGTTGGTAAAAATAATGTAGAAGATTTTAAAATCATTGAAAATAAATTAGAAAAACTGCTATTAAGTAGCAAAGGATATCATCAAAATAGTACTCAAATGAGAGAGATACAAAAACAAATTGATGAAATAAATGAAAAAATAAAAATAATAAAAACAGAAGAAATAAAAAGTATACATAATAAAACTTATTTGAAAGAAGAAATTTTTAATATAGATAATCTTATTGAAGTAATAAGCAATTTAGATTTTAAAATATCTATAAACATATCTGAGGAGATAGAAAAATTATATAAAAACGAAATTAGTTTTAGTATAGAAGATTTTATTTTGAAGTACATAGATCATGAAATAAATGAAATAAATATATTTAACAAATTAAAATTGGTTTGTGAAGAGACAATTTTTAAAAATGAATTTTTCATTGACATACAAAAAATAAAAAATAACATTATAAATTATAAAAGAGAAGCTGAGTTTGAACTTGCAGATAAAGAAGAGCAACGATTAGAAGAGTTTGAAAAATTTTTACTAAAAGATACTATGTGTTTAGCACTTGTTAAAATTTTTGCAAGGTTTAGATCAGAATTAGAAAATCTAAAACTAGATTTAGAATTAAGTTTAAAAAAAATAAACGCAAGTGAAGACAATGAAATGCAACTTAACTCTTTGGAAGTACACAAAAATGATTTATTATTAACAAGACAAAAACTTTCTGAACTAGCTGGTGGTAATAGCAATGAACTAAGAGATTTAATAAAATTTGCTAACTCAAAATTTAATTTAAATTTAGGAATAACTGATGTTGATTTGGAACAACAAGTAACACAACAACTAAATGATTATAAAAATAAATTAGAAAAAAGTTTAAAAAGAACTAAAGAGTTAAAAGATTTTTTTAATCTAGTTTCTAGCTATGCAAAAAATAATTACGGAATAATCGATAAATGAGATGAAGAATTGGCTACACAAGATTTTTCAAGCCAGTTAATACAAGAAACTCGTAGATACTCATCATCTATAATAAATAACTTGGTTAATGTCTATGCAATGACTTTAACTTCAACTAATCTTTTTAGATTTAATAAAGATTTACAAGCAAAAAAAATGGGTCTTGAAGAAATAAATTTAAGAACTTTAGATGTTGATGTTGTAATTATTGATGAAGCTTCAAAAGCAACGCTTTTAGAAATTCTTATGCCATTAGTTTATGGAAAAACATTAGTGCTAGTAGGGGATTACAGGCAGTTACCACCAATTTTAAAATTACAACCAGAAGATGTAGAGATAGTTAATAGAGAGTTGAAAAAAGAATATAGCTATCAAGAATTATTTGAACTATTAGATCAATCAGCATTTAAAAATTTCATTGGGGCCAGAAATAGTTCGATAACAACCATGCTAAAAACTCAGTATAGAAGTCATCAACAAATCATGGAAGTGGTAAATAAGTTTTATGATAATGAATTAAAAGTTGATCAACAAGTAAGTGAACATAAAAGGCATGATTTAGTTATAACTTCAAAAACAGGCGCTGAGATTGTAAGTCAAAAGAGTTCTGTTTACTGAATTGATTCGACATACGGAACAAACGGCGAAGTTATTTTTGAAAGCAGTGAAGACTACTCAACAAGCTTATTTAATGAGTTAGAAATTAAATTAACAGTTGAGTTTTTGAAAAGACTAGATGTTTCGCTCGATAGTAAAACTTACAAAAGAAAACCATCAGTTGCTGTAATTAGTTTTTATAATTTACATGTAAGAAAACTATTTATCGAAATTAGAAAACAAAAGTTCAAAAACTTTTCATTAGTTATAAATACTGTGGATGATTTTCAAGGTAAAGAAGCTGACTATGTAATTGTAAATATGGTAAGAAACCCAGAAAGATTATCACAAACTAGTGGAAGAGATTTTCTAAAAAAATACGAAAGAATAAATGTTGCATACAGTAGAGCTAGAGAATTACTAGTTATTATCGGAGCTAGCAGAGCCGTTAATGATATAAGAGTTCAGATACCAACAGTTGAAGATCCGAATATATCAAATACATACGATGTATATGCAGATATAATAGCAAAAATTAATTTCGACGGTGGTTATTTAACAACCAAAGATTTATTATAGGAGGTAATTATGATTTTTGACAAGATAGAGATAATGTATAATAAATATTCATTACCTATTAAAATTAAATACTCAGAATCTAGAAAACCTACATTTGTAGAGTTTTTGATATTGTCAATTATTTATGATTATCCAAGAAAAAACTTAAGCTTAAAACAAATATTAAATGATGATTTTAAAATATATAACATTGATTTATTTGAGAGAGCATTAAAAGATTTAATTGCATACAAGGTTATTGAATTAAATAAAACTACTGCCGGTTGAAGTACTTTGGGAATAGATTTAGAAATAGAAAAAATTGAACTTAATCAAAAAGTTAAAGAACAATTTATAAATGAAGAATATATAATATCACAGTATGATAAAACACTTGATGTTAAATGAGTTTATGATCCTATTGAAGATTCTTTTGATATTGTAAAAGATGTTGAGTGATCAAGAAGAGTTCAAGGGGTAAAACTAACAAATAAAATTAAAGAAACTAGTATTAGCCAAAACTTTTATATAAAAGATTTAATTAAGAAAAATGTTAATGAATTTATTGAGTTAAAAAAAGAAATTTTTGGTGATAATGCAAAATTTTCTAATGTTACTTTAGCTAATGGAATTGATTTAGCTGATCATAAAATTGCACAAGAACTTACCGAATCATTACCTTGTGCGAATGAAGTTAGTATAGAGTTATTTGATAATGATGCTTTTATTATAAATACAGAAAATGAAAAACTAAAAATATTTTTAAAAACACAAAAAGATTTAGCAAAAAATATTGTTAGAGATATTTTAAAAAGTTATTCAGACAAAATCAAAGATCGATTTTTTGCTAAAAAAGACTTTGAAAATAAAAAAAATTTTTTAAATGAACCAGATATTTTATCTAATTTAATTGTAAAGTCTACTTGAAATCTGTTACTTATTAATGGAAGAGATGTCTTATCTCCTGATAAAGTTTTATCAAATAAATCACTTATAAATAGTTGCCAAATAATAGTATTTTATAATTCTAAATCTAACAATAAAACAATAGAATATCTTGGAGATAAAATTGTAGTGTATGTGGATAGTAGCAGAGAAGCTCTATTAAATGATAATACTTTAATTTATATCGATTCAGAAAATAAAGTTAATGGATTTGCACTTGTAGAAAAAAAACTAGAGTCTGTTGGGGCAACTATACCAGTTGTCTATTCTTACGATCAAAATCCAAAATTAAATTTGGCAAAAGTATTTGAAGATAACCTAGAAAGACTTTTATTAGATTATGAAGAAGAGCTGAAAAACGAAAATTTAGATGTATCAACTATGATGTTTTTATTTTTAAAAAGAGTAGGGCTACAACAAAAACTAACTGACATAATTAAAAAACATTTACAAAAAGATTTTTATGCTGGAAATAATTATAAAAAGTTAACAGAATACTTTGCAAGTAAAGAAAATGATGAAGCATATTATTTTATAGAGAATTGTTTATCTGAAATAATTATAACTATGTCTAAAGATATTAAAGACGATCAAATATTACACGTTTTAAATTTATATAATTTTAAAAATCAAAAGAATCTTTTTAAAGTTTTAGAGAATATACATTTAGATAAAGAAGAAAATATGTTGTTTTTAATATCTGATATTCTTGATAAAAATAACGTAGACTGATGAAAAAATAATACCAGAAATTGCTTAGTTACTTTATTGGGATATGCAAATAAATATATGACTAGGGAACTATTTGATATAAATAAATATCAATCTAAAACCTGAGCTTTGCATGCAGCAACCTTAAATATGATATGCACAATTAAGAAAAAAGTGTTTGAAAAAAATTTTACTTCTGTAGAAAAACATTACAAAAATATGTTGAATGGTGTTGTAGATCTTATGAGAAGTAATGTTAAAATAAATAATCAAAAAGATTATTTGATTAAAGTTGCAGAAAATTTAAAGGATTTGTATAAAGATTTTTATAAATATAAAAGTCAGGAGCTAACAGAACTTGATTCAGATTTAATAAGCTATAAAGTTCAAGTTGAATCTGCTAATTTTATTAGCAGATTGGAAAATAAAATAGATATGTTGATTTCACCAGAAGCTCAAAAATTTCCTATTGAAGTAAAAGTTGAATGAGCTAAACATATCGAAAATAAAATAAAAGAAGTAGATAAAATATTTAAAAATGATGAATCAATATTATATGAAGCTTTAAATTTAGTTTTTGGTGAAAAAAAAGAATTTGATGTAAGATTTTTAGAAAATTATAAAAAAAGATTTGGAGGAATTTAAATGAGCTTAACAGTTCAACAAATGATTTTAAATAGTAAAAAGCTACACGAACTACTTAAAAAAGATATAGATTCAATCATGAAGTTTATTCAAGAATTAGTTGATCAATGTAAAGACATCGACAATGCCGGTTTTTTTACAGAAAAATTAAAGTCATTATTAAAGAACTCTAAATTTTTACTTGAAGAATTAGAAACCAAAGATAATATTCTTTTACAAGAAACTATCGATGAAAATATTTTGTTAGAAAATTATAATGTTGCACAACAATTTGCAATAAAAAAACGTAAACAATTAGCTGACTTAAGAGCAGAACTTTATGTTATAAAAGCAGAGGTTGTAAAAAAAGAGCAAAATGAAATAATGAAAGCATTTGAAAATACTAATAAAAGTTTTGAGCAAGTTAAACACGAATTAATTAATAAGCAAAAAAACTTAGATGATAAAGTTTTGGTAAAAAATTATTTAGAACAACACGAAGCAAGTTTGGTAAACAAAAGTTTACCAGAAATTTACAATTTAATAAATGTAAATGTTTTTAAAGTTGATAATCAATATGAACTAATAGCAAGGGAAATGATAAAAGAAGTAACTGAAAGTTGTGGCAATGATCAAGATGTTGTTGATGAAATTACACAAAGAGCTAAAGCATTTATAAATAAAAAAAATGAAAATGAACTAATGAAAAACGCCAAGGAATTTATTTCAAGTTCATCTGAACTAATTGAAAATGAATTAATAAGAAGAGAAAATGTCATAAAAATTGTGAAAGCAATAAGAGAAGTTGGATACATTGTAAAAGAAGATAACATAAGAAAATTAAAAGAAAAAAATATTATAATGATACATGGAGAAAAAATAACCGGAGAAACAGCAGACTTTGCAGTTAATTTAGATGGAAGTTTCATTTACAATTATGAAGGTTTTGAAAATCATGATCATGATGCTGATGTAAATGAGTTTATTGATAAACTTAGAAGCCTTGGCATTAATACAACTGAGGCTATCAAAAAACAATATAGAGAGCCAAAGTTTGTGGCAAATAAAAGTAAGCTAATTAGTAAAAATAAAAACTCAGGGAAGTAGGTTAAAGTATGAGTGTAAAAAGAGAGTTAAATCAGTTAAAAAACTTGATAGGGATTAAAAAATCAATTATCTTAGAAGGTAATGTTGATGATGTATATGAATTAAATGGAAAGTATGTAAATATTCAAGAATATATAATGGAGTTATTTAGTTCCAAAAAATATACAGATAGATTTCTATATGATAGAAATTCAGGTATAAGAGGAAGCAAACTAAGTAACCTAATCTTAACAAGTGAAGCAAACAATGCAGAAGGGGAAAGTGCAGCATCAGAGTTTGAAGAACTTTTTAATAACTCTGGAAGTACAGATGCACAAGAGAAACAAGATACAAACAATATAAAAAATCCTTTACAGTTTTTTTCTGTCCTAAATAAAAACTTAAATAGGGCAGATAATAAAAAAATGGGATTTGTTGCAGACTATACAGATTATTTTTTTAGTGATCAATCTTTAGACCAAGACGACAGAGCAGTCTTAACTGAATTTTCAAAAACTTTGAAAGAATCTGAGTTTATAATTTCAAAAGTAGATGAATTAAGTAATTGTGTAATTTTTATTACTAAAAAAATTAACCAGCTTCCACCAAGTCTTTATTTAAATAATCCAGAAATATTGATTTTATCATTGCCAAAACCAAATAGAGATGAAAGACACAATTTTTTAGCTTCTGTAAAATCTAGAATACAAGTTACAGATATAAGCACAGAATTTGATAATATAGTTGACGCAACAGAAGGTTGAACCATTAAAGAACTGTCTCACTTTGTAAAATTTTCATGTAATTTTAATCAGCCTATACCTTTTAATAAAATGTTTAACATATATAATTTTGGTGAAAAAAGTTCACCATGAGAAGATCTTAGTTATGAAAAAATGTTGAAACTAAAAGATGAGTTAAGCAAAAGGGTTATTGGACAAGAAGATGCAGTTGATAAAGTTGCAAAAGTTATTTATAAAGCTTTCACAGGTTTAACTGGAATAACTTATTCTGCAAAAAGAACCAAACCAAAAGGAACTTTATTTTTTGTTGGACCAACAGGAACCGGAAAAACTGAGTTGGCAAAAGCTATTGCACAATTTATCTTTAATGATGAAGCTAATTTAATTAGATTTGACATGTCTGAATATGGACAAGACAACTCAGATCAAAAACTAATTGGAGCACCTCCAGGTTATGTTGGTTTTGAAGGTGGAGGACAACTAACAAATTCTGTTAAAGAAAAACCTTTCTCTGTTATTTTATTTGATGAAATTGAAAAAGCACATCCTAAAATGTTTGATAAGTTTTTACAAATCTTGGAAGATGGTAGATTAACAGACAACACCGGTCAAACTGTAAGCTTTAGTGAAACATTTATAATATTTACTTCTAATATAGGAGCATCTGAAGTAGTTCCTAGTGCAAATAAAGAAGACGTGTATAATGAATTTGTAAAAAGAGTACAAAATCACTTTACTTTTGAACTAAATAGACCTGAATTGTTAGGAAGATTCGGAAACAATATCATTCCTTTTAACTTTATTAAAGATAAAAGTTTAAAAGCTAAAATTGTTAAACAAAAAGTTAGACCTATACAAATAGCAATTTACGAAAAATATAAAGCTGAACTTCATATTGATTTGCAAGACGAAAGTATTTTAGATAATTTATTAAAAGATGCGGATGAAAGACGTGGTGGAAGAGATGTTTTAAACTCATTGGAAACTAATTTAGTAGATCCTTTATCAGAGTTTATTTTTGAAAATCTTCATAAACTTAAAGCTGGTACTAAAATCTTTGCAAAATCTAATACCGAAAAAAGAAAGTTAGATTTTTTAATAAATGGCTAACATAAACGTTGGTAGATTCTTGATGAATAGTGAAATTGAAGGGCCGGGTACAAGGTTTGTTGTTTGATTACAAGGTTGTACAATAGGTTGTAAAAGCTGTTGTAATCAAGAATTAATTCCAATGGTTCCAAAGTTTTTAATGCCAGTCAGTTTTTTGTTTGAAAAAATTAAAGAAGCAAAACAAAAATACAATATAGAAGGAATTACTATATTAGGGGGTGAACCCTTCATTCAACCCGATGGTTTAGAAGAGCTGATTGATCTTTGTTATGAAAATGATTTAACTATAATTTGTTTTACGGGATATATTTATGAAAATTTAAAAGACGAATATTCTAATATACTTAAAAAAATTGATATTTTAATTGATGGCCCTTTTATTGCAAATCAATTAGATATAAAAAGAAGACTAATTGGAAGTAAGAATCAAAGGGTAATTAAAATTACTGATAAATATAAGGATTGCGACTACTTTGAACAACCACATTCTCAATTTGAAATACAATTGTTTAAAGATAGAGTTATAATAAACGGTGATGGTGTAGCCATCGATAATGAGCACGGACAGGTTTGTTTTAAAATAAAATAAAAGAAAGAGGAATTAACTAATGAGCAATACTTATGAATATATTAAAAATAGAAGATCTGCTAAACGATATCAAACTGATTTTGAATTATCTGAAAAACAAATTGAAGAAATTTTAGAGGGTATTAGATATTCTCCATCATCATTTGGTATGGAACCTTATAGAGTATATTTCATACAAAATCATGAAATTAGAGAAGAACTATGACCTGAATGATGAAATCAACCAGCCGTGAAAGAGTGCAGTGGTTTAATTATATGAACAACATTCAAAGAAAAATATATGAAAAGCACTGTAATTGATAAACAAATTACAAATATTACAGATCCTCAAAGCGATAAAGCCGAAGCATATATTAAAAATGGGATTGAATCATTTTTAAAATCTCAAAATACTGATTTTGATAATTGAACAGCACGACAAGTTTATATTTCAATGGGTGTCACTCTAATAATGGCAAAAGAAATGGGACTAGATTGTTGTCCAGCAGAAGGTTTTAAAAGAAAAGAGACAGATGATATTCTTGCAAAACATGGAATAATAAATCCAGAAGAAGAACACACTACTTTGGGAATGTTTATTGGTAAAATCGATACAACAAAACAAAATCACTACTCATACACTAGATACAAAAGACCCAAAGAAGAAGTATATAAAATTATTAAGTAAAAAAAGTGTGCAAACACTTTTTTTAATTATTTTTTAAATATAGTTTATATACATTTTCCAAAAGACAAGCTATTGTCATTGGCCCAACTCCACCAGGAACCGGTGTAATATATTTCACTATTTCACCAACTTCACTAAAATTTACATCCCCACAGTAATGACCATCAATAAAATTAGCACCAACGTCTATAACCACCGTATTTTTGTTTATGAAGTTTTTATTTATTAAGTTTGCTGAACCAGCAGCACTTATTAAGATATCTGCATTAGTTGCTATTTCTTCTAAATTTCTTGTTTTTGTATTGCAAATTGTTACCGTTGCTGATTTATTTATTAGAATATTAGCCAATGGTTTACCAACTATATTACTTCTCCCAATTATAACTACATTGGAACCAACTAAATTAATATTTTTTCATTCTAAAAGTTTAATTATTCCTGATGGTGTAGCCGGATATATATCGGTGTTGTTTAAAACAACATTACCAATTGTTGTAGGGTTAAATCCATCAGCGTCTTTGGATGGATATATCAAACTATTTATTGTGTTTGCATTTATTTGTTTAGGCAATGGTAATTGCACAATAATTCCATCAACACTTGTATCTTCATTTAGTTTTTTGATTTGTAATTCTAATTCTGACTGTGTTATATCTTCTTTTAATTTTATATACTCATTTAACATACCGATATTGTTAGCGCCTTTTATTTTGTGTTTTATGTATTTGTTGCTAGCACTATTATCTCCAACTTGAACTATAGCTATTTTTGGTAATCTTTTTTCTTTTATTTTTGATATTTTGTTTTTTAGACCATCTAAAATTATATTTGATAATTCTTTACCACTAATTATATTTGACATATTAACTTTTTTTCCTATTCTAATTACAAATTAATTATATAATTAAAGCGGACAATTAACAACACAAGGAGAAACCATGGATAAATTATTGAAAACTATTAAAAAACTTAATATTAATGCCGATCAATATGAAATTTGTGGTAAAGAAATTGCTAAACTAAAGTACTGAAAATTTGAAGATGAAAATAAAAAAGGTAAACTGATTTTAATGACTTCAATAAATCCAACAGCTGCTGGAGAGGGTAAAACCACCACCGCTATAAGTCTAGCTGATGGGCTAAACTATATTGGCAAAAAAGCTATTCTTGCTCTTAGAGAACCAAGTTTGGGTCCTGTGTTTGGTTCAAAAGGAACTGCAACAGGTGGAGGACAAAGTATTGTTGAACCAATGGAAAGAATAAACCTTCATTTTACAGGAGACCTTCACGCTATTACTTCAGCAAATAATTTAATTTCAGCAACTATTGATAACGAATTATATTGAGGAAATAAATTAAATATTAATTGTGAAAAAATAATATGAAAAAGATGTATGGATTTAAATGATAGGTCATTAAGAGAAGTTGAAATAAATATAAAGAAAAACTTAAAGCGAAAAGAGTCATTTACAATAACTGCAGCGAGTAACATAATGACAACTTTGTGCTTATCAAAAAATTTGAACGATTTTAAACAAAGATTAGAAAACTCAATTGTAGCATATGACAATGATAACAACCCAATCTTTATGGAGCAGCTTAAAATTACGGGTGCAGTCTTAGCACTATTGCTATATGCTATTAGACCTAATTTAGTTCTTACTAAATACAACTCTCCAGCTCTTATTCATTTAGGTCCGTTTGCAAATATTGCGACAGGAACTAATTCTATTATTTCAACTTCGCTAGGTTTAAAGTTATCTGAATACACTATTGTTGAAAGTGGTTTTGGATCTGATTTAGGTTTTGAAAAATTTATGAACTTAATAAATTATCAAAATGATTTAGTTCCAGACTGTGTTGTAATGGTAATTACTTTAAGAGCATTAAAACTCCATGACGATTTTAACAATAGCTTTAAGCATTTAGAAGCTCACTTAAAGCATGTAACATTATATAATTTAAATTTAGTTGTGGCTATCAATTTTATTGAAGGCGATAGTGTTGAAGATTTAAAAAAATTACAAGAATGATTAGGGGCAAATAATTATGAATGGGAAATGAATAACGGTTATAATTTAGGACCAAAAGGTTCAGAAGAGTTAGCCAAAAAAGTGATAAAAGCTTGTGATACTGAACAAAATTTTAAACCACTTATTACTCCAACTGATAGCATAATTGAAAAAATAAATAAAGTCGTTAAAAACTTTTATTACTTAAATGAATTTATAATAGAAGATGAATGCCTTGAAAAAATCAAAGTATTAGAAAAATCAGAATACAAAGATTATCCAATTTGCATGGTGAAAGATCATAGTAATATAGATGGAAATATTACAAAGGATAAGAATTACGTTTTAAAAATCAAAAATGTTGAAGTTAACAGTGGAGCTAAATTTATTTTAGTATATACCAACAATATTTTTAGTATGCCAGGACTTAGTAAAGATGCTAACTATAAAAATATTTATTTATTAGACTATAAAATTGTTGGCTTAAAATAGGAGGCTAAATGAAAAAATATAAATATAACTTAGGCATTTTATTAATGACACTATTATTATTTCCAATAATAATTTTTCTGTCAGCTCGCTCCTTTAAAAAACTTAGAGATTTTTGTTATTCATATGTTAGAGATGGAAGTATAGAAAATGTAGAGTTTAACTCAATCGATATATACTATGAAGATATCAAAAATAAAAATTTACCTAAATCAAAGATTTTAAATTCTGATTTAAAGGAACTTGAAATAATAGATGAAAAAGGAAAAATCAGTTGCTTGGTTTTAACTAAAAAAGAGAGCAAAAAGTGAGTTATAGGATTACACGGATGAACAGAGAACAAATATTTAGCTTTAAGATTAACAGAACACTATTTCAATAATGGATACAATGTTTTTTTATTTGATTCATTCGCACATGGAAAAACATATGGTGATATAACCGATATTGGCATTTCTACATTAGTTATAATAGACAAAATAATAGATTATATGAAAGAAAATTATGAAATTGATTCTATAGGAATGATTGGAAATAGTATGGGTGCATCAACCTCTATTTTATATACACAAAGAGGAAAGTATAAAAATTTGATAAATTGAGTAGTTGCAGATTGTGGCTTTGAACATATGATTAGGCAGTATAGACATTATATAAGTGCAAATTTATTGAAGAAAAAATGATGGTTAATAAGCTTATTTATGGGTCATAAATTTAACAAAGTAACAAAAACAAAACAAACCAAATATGATTTATTGAAAGGAATGAAAAACTGTAGCACACCAACACTTTTTATTCATTCTATAGGTGATACATTTATACCATATGAAATGTCTGAAAATATGTATAAATATAAATTAAGATATAATCCAAATAGCAATAGTCTTTTATGAATTCCAAAAGACTCATTAAAAACAGAACACGTTAGAACTATAGCTGACTTTAATGATGAGTACATTATAAAAACTCTAAATTTTGCAAAAACTAATGAATAAAAAAACACTTGAAATACATCAATTTAAGTAATGTATTTACCAAGTGTTTTTTTATTTTTTAAAGTAGTTTAATCCCAAAACTTCTAGCGCTGGTAAAGTGATAAAGTTATAAGGTTTGTTGAAATGAGGTAGGAAGAAGATATCAACAAGTGGTAGTTCATCGATTGTTAATCCTTTTTGAACTGCTAATGCAAACATATACATTACCTCAGTATGATTATTTTGAGAAGCAACTTGTGCTCCCATAATTCTTCTTGTTGACTTGTCTCATAAAATTCTAATTGTCACGTCTTTATATGAAGACATAAACTCGGGTCTATCTGAATCTTTGAATAAAATTTCTTCTACATCTAATTTCAATAAATCAGCTTGAGCTTTTGACACACCAACAGCTGCCATTTTTCAACCAAAAACTTCTATACCATTAGCTCCAGTAAACCCAGGACCTTCTAATTTGTTTCCTGTAACAATGTTAACTGCTGCCATAACTCCAGTTCTAACAGCAGTTGTTGCTAGTGCTATTTGCATTTCTTTTTTTAATGATGCGTTGTAAACTTGTGCACAGTCTCCAACAGCATAAATGTCAGAGTTTGATGTTTGCATATATTCATTAGTTTTAATAGAACCTCTATCATCTAAGTCTATTACACCTTTTAATGGTTCAGTTTGTGGTTTTACTCCAACTGAAAAGACTACATAATCGACATCAATTTCGCCTTTATCTGTTACAACTTTTTTAACTTTTCCATTTTCTCCAGTGAATTTTACAACTTTTTGACCTAATGCTAAGTTAACTTTATTATTTCTCATCTCATTTTCAACCAATGATGAAAATTCATGATCATAATAAATTGGCATAATTCTATCAGCAATATCTACAAGTGTTACTTCTTTACCCGCTGTTGTAAAGGCATCTACCAACTCAACCCCAATGTAACCTGCACCAATTACAGCCACTTTCTTAATTTTTGGATCATTATTTGCAGCCTTGATAGCTTGTGCATGATGGTAGTTTTTACAAATTTGTACACCTTCTAATTTTATTCCTTCAATTGGTGGAAAAATTGGTCATGTACCTGCAGCAATAATTAATTTGTCATAATTATCGTCAAATTCTTCTCCTGTTTTTAGATTTTTTACTCTAACTGTTTTTTTAGAAGCATCGATTGATAATCATTCGTGCTCCATTTTTACATTGATTCCTTCACTTTGTAAAATTTCTGGTGATGCATAAAATAAACCTTTTGGATCTTTTACTTCACCTTTTACTCACAATGCAATTCCACATCCTAAAAATGAAATGTTATCATTTCTATCATATGTAGTTACTTCAATTTCTGGTTGAAGTCTTTTTAATGTTCTCACAGCTGTAGTACCAGCGTGATTTGTACCAATTACTATTACTTTCATTATATTGAATACCTCTTCTATCTGGATATTATTAGTAATATCATAATTATATTTTAATATTAATTTTTCCAAAAATCACTTGTTTTTTAATAAATTTATCATATAAGTTGACTTTTTAAAGTAAAATAAAAATGAGAGGTAATTGTATGTTTTTAAGAAATACTGGAGATATTGGATATTACTTAAAAAGAACTAGTTTGATTAAATATTTGGATGAAAGAAATCTAAGATGAAAAACAAGGTTTTTGATCAAAAGATTAGGTAAAAAAATTAATGATACAAGTGTTTTTATTTCTTTTAAGTACTGAGTATTATGAAGATGAATTTATAAAAACTTCGACTTTACTGAAAAGTTTATGATAACACTTAGAAAAAATATCAAAAAATTGGACTTAAATATAAGTTCCAGAGAAGAAACCTTTTTGAACGAAATGGATGAATTATTGTTTAACTCTTGAAGACCTTTAAAAGAGGTTCCTGTTAAATTTGAATTATCAAAAAAAGAAAAAGTTAACCTTGTTCAATCAAATATAAACATTCATAAAGTAACTACAATTAATCTTGAACCAAAGCTGAAGATGAAAGGTCAGTTTGATGCATATTTTTCAAATCAAAAAATTTACTTAACCGATTCTAATCAAGTGTTAAAATTTGAAATTAGATATAAAGAAATCAAACAAATTGTCCCTAAAAGATATGGTGTTTTAGTAGAGTTACACACAGGCACTTATTTATTTAGGGGTAAAAATAGATTGCTTACATATGTTTTAATACAAAGAATGGTGCCTGAATTAAATTTAAATATAGCAGAAATTGACAATTTATATGATTATTTTGATTTTGCAAATAATTTTTTGAGCAGAATAAATTAATAGGGGGTAGAAAAATGAAACTAGTAATCGTAAAAGACTATAATGAATTAGGTAAAATAACAGGAGATTTTATACTTGAAAAAGTTAAACAAAATCCAAATGTTATTTTAGGACTTGCAACAGGAAGTTCACCAATAACTACATATGAATACATTATTGAAAAAACTAAAGAGAATAATATTGATTGAAGTGGAGTGAAAACATTCAACCTTGATGAGTATGTAGGGTTAACTCCAGATCACGAACAATCATATCGTTACTTTATGGAAAAACAACTTTTTGAACACATAAACATCAAAAAAGAAAACACACACGTACCAAATGGTTTATGAAAAACTAACGAAGAAGCAGCACAATATGATGAAGAAATCAAGAAAGCTGGTGGAATTGATTTACAACTTTTAGGAATTGGACAAAACGGTCATATTGGTTTTAATGAACCAGGAGCAAGTTTTGACTCTATTACTTCAATTGTTGATTTAACAAAAACAACAATTGAAGCAAACTCAAGATTTTTTGAAAAAGTAAGCGATGTACCAACAAAAGCGGTTTCAATGGGATTAAAATCTATAATGAACTCAAAAGAAATTATTTTGATAGCTTCAGGAGCAAACAAAACAGAAGCAATTAAACATTTAATTAAAGGTGAAATAGGAACCGAATGACCTTGTACAGTTTTACAAAACCATCCAAACGTTACAGTTATAGTTGATCAAGAAGCTGCAAAAGAAGCAATAAGTGCAGCTAATAAGTAAAAAAAATATTCGAGAAACTTAAACTGGGAAAAATAAATTCTACACTAGAAAGAGGTGTAGAATTTTTTATGTCAAAAAACCTAACTGTAGAAGAATGAATGAAAATAATTCAAATATATAAAAAACAAGGAATTCAAATTGCAGAACAAGAATATCGTATAATTAAAGCAAAACAGATTAAATTTTCACAATTTATTAAAAAAAGAATAAAACAAAAAACTTATTTAGTAGATAATTATGGTATGAAAAGTTTAAATAGAAAAAAAGGCTCTGGAAGATACAAAAAAAGAGATGATTCTGATATTCCAGGAATAATTAGTGATCTAACTGAAGAGCAAAAAAGAGAAATAATTGAAGATTGAATAAAAAGTCAGAGAGATAAAAAGGAAAGAAATGCGATTAGCAAAATAAAATCTCTAAACATAAGTATGAAAGCAAGAATTATATCAATGCATAGAACAACATTTTACAAAAAACCAAAAGTTAGAAGATATAAATACAATAATTTAAAAAACACAGTTGAAGAAATATTAAAGGAGTCCAAGTTTATATATGGTAGCAGAAAAATAAGTGTTTTATTAAAAGAAAAACATATGTCAATCAACGATAGAACTTTAAGGCACTATCTAAAAAGATGAGGTTTTATAATTAAAACCCGAATTAAAAAAAGACAAGCAGAATCAAAAAATATTAATACTAAATTTAAGGATTTAGTGAAGCGCAATTATAATCCTACTATAGACAATATAATTGCTACTGATGTTTCTTACATTCCGGGTTTGGTAGAAGGAAATAATTACTATTTATCTGCAGCTATTAGTCATAAAACTAAAAAAATTGAATCATGATGTTTATCAAAAAACAACAACTCGCAATTAGTTATAGATACTTTAAATAAAATTAATAAATCAAATTTTATATTACATTCAGATCATGGCTCTCAATACTCTAGTAATGAAGTTATAGAATTGGTAAAACAAATGAATTGTCAAACTTCAATGAGCAGAGTTGGCAATTCCTTAGATAATAGAGAAATAGAGTATTTTTTTAGTTGTTTAAAAGGTGAGTATCTAAATCACATTAATACAAACAAAATGAATATTGATGAAATTTATAATCATATAGATTGATATATAGATTGATATAATAATAAAAGAATACAAAAAATTTTGAATTGAAAAACGCCAGCTACTGCCGGCGCTATTATTTAAAACTGTAGAATTTGTTTTTCCCAGTTTAACTCTCGGATATTTTTTTTTACTTAAAATATTCCAAAAAAAAGTAAAAGTTAAAAATATTTTTTTTGCTCTTTTTATGCTATTCATTTTTAAGAGTGATAAAATACTTAATATAAAAGGAAACAGGAGACAAAAAAAATGAGAAAACAAGTTATTGTTGGAAACTGAAAAATGTTTAAAACAAATTCTAGTGCAATTAAGTTTGTAGAAAATGTAGATTCAAAAATTCAATCAAGAGATGATTTAGTTGTAGGTATTGCTGCACCATCAGTTATGTTAAGCGATTTAACTAAAAAAGCAAAAAATTTAAAAATAGCAGCACAAAATTGCTACTTTGAAAAAGAGGGAGCATTCACAGGTGAGGTTTCAATTCCAATGTTACAAGAAATTGGCGTTGAATATGTAATTATTGGTCACTCAGAAAGAAGAGATATTTTTGGAGAAAATGATGATTTACTAAACAACAAAGTTAAAGCATTATTAGCTGCAAATATGTCACCAATTTTATGTTGTGGTGAAAGTTTAAGTATTTATGAATCAGGAAAAACAATGGACCATGTAAAAAAACAAATTAGTTCTGATTTATCTGGTGTAAGTGCAGATGATGTTAAAAAAGTAGTTATTGCTTATGAGCCAATTTGAGCTATTGGAACGGGAAAAGTAGCAACACCAGAAATTGCTCAAGAAGTATGTAAAGGAATTAGAGAACACCTTGCTTCACTATACAGTCAAGAAGTTGCTGATGAAGTTTCTATTCAATATGGTGGAAGTGTTAAACCAGAAAATATCAAAGATATACTAGCACAAAGTGATATTGATGGTACGTTAGTAGGTGGAGCTTCATTAGTTGAAGACTCATTCTTAGGATTAATTAAATAATTAATATGAAAAATGAAATCAAATTCTTAGCATTGGATATGGATGGTACAACATACTACTCAATGGGTAAATGTGTAGAAGAAAATATCCAACCAATAAATAAAGTCATTGACTTAGGTATAAAAGTGGTTTTTGTCACAGGAAGACCACTTGATGCAAAACTAAACAGTTTTGATCTTTTTAATTTTCAAAATCATGATGTTTTAGTAGCTGGATTTAATGGGGCGCTTATAAGAGACATTAATAGTAGCAAAGTGGTTCAAGAAAATCTAATTAGTCTAGATAAAACAAAAAAAGTATTTGATTTATTAATGTCAGGTAGATTTCCAAAAGCTTTTTTATGAGCTTATCCAAAAGATTTGAACAAAGTAATTGTCAGTAAAAAAGACGAAAACAATCATCTATATAAAACAGAAAAAGTTTTTTTTGAGGGAGACATAATCGAATACAACAACCCAGATCAATTAACAGAGTGTTATAAATTTTTGTTTAAAGGCATTGATAAAGCTTTATGCGAAGAACTTACCAAGCTAAATCTAGAGGTTGCTTGAAGTGAGTCGGATGAAAGTGCTGAAGTAACTGAACTAGGAATCAATAAAGCATTCGCTTTAGACTTTTTTTCAAAACATTATGGTATTGATGTGAAGAATATGATGGCGATGGGTGATGCTGCAAATGATGTAAAAATGCTTCAACATGTAGGTTTATCTGTTTGTCCTTCAAATGCTTCAAAAGTAGTTAAAGAAGTATCTAAAATTGTTATGGATTATAAAAATACAGAAGGAGCGGTTGCAAAAGCAATCCAAAAATATATATTACAGGAGGGTTAATAATATGAAAGCAAAAAAACCAGTAGTATTAGCTATATTAGATGGATGAGGACTAGCAGCACCTGGAAAAGGTAATGCTGTAATTGAAGCTAATATGAGTTTTGTAGAAAGTCTAAAAAAAGAATATCCATGAGTTGAAGCACATGCAAGTGGAGAATGAGTAGGTTTACCTGAAGGTCAAATGGGTAACTCTGAAGTTGGTCATATTCATTTAGGTGCTGGAAGAATTAAATATGAGTCATTAACTTTAATTAATAAAGCAATTAAAGAACATACATTTGAAAAAAACGAAACAATTAATAAAGCAATTGAAAATTGTAAAAAAAATACAAGCGCATTTCATATAATGGGTCTATTCTCTGACGGGGGAGTTCACTCACATATGAAACATATGTTTGCAACATTTGAAGCAGCAGCAAGAGCCGGATTAAAAGAAATATATGTTCATTTATTTACAGATGGTAGAGACACAAAACCTGCGGTCGCAATAAATTATCTAAATGAGCTATTAGATCTATTTTCAAAATATGGAGTAGGACAAGTAGGTTCAATTTCAGGTAGATTTTACTCAATGGATAGAGATAAAAGAATGGAAAGAACTGCTGAAGGTTATAGTTCATTAGTTGACAGAAAAACTAATAATAGTTTCACAGATCCTATAGAATACATAAAATCTCAATATGATCAAGGAAAAGATGATGAAGGAATTATTCCCGCATATAATTCAGCAGCTCCAGAAGGTTATGTTAAATCAAATGATTCAGTAGTCTTTATTAACTTTAGACCAGATAGAGCAATTCAGATGGCAAGTACTTTTACAAATAAAGACTATATGGCTTGAAAAGACCAAGCATTTAGTGAATTAACATTCCTAGGGGATAGAATATTTTTTGTTTCTATGATGGAATACTCAGATTCAGTTGCTTCAAAACATATCGCTTTTAAACCAATTGAAGTGGTAAATGGTTTAGGTGAATGATTAAGCAATAAGGGTTATAAACAACTAAGAATTGCAGAAACAGAAAAAATTGCACATGTTACTTTCTTTTTTGACGGAGGTAAAGATTACTTCAAAAATGGACTAGCAACACCAGATGAAATAAAATTAAACGGAGCATCAATAAATTTGATTCCTTCACCAAAAGTTGCTACATATGATTTAAAACCAGAAATGTCCGCAGTAGAAATTACAGACCAACTTGTTAAACAAATAGAAGCTAATGAGTTTGACCTAATTGTTTTAAACTATGCAAACTGTGATATGGTTGGACACACTGGTGTTTTAGAAGCTGCGATTAAGGGTGTAAAAACTTTAGATGAACAATTAAAAAGAGTCTATGATGCGACTCAAAAAACTGGTGCTGTTATGATTATTACAGCAGACCATGGTAATGCAGAAGTCATGATTGATGCAGAAGGTGGACCAAACAAAAAACATACAAGTCAACCTGTTCCTATAATAGTTACTGATAAATCTATTAAACTAAGAGTAAAAGATGCAGCAATTGCAGATGTTGCTCCAACAATTTTAGAAATTTTTGGGGAAGAAAAACCAGCAGAAATGACTCAACCAAGTTTAATAGAAAAATAAAAAAACTCCTTCAAGGAGTTTTTTTATCAACCATTATTTAATATTTTTCTGTCATTTATCACTTTTTCAATATTGATTATTGCTTGCATTGCTTCAAAAAAAGCCGATAGTATATTTCTAGACTTACCTTCATATGCACAAGCATCTCCCGCGGCATAGAAACCTTCAATTGAAGAAGACATTCTATAGTCAACACATATTCTAGAGTTATCATTTTTTTTAATTTCCAAAATGTTAAATGCTTCACCATAAAACTGAACACCAAACTCCACAATTATAAAATCAGTATCCAATTTTATATGTTCTTCATTCTCAACATTTTTTAATTCTAAACTACTTACATAATTATCTTCTGCCACATAACTGTTAAAAACATAAGGATATATCAATTCGATATTTTGTTTTTTTGCCAATTCTATGCTTGAACTCTTTGCTCTAAATTCTGTTCTTCTATGAACTAATGAAACTTTTCTAGCAATTGGTGCTATAAAATTGGCTCAATCTAATGCTGAGTCACCACCACCAAAGATCACAACTTTTTTGTTTTTAAACAAATTTGAGTCTTTAAATTCATAAATTATGTTAGTATATTTTTCATCGTTTTCAAATAATCTTCTTTTTTTGTATTGACCTACTCCAATTGTACATAAAACTGTTTTGAAAATTTGTTTAGTTTTATCTGAAAATTCAACTTCAAATCAGTTTTTAAATAATTCTTTGTTTTCTATTGGTTCTATTATTTTTATATTCGTTATTGTTGTATTAAACTTTGTATTTACTTTACTTTCATCTTTTAATATTGAATCATATAGTTTATGAATAGCATCTTCAGCTTTTATTTCATTATATCCAGGGAAATTTCTTACTGGCTTTTGTGGGTATAAATTAGTGACTTGCCCACCATATTTTTTATTACTTTCAATAATGGTTGCTGTTAAACCTAAATCAGCTGCAGTTTTTCAGGCATAAAGTCCTGCTGGACCAGCACCAATAATAAGTACATCTTTTATCATTTTATTTGCTACTCCTAACTAAAAAATTATATCATAAATATATATTTAGAATTTTAGGAGAAGAATAATGATTATAAACTCAATGGATGAATTAAGTAAAGTAGTTGACATTATTAAACCATATTGTCAGAAGAACATGGTTATTTTACTAAATGGTGATTTAGGAGCTGGAAAAACTACATTTACAAAAAAACTTTTAAAGCAACTTGGTGTAAAAGAACTTGTTAATTCTCCAACTTTTGTTATTATGAATCAGTATGAAATTAAAGATTTTAAAATAAACCATGTTGATGCATATAGGCTAAATAAAGATGAAGAAGTAGAATTGTACTTAGAACACTTTTATGAAAGTCTTAATATAATAGAATGAAGCGAAAACTTGAATATTGATTATGGTTTGTATTTTAAAATAATTAAAATAAATATAAAAATTATAGATGAAAATAAAAGGGAATTTATAATAGAAGGGATTGAATAAATGAATTTATTTATAGATACAAGTAACGGTTATCTTATTTTGATACTAGAAAAAGAAAATAAAGTTATAGATAACATAATTCTTGCAAAACAACTAAGAGTAAGTGATATTGCACTAGAACAGATCGATAATTTATTGAAAAGAAACAACCTTTCTATTAAAGAAATAAACAGTATTTATGCAACAAAAGGTCCAGGTAGCTATACAGGTGTTAGAGTTGCTATCACAATAGCAAAGACCCTTAAATCGATTGATTCTAGATATAACATATATTTAATTAGTTCGTTAGCATATCAGGCTGGTGAGAGTGATTGTATTAGTATGCTTGATGCAAAAGGTGAAAAGTCGTATTTGGGTATATATAGCAAAAAAAGCTGTGTAATTGCTGATCAATTATTACCTAATGATTATATTGATGACTTTTGTTCAGGATTTCCTAATTTTATCAAAAAACAGGATTATCAAGAAATGGACTTTTTAAACAATTATATAAGTCTAAAAGACAAATTTGAACTTATTGAAGACATTGAAAAAGTAGAACCTTTTTATATTAAACACTTTATTTAAATTTAAAAGAATTATTCTTGTTTTTTTGCTATAATTCTTTTGTATGGATTGATACTCAAGTTGGTGAAGAGGGCACCCTGCTAAGGTGTTAGGTCGGGCAACCGGCGCGAGAGTTCGAGTCTCTCTCAATCCGCCATTTAATGAAAAAAACAAACCAAGATTGCTTGGTTTTTTATTTGTACTTACAATTATAAATATCTTTAAAATAAGTTAAAATTATATTATCGTAATTTGAGGGAGATAAAATATGGCAAAAAATAATAAAGGAAAAGACGATTTAAAAGATAAACAACCAAAAAAAGGTTTATTAAAAAAAATCTTTGCTTCTAAAGCTGAGCAAAAAAAGATTTTTCAAATAATAAAATCAAAAAAAGTTCAATATTTGTACTTTTATACCGATATTAATAATGTAATGCTAATTTTGGAGAATGGAATTAGGTTAATCAAAGAACAAAAATTAGCAAAAGATGAAGAGTACATTGTTTGAACTTATTTGGAATTTGAAAACTCTATTGGTTTAGAATTTGATACTTCAACAAGGGTACATTTTTGAAAATGAGCAAGTGAAGCGAAGGTTGATGTTGAGAGAATATCTGTTATTGGAATAAATCCAGAAAAATTAGCTCATCAATCAAAAAAAGACTGAGCTTTTGATCAAACAACAAATATTGTATATGTTTATGAAACAGTTCCAACTCCAGCAATCGAGTTTATAATGGTTAAAGACAAAGCAAACTTAAAAAGAATTCAAACATATGTTGATGCCAATGATATTGACATCGATGTATTTTATGGAGAAACTGGGAATATAAATAAAAGTATTAAAGGAGAAAATAAATAATGGCGCAAAAAATGGAAAAAATAACACCTAGGGATGAAGACTTCGCGCAGTGATATACAGATGTTGTTAAGAATGCTAATTTAGTGGATTACGGACCTGTAAAGGGAACTTTAATATTTAAGCCCTATGGTTATGCAATTTGAGAAAACATAATGAAGATAGTTGATGCTGATTTTAAAAAAATGGGTGTTACTAATGTATATTTTCCTTTATTAATACCAGCCAGCCTTTTTAATAAAGAAAAAGAACATATAGAGGGATTTGCACCAGAAGTTGCAACTGTAACTAAAGTTGGTGACAAACAACTTGGTGAAGACCTTTATATTAGACCAACCAGTGAAGTTCTGATAATGAATCATTTTGCAAAAGAAATTAAATCTTATAGAGACCTGCCATTAGTTTATAATCAGTGAGCCAATGTTATGCGTTGAGAAAAAACAACAAGACCTTTTTTGAGAAGTAGTGAGTTTTTATGACAAGAAGGTCATACAATTCACTCTGACAAAAAAGAAGCTGAGGAGTTAGCTATAAAAATAGCAAAATATTATAAAGATTTTGTGCAAGACTTTTTACTTTGTCCTGTTTTATCTGGTAAAAAAACAGAAAGAGAAAAATTTGCAGGAGCTAAAGACACTTATACAATAGAAGCATTGATGTATGACGGTCAATCATTGCAATCTGGTACTAGTCATTACTTTGAAGATAATTTTACAAAAGCATTTAATATTAAATTTCAAAATAAAGAGCAAAAAGAAGAGTTTGCTTACACTACAAGTTGAGGAATTTCAACTAGATTAATAGGTGCAATAATAATGACGCATGCAGATGATGAAGGTTTAGTACTTCCATCAAAAATAGCACCAATACAAGTCCAAATTATAAATATTAATGATTCTGATGAAGTTTTAAAAACATCAAATGATTTAAAAGAAAAACTTTCAAAAACTTTTAGAGTAAATATTGATAGTTCGGATAAGTCATTTGGATTTAAAATTTCAGAAGCAGAAATAAAAGGTATACCAATCAGAATAGAAGTTGGACCAAGAGATCTTAAAGATGGAGTTGTAACAATTTCAAGAAGAGATACAAAATCAAAAGAAAGTATAAAACTGGATGATGTAATAAAATACATTGAAAATCAAATAATTGATTATGACAAAAACTTATTTGAAAAAGCTCTACAAAATAGAAAAAATAGAACTTTCTCAGCAAATACAATTTATGAATACATAAAACTTTTAGAAAATAAGCAAGGGTTTGTTTTGGTTCCTTTTTGTTGTGAAATTGATTGTGAAAACAACGTTAAAGAAAAAACCCAAACAGTATCAAGATGTATATCAAGCGATCACAAAGTGGACCAAAATCAAAAATGTTTTAATTGTGAAGCATCTGCCAAAAATATGGTTTACTTTGCAAGATCATATTAATTGTTAATAGTCGCTACCAACAATTATGTCAATGATAGTTTTGAATTCAAAATAATCAGTGTTAGGTATTTTGCGTATATGAAAGTTCTCAACTATTTGATTAAAGACGTTTACAAAAACATTGTCTTCAATGTTACGAAAAAAAGGTTTAACTATATTGTAAACTTGAACATATGTAAAAATAGGATATTTGGATATGTAATCAAATATTCTTTTTTTTATTTCACGATAAACTTCATTATCTTCTTTTGTAATATCTTTTCTGATTATTGTTACCATTTTAGCAGCTTCATCAAAAACCTTAATATTGGATTTCAGTTGATATATAAGTGTATCTAAAAAAAACTCAATCCATTTTTGATAATTTGTGCTGTTGTCAAGTTTGGCTAATTGCATATAATAGGTAAATTGGTCATGTAGGATTGCTTTTGATATATAAAAATATGGTCTATTTGTTAATTGATATTTATTTAAAACTAAGTTAAATAAAATTCTACCTGTCCTTCCATTTCCATCGCTGAATGGGTGTATTTTTTCAAAATATGCATGAGCTATTGAACCTTTGACCAGTGCTTCTAAAACTGCTCCATATTGCTTAAACGGCTCTGGATCATTTAGTCACTCTAAAAACTCTTTTATATATTTTGGTACATCTTGCGGTTTTGGGGGGAAATGATTTGCTATTTGCACTTGCTTTGTTCTCCATGAACCTGGATTTGCAGCAATTGCATCCACAGTAAAAATGTTTTCAAATAAGTCTTTATGAATTTGCAATATAAGATTTTCGGTAAAAAAACTATTTTTATTTATTTCTTTATTAGCATTTTTTAAAGCTGTGACATAGTTTGTAATTTTTTTACTAGTTGGAGTATCTCTTGTAAGAATTTCAATATGTGAAGTATAAATGCCTTCTATTTCATTTGAATTTCTAGCTTCATATTTGAGCATTTGCATTGAAAAAAATTGTGTGTTAAAAATGGCATTATTAAATTTATTATTGTATGCAACAAATAATTTTATTATCTCTGAAACCCTTGATTCTAAATCTTCTGGGTTAAAATGAATATCTCTAATACTATATAGAGGTTTTTTAATGCTCATTTTTGGCTCCTTTTTAGTTATTCTTATTATAGATAGTTTCGAATAATTATTTAAAAAAATAAATGAATAGAAGAAAAAAAGTTATAATCTAGTTGTGAGATATTAATAAAATGAATTTTTAAGAATAAGAATGGGGGCGTTTTACGTGAATAGTGTAAAACCTTTTGATAAAGTTCTTGTTCATGCATATAAACAAAATGGTAGTTTATATAGGTCCTGAGAAAAAGCAATAGTTTTTAAAGAAGACGAAGAAGTTCTTATATTGATTAATGAAGATGTTGTAATAACTGAGTTCAATGGTAGAAAATGAAGAACTAATGAGCCAGCAATTTGATTTTTCTTTAAAAAAGAATGATACAACATTATATGTATGTTTAAAGAACAAGGCATTAATTATTATTGTAATATTGCATCTCCATATATTTTTGAGTCTAAAACTATTAAGTACATTGATTATGATTTAGATATCAAAGTTTTTAATGATGGAAGTTACAAAATATTAGATTTAAAAGAATTTAATAGAAATCGAATCTCATATAGTTATTCAAGAACTGTGATTGAAAAAGTTTGAGAAAGTGTTGATAAGTTAAAAGAAAAATTAAAAAAACCAACCAAATACTTTTTACACGAGTTTGCTCAAGATTTATGAGAAGAATATAAAAAAATGAAGACCAAATAAAGTCTTCATTTTTTATTGATTAACACAACCTAGGAGTGTTGCTTTGGTTAAATCTTCTGCAAATTCAAATTTAGTTTTGTAAAATATGTCTTTTGTTACAACTCAAACTCTTTCAAATATTTTATTAAAGAAATCTTGGTTGAATAAAGCAACGGTTCCTCCAACTACAAAAGTTTCTGGATTTATAAAATATATTGCTGTTGAGAAAAGTTGTACAAACTTATCTTCTAAAGTTTTAAAGTAATTGTTAACAGTTTCGTTATTTCCTTGTTTTAGTAGTTCGAAGCCTTCCTTGGCAGATTTGACATCAACACCTCTTTTAGACAACTGCAAAGGGATATTTATTCCACTTCCAAAAAACTCAATCCCTGATCTTGTTTCGTCACCTAAGTCTAGATTAGGTAATGCATTTGCAATCTCACAAGCAGTGCCTGTAAATCCATTAAATATTTTTCCATCAATAACGAGTCCTGCTCCAACACCTGTTGAAACCGTAATGTATAAAAGTGATTTGCTTTTTTTTATAATTGCTTGACCTAAAGCTGCAATATTTGCATCATTATTAAATAATATTTTTACACTAAACTCTTTTTTAAAAACCTCAACTAAATTTAGTTGACATCAACCAGGTAAATTGGGTGTATGTAATATCATGCCTTTATATATGTCTAGTGGACCTGGAGCACAGATACCTATTAATTCTAACTCTGCTTCTTGTTTTGCTTTTGTAATATAATTTTTTATTTGTTCAAATGATTTAGAAAAATCATTTGGGTTTGTTTCATAAATTTCAATATCTTTGATATCTTCTCCAAATACTTTTGCAATTCTTATAGATGTTCCACCAATATCAAGTGCTATTTTCATATACTTTCTCCTTATATATCTATTCTAAATTCTAAATTATTTTTAAAGACATTTAAATAAAATTATATTTCAAGTACAATTAATAAGACTTAAATATTATAATTGCTCAAAGGAGGGCATTATGGATAAATCAAAAATTAGAAACTTTAGTATAATTGCCCACATTGATCATGGTAAATCTACATTGGCGGATAGAATTTTAGAGCTTACAGGGAGTGTTGATAAAAGAGATATGCAAGCTCAACTTCTTGACTCAATGGATATTGAAAGAGAAAGAGGTATAACAATTAAGTTAAACTCTGTTCAATTGAAATATAAAGCAAAAGATGGGCAAGAATACATTTTTCATTTAATAGACACCCCAGGACATGTTGATTTTACTTATGAAGTTTCAAGAAGTTTAGCTGCATGTGAAGGAGCTTTGCTTGTTGTTGATGCAAGTCAAGGTATTGAAGCACAAACTCTTGCTAATGTTTATTTGGCATTAGACAATGATTTAGAAATAATTCCTGTCATTAATAAAGTTGACCTACCAGCAGCAGAACCAGAAAGAGTAAAAGAAGAAATAGAGAGCGTAATAGGAATAGATTGTTCAAATGCACCAATGATTAGTGCAAAAACAGGTTTAAATGTTGAAGAAGTTTTAGAAGCTATTGTTAAGTTTATTCCTTATCCTCTTGCAGCAGACGATAAAAAACCACTAAAAGCTTTAATATTTGATTCATATTATGACAAATATAGAGGAGTTATGGCATCAATTAGAGTTGTTGAAGGAACAGTTAAAGTTGGTCAACAAATTAAAATGATGCAATCACAAGCTGTTTATGAAGTAACTGAGTTGGGAGTAAAAACACCCTTTGAAGTTAAAAAAGATCATTTAGAAGCAGGTGAAGTTGGGTGATTAGCAGCTTCAATTAAAACCGTTAGAGATGTTCAGGTTGGAGACACTATCACAACAAAAGATAATGGAGCAAGCGAACCATTGCCAGGATACAAAAAATTGAATCCTATGGTTTATTGTGGAATTTATCCAGTTGACACAGCCAAGTATAAAGATTTAAAAGAAGCTTTAGAAAAAATTAGCTTAAGTGATGCGAGTCTAGTGTATGAGGCTGAAAGTTCACAGTCTTTAGGTTTTGGATTTAGATGTGGTTTTTTAGGTTTATTACACATGGACGTTATTCAAGAACGTCTTGAAAGAGAATATGATTTAACCTTAATAGCAACAGCGCCATCAGTTATTTATAATGTTAACTTGACTAATGGAGAAACAATACAAATTGATAATCCTGCTTTTTTACCAGACCCACAAAAAATTAATACTATTGAAGAACCATATGTAAAGGTTTCAATAATGACTCCAGATCAATATCTAGGAGATTTAATGGGTCTTTGTCAGGATAAAAGAGGTAACTATATAAACATTGATTATATTGATGACACTAGAAGAAATCTAGTTTATGAAATGCCATTAAATGAAATAGTTTTTGATTTTTTTAATAAATTAAAATCTATTTCGAAAGGATATGCTTCATTTGATTATGAACTTATTGGTTATAAAGTATCTAAACTTGTAAAAATGGACATCCTTTTAAATGGGGATGTTGTTGATGCTTTATCAACTATTGTTCATAAAGATTTTGCATATCATCGTGGAAAGGTATTAACTGAAAAATTAAAAGAAATAATACCTAGACAAAATTTTGAAGTTCCAGTACAAGCAGCAATTGGTTCTAAAATAATAGCAAGAGAAACAATCAAAGCTATGAGAAAAAATGTTTTGGCAAAATGTTATGGTGGAGATATTTCACGTAAGAAGAAGCTTCTTGAAAAACAAAAAGAAGGAAAAAAACGTATGAAAGCCATTGGATCAGTAGAAGTTCCACAAGAAGCGTTCATAGCAGTTTTAAAGTTAGATGATTAAAAAGTAATATTGGAAATCTATTATTAAATTAATCTTGGATGGAATATTAGTATTATTTGAAAGGGGTTTAATATGATTGATCAAGAATTAAGATTTGAAGTTGAATATGGAGTTAATAACGAAGTTTATAAAGATGCTAGTAATATAAGAAAAACAGTTTTTATTATAGAACAAAAAGTTCCTAAAGAAATAGAAGTAGATGAATTTGAAAATGAAAGCTATCATATTGTAGGTTATTTAAGAGATGTTCCTATTTGTTGTGCAAGAATAATGACTGAATATGGTAAGTTTAAAATCGGTAGAGTAGCTATTTTAAAACCTTTTAGAGGAAAAGGGATAGGAGATTATTTATTTACATTTACTCTTGATTATTTAAAAAACGATTTAAATGCTAAAGAAGTATATTTGAACTCACAAGCACAAGTTACAAACTTTTATCGCAAGCATGGTTTTAACACACTAGGAGAACCATTTTTAGAAGCAAATATTGTTCATATTAAAATGAAAAAAGTTTTATAATTTTTATAATTTAAATAAAAGTGCTATTATATAAAAAAAGGAAGATTCTATGAAAACTGTATTAAAAAAATTACCATACATATTTCTAGCATTATTATTATTTGGTTTTTTTATGTCATTGGTTTTATATGGAGCAAAAGATACAAATAGTTATGTTGTAAACAAAATAAAGTCAGATAAAAAAGTCTGTATGTTAACTTTTGATGATGGACCTAATTTAGATTATGATAATGAAATTATGGATATACTTCAAGAAAATGAGGTTGAAGGTACTTTTTTTTATGTTGGCAAAAACATTGAGAAAAATGATAATAATAAAGTTAAACAACTATTTAAAAGAATTTTGGACAATGGTTCATATATAGGTAATCACACATACTCACATTCCAAGTATCAGTTTAGAGAAAGTAAATTAATAGATGAAATTAATAAAACTGATAGTTTGATAAAAGCTAATTTACCAAAATGAGAGGGTGAATATCACATTCCAGTTAGAATGTCATACCTACAATTCTATTTAGGGATGGGAAAAGTTCTAAATAACATAAATAGATCTAATTTCATAGAAGGTTATTTGAGTGGTGACTGAAAATTTGATAGCATCGGAAAAGAAAAAATAGTTACCCGCTACATGAACAACGTTTCTGGCAAAAACATTCTTGTTATGCATTCAACAAAATACACTAAAGAATATCTACCAGAAGTCATTAAAGAATTAAAAGAAAAAGAATATAGCTTTGCAACCTTTAATCCTAAATCTAAAAACTATTTTAAAAATTACGGAGAATTAGCATAATATGAGTTACTTTGATATTGTTGTAATATTTGGTTTGTTATGTTCTTTGGTTTTTTATGGATGATCAGTTTTTAGAATTATTAAGGTTGTAGGTTTTGAAAAAGAAAACAATTGAAGTAAAAAATGATATTTTGTCATTGAGCTACTGTATTTACTAGCTAATAACTATTATTTGATTTGTTACTTAATGTATACTATTTTCTACTTTAACTCATTTTTGTTTATGAAGATAAACGTTATTATATCTTTTATATTTTTCTTGTCACAATTTTCATGATCTTTATTTACACACTTGAAAAAAATATACTAAAAAAGATTGTTATATTTACTTATTTACACAAGATATATTAAGATAAATAAGTTTTTTTAATTTTCAAGCTTTAAGTCAATTATTAGTTGTTATTTCTAATGCAAAATTATATAATATACTAAATATTTGAAAGTGAGATGATTAATGTGGATAAACTAAAAATTTGAAAATTTTTTATGGCTCTAGCTGTAACTGGTTTGTGCATATTAAATTGTATTTTTGCATTTTATGTATTCTATGATGGTAGTGGATATTATTTTAAATTTAATTCAGATAACATTTTAGTTATAAATATCATAATATTTACTGCATCAATACTATATCTTTTTACAACCATCTTACATTTGAGTTTAAAAAACTCTGCTAGTAAAGCCTTTGGAGTAATTAATTTAATAATTTCTGTAGTGATCATAGCTGCTCTACCAATTACTTTACTACCAAATAATATACTGGGAGAAGCTAGCTGATACAAAGTAGTATTTGTTATACCAGCAATAGCACTTATTTGTTCAGACTCAATATTAACAGTTCTTAAATTAACAGGCAAATTGAATCCAGTTATTCAACAAAACATCACACAAGTGGTATCAAATGCAGCATCACAACCTGACATTATGGGTGATAATATTGGCATGAATGTACCCCTAAGTAATATTGAATTAAAAGATGCAACAGAATTGAAAATGAAAATTCAAATGATGCAATCTGGTTTAAGCAAAAGTTATGATGAAGCTATTGAGGAAATTGAAAAAACAGGTCAATTGAATGGTATGGAGCTAAAAGGTATTTTAGATGATCTAGAAGATGAAACTCCAACAATTATTCCCTATTCTTATGAGCAAGTAAATAAATCTAACGCAAGTAACAATGTAAATAAACAAAGCCGTGCAAATGGAAATGAAATTAATTTTGAAGATCCACTTGCTGAATTACAAGGTGGTTCAAATAGTATGGATTATGAAAGTATTAATTCAACTTCTTTGTCAGGAGAAAAAGATAATTTAAATACAAGTGCCTATAAATATCTATCAAGAAGAGTAAAAGATGATAGAGGAGATGCTCATTAAAATAGAATTTAGTTTATACTAAATTCTTTTTTTATAAAATGGTAAAATTACAAAAGTTAGGGGTAATTATGCAATCAGCTTTAAAAGAATCACAAGTACAAAATAAAAAAGAAGAAAATGTAGTTGCTAGTAAAAAAGATAAGTTAGCCAAAATCAAAGCAATTAAAGATGATATAAAAAATAAAGCGCATGAAATATATCTTTTTGCAAGAAATACCAATAGAGTACTACTTTTTTTTGTTTTGTTTTTAAGAATAGTTGTCACATTCTTGTGAGTTATAGTACCAATTTTGATAGCTCTGATGTTTTATTATGATCCTGGAACTAGAAATCTTTTGGGTTATATATTATCATATATTCTTAAAAATACTTCAGATGGTTCAGCTACCGTTCCATCAGTTGACATTAGGGTTGTGGAGTTTTTTTCATCAATAATAACACCAATTATATGATTTGTTATGTTATTTTTCATGCTGATTGGCTTTTTAATACCTTTCTTTTCTAAAGCGCAATGAAAAAAACGTGCATTTTATGCATTTAATTTATTTTTTTGATCAGCATTTATGGTTGGGCTAATGTATTTGATTTGATACTTTAAAGAGTTTTTCCCAAGTGGTCAAAGTAACAATATAAATGAGTTTCAAGATCCTAGAACTATTTATTATAATGCTTTAAACGACACTTACTCACCATTCAAAGCATGGGGCATAGTTTATCAATCAATTTGAGTTACATTTGCGATTATTGGTATTTTTGTTTCAATTGAAACTACACTTATTAGAAAATTTAAACTTAATTTTAAAGATATGTATGGAAGAGATAATTCTACAACTTCACTTGTTAATCAAGTCGTAGAAGGTAAACTGGAGTTTGGTGAAGTTGAACCAAAAAATTTAAGAGTGGAAATTAAAAAACTACAAAAACAACTGGTTGTTGATGAAAAACAAACCATTAAAGATAATATTGCAGAATTTAAAGAAAAGAAAAAAGAACTTAAAATGGTGAAAAAAATCCCTAAACAGAAAAAATAGAGGTTGTGAATTATGCTAAAGATTAGAAAAGTTTTAAACTATAAAGCTTATCCAATTGAATATGACTTAATTTTTAAAGAGCAAAAGTACATTAGACTAAAAATTGTCGATGACAATATAATAGTGTCTGCTCCAGTTCAGGCACAAGATTGAGAAATCGAGCATCTAATTTACAAAAACATCAACAGAATCATTAAAGTCATAGAATTTAGAGAACAAAACAAAAAATTTGAAATATCTAACCCAGGTTTTGTTAAAATATTTGACAAAAAAGTAACTGTATATTTTAGATTAGAACCCGACGAAAAAATGAAAGATACTTATAAACTTTATGATAGAGATGAATTGACAATTAAACATATGTACAAAAAGATGTCTTTAGAATATTATGATGTTTTTTTGCAAAGAATTAATATGTGAAAAGAAGTAATGGGTTTAGACTTTAAAAACTTAACAGTTAAAGAAATGAAGGGTAAATGAGGAATTTGTTATCCTGATAAGTCAAAAATCGTTTTAAATATAAGATTAATTCACTACCCAATGGTGGCGATGGATTACGTGATTGTGCATGAATTAAGTCATTTGGTTCACAAAAACCACTCAAGAAGTTTTTGAAATCACGTGCAAAAGTTCTTACCTAATTACAAAGATTATAGCAACTTACTAAAAGTAGCAATTTAATTTGAATTAAGTATAATTATCATAGAGAGGTTTACTTATTTATGGGCTGAAAAAAAGAGTTTAAAAAATTTCAAAAAAGTAATGCAAGAAAAAACTCTGTATTTGACTATTCAGAAGGTGAATCAAGCATTATAAGTTGGAAAGCTGTTTTTGAAAATGTTAATTTTTGGACTATAGAAAATATGAATATCATCATTGAAGACTATAATTTAGAAATAGATGATTTGATTAAGTATCAAAGATTTCCAAGCAGACTTTCAGATGGTTATATCTATGAATTTAAAAAATTTGGGATTAGAGAAGACTTCGATTCTTACCCATGTACGAGTTTTTTTAAATATACATATGAGTATTTATCAAGAAGAGTTGGAAGTTATGGAGCAACCTTGATAGTCACAGCCTTAACCAAGTACACATACTATACAACATTTAAATTTTGAAAAGTTTTTAACTTTACGTTTTCAAGTAAAGATATTGATGATTATCCATTAAAAAGAATTTTTGAAGTAATGCAAAGGGTTTGTGTTGATGCTTTGGAAGGAATAATTGACAAAGCATTAATGTTAATGGATGATCGTGAAATAATACCTTATAAAGAGCATTTACTTGTAGAACAAATAGTTGATTTAGGAGATGAATTCACATATCACTGAAGTAAAATGTTGGATCAAGTTATTGATTTAACACTTGAAGAATACACATATAACTATAATCATGATAGAAATTACACATCAGAACAATCTTATTCTTCATATAATGAAACACTAGAGTTTGCAAGTAATAATAGTAATTATTTTGAAGATAATTCGGAAGACTTTTATGAAAAAACTTGCACAATGGTCTTTAATGACGAGGTGAATGATGCATTCAATTACTTTGGAATTACAAAAATGAGTAGTATGGATGAATTTAAAAAAGTATATCGTAAACTTGCCAAACAATTTCACCCAGATATTAATAGTGAGCCTGAAGCAGCATATGAAATGAAAAAAATTAATGTTTTTAAAACAATTATTGAGCAGTACTTTGATAAATATGGTCTAACATAGGAGGATATATTTCCATGGTTAATAAGGTTTGAGATGATTTATTAAAATCTTCAAATGACTTAATAAAAAATTTTGATAAGTCAAAAATCATTGATATAGTAAAAGATTTTAGTGAAAACCTAATTGCTTTTAGTGAAATCTATTCTTCTAATAGAGAAGCGTTTTTTAAATTTTTAAATGAAAGATACAAAAAATTTATTATTCAATGCACAAACATAATATCATCAGCTGATTCAGTTGCTGCTATTATGCAATTAAACGAAGGAACGAATGACTATTTCATTTTAATAAATCTTTTTAGACAATTGATGGTGACCCTAGATTCATTGTCAAGTGAATATTGACTTCAAATTATTTATGGGATGAAAAGTGAAGATTCTGAGTTGATCAAATTTTTAGTAACAAATGCCAATAAAGCATCATTTGAATTAAATAACTTGGATAAAAAAGAAATTGAAAAAAAAGCAAAAAAGTTTAGTTTTTTGCCTGATAAGTATTATAATAAATTATTGAATAAAGGATTATGAGAAGAAGTAAAAAATTTAGAAAAGAGAGTTTTAGCTAAACCCGATGGCGATTATGAATATTTTAAACAATTAGTTGCCTCATCAGACGAATTAGCTGATGATATGATTGTTAATTTGTGAGCGATGTTAGCAATAGCTATAAGTTACTTAGATTATCTGAATAAGTTACTGAAGGGGTAAAAATATGCAAATAAAAGAATGAGAGTACTATAGTCATATTCCAAAAGATATGATTTCAAATGAAGTATATATGCTGCTATCTATTTTTGGTGCTGAAAATAAATATTTAAAACTATTAGAAAAAAGATGATTTGAAAAAAGAGATTTAGAAGACTTCAGACAATATATGGAAGAAGCATTTGAGCAATGTGAAATTTCAAACAAGACAGAAGTTAATAGAGATAGTTTAAGTTGTCTTTTAAGATTGATGGCAATTTGCGATACTTTTTCAGACTATGAATACATTTATGATGTTTCAAGTGAAATATATTTAAGTAACAAATCTAAACATAATGAGTTGAGACTTTATGATTATGCATTTAAACAATTAATCAACTCTACAAGTTATGCTTTACTAAAAGAAATAGCTGAAATAAACATAATTTCAAAATATAAATCTTTAAAAAATGAAGTGGTGCAAGAGGCGGATAAAATTGTTCAAAATGAAAACCTAAAATCTGTTATACCAATGACATATTCTTTAAACGATTTATTAAGTGATTTACTTGATTTATTAGAAGATGATAGTGATAACCAAAGAGAATTTGAAGTTGCAGATGAAGTGTTTTTATATAACTTTGCTATTTATTACTCAACTAAGTTTTACTTTACTTTACTTTTGAGAGAAAAAATTATACTTGAAGAAGAAAGAATTAATAAAATAACAATTGAAGAATATAAACCATTAATAGAAGAAGATGATATGAGAAAATCTGAAACAATTATGTTAAATGATGACTCAAAAGAAATATTTTACAAAACTTTAAAGAACTAAATAAATATTTATTTAACTATAAATATTTATTTTTTTGAAAGGCTAGTTATGACACCTATTTATACTCATATTATTGTTTATTTATTTTTTGTAGTTCTTTCCAATGGAGCTTATTTTTTAACTAAATTTTTATTTATAAACTTTATTGATAATGTTAAGCAATATTTTGGCAATTCTATAAATTTAAATGGTTTCCCCTTTTTTATAAAAAAAGAGTGAAAGCAAAGAATAATTCCAACATTATTGAACATAGGCGTAATAGTTATTTTATACATGTTATATTTATATTTTTTGTATAAAGATTTTGAAATAGACGATTTTTCAAATAGAGTAATCATTTTTTTAGTTTGCTCTATATTTATAATAATTATTGCAGTTGCTTGATGTCTATATTTATTTTTTTACAATGAAAATAGAGTAAAAAAAATTGGGTTATATGAATTTGAAGATTTAACCGATTATTTTGATCTTCTTTTAAAACAATATGATTTCAATGAAATTAAATTTTTAGACTTTAAACACTTTAAAGAAAACAATAAGTTATTCAAATTCGGTGAAAAGTATTTTTTACATTTTGAAAAGTTGTTGTCTTCTAAAAAGTATGAGAATTTTGATTTAGAAGTTGCTAAAAACTTTAAAAATATGCTTTTAAAATTTACAAAAAAATTTATCGAAAACAACAATATTTTTGAAAATACATATTTTGTTTTCAACAAAGTTACTTATGATAAAAACAATTTTTCTAGTATATTGATAAACAATTATATGTTTATTGTTTTTAAACATAAAGTGTAAAAAATATATAAAAATATTATATTAATTTATATAATTTAACAAAAGGAAGATGAATTTGAATAAGGCTAGATTAACAACTAAAATTGGTTTGATACTAACAGGTTTCTTCCCAATAATTATGATTGTTGCAATCATATTTTGTATTGTGTTTTTAGGATCATCTTATTTTGAAGCTTTAGGGAGCTTTGCCTATTTATCAATCATATTTAATATATTTGCTCTCGCGATGTGCATAGTTTCATACTTTTTGATTAAAAGCGAAAAATTACTTACATATGGTTTTTTTGTAAGTTTATTTACTGGATGTTTTTTATTTATATGAGGATTAACCTCAACAATAATACTGTTAGGCTACAACGATATATTGCCAGATAGTTTTGGTATCTTAGGTAGTCCATTTCAAATAACAATAATAGTTGGTTCTATTATTGGTATAACCAAAAAACCTTGAAAATAAGGAGAGAGTTATGTATTTAAGTGAAGAAGCTTCATATTGAATAATTGGTGTAACTATTTTTGTTTATTTTTCATTATCATTAGTACATTTATATTTTGTGAATAGATGAATAAGTAAAAATGAAGATCAAAGGTCAAATATAGAAAGAGTTTTATTGTGAATAAGCTCAGTTTTTTTAATAGTTGCTTTGTTAATGCCGATTTGATTAACTAAACTGAAGTGATTTCCAATGACTTCTTCATCGAAAAAAGCAAAATATAAATAGAGTTTTTAAAACATTCTTTAATATTTCTTTGTATTTAACCTTAAAAATTGGTACTATATTTTTGTTAACAAAATTCTAGGAGAAAAAATTAAATGAATAAAAAAATAATAAATATTGCCGTTATCGCTCACGTTGACGCAGGTAAATCAACATTGGTGGATGCTTTTTTAAATCAAGCTGGTGTTTTTAGAGCTAATGAAGAAGTTGTAGCTCAGGTTATGGATAGTAATGATCAAGAAAGAGAACGTGGTATTACCATATACTCAAAAAACTGTGCGATTGAGTATAAAGACTACAAAATTAATATAGTTGATACGCCTGGCCATGCTGACTTTTCAAGTGAGGTTGAACGTATTATGAAAACTGTTGATACAGTTATTCTATTGGTTGATTCAGCAGAAGGGCCAATGCCACAAACAAGATTTGTTCTATCAAAAGCATTGGAATTAGGATTAAAACCAATTCTTCTAATAAATAAAATTGACAAAAAAGATCAAAGAGCTCTTGAAGTAGTTGATGAAGTTCTTGAATTATTTATGGAACTTGATGCAAATGATGAACAACTTGAATTTACTACTTTATTTGGGGTTGCTAGAGAAGGTATTGTTCAATACTCAATGGATGAAAAATCAACAGACTTATCACCATTATTTGAAACAATCATTAAACAAGTAGGAAATTATCCACTTGAATTAACACAAGAACCCACACAACTTCAAATTTCGTCACTTGCATATGACTCATTTATTGGAAGATTAGGAATTGGAAGACTATTTAAAGGAACTTTAAAAGAAGGCCAACAAGTAGCGATTTCTAAAAACGATGGTTCAATAAATAAAGAAAAAGTTAGTGGTGTTTTTGTTTATCAAGGATTAAAAAGAGTTCCTGTTAAAGAAGCACAAGCTGGAGAAATAGTTGTAATATCTGGAATTAAAGATTTAACAATTGGAGATACTGTTTGTGATGCAAATAATATAAACCCATTAACACCAATTATAATCGAACAACCAACTATGAGTATGAACTTTTTAGTAAATACATCACCATTTGCTGGAAGAGTTGGTAAATTTGTTACTACAAGAAACATAAAAGAAAGATTAGACAAAGAACTAGAAGTTAATGTGGGATTAAAAGTTGAACAATTAAGTGATTCTAGTGCTGATGGTTTTAAAGTTCTGGGTAGAGGTGAGCTTCACCTTTCAGTATTAATAGAAACTATGAGAAGAGAAGGTTTTGAACTAGGTATCTCAAGACCAGAAGTTGTTTTCAAAATTGATGAAAATGGTAAAAAGTTAGAACCTATGGAAAGAGTTATTATTGATGTTCCAACAGAGTTTTCAGGAACTGTTATTAATAAATTAAATATTAGAAAAGGTATAATGATTGACATGGATTCAGATGGTGTAAGGGACAAGGTGACTTACTCTGTACCAACTAGAGGTCTGATTGGATTTAAATCAGAATTTACAAATGATACAAGAGGTGAAGGTGTACTTGTAAAATCTTTCACTGGTTATGAAGAATTTAAAGGACCAATTGATGGAAGAATTAATGGGACACTGGTGTCAATGGCAAATGGTGTTACTTTACCATATGCATTAAATAACTTAGAAGAAAGAGGAATCTTGTTTGTGGGACCTCAAGTTGAAGTATATGACGGAATGATAGTTGGTTTACACTCAAGAAGTAATGACTTAGAAGTTAATCCAACAACCGGAAAAAAACTTACTAATACAAGAGCAAGTGGGTCAGATGATTCAGTAAAACTTACCCCACCAAAAAAATTTACATTAGAAGAAGCTTTAGAATTTATTGAATGAGATGAACTTGTTGAAGTAACTCCTGATGACATTAGACTTAGAAAAAAATGACTTACTTCTAACGAAAGAAGACAACATAGAAATGATCCACACTAGTGTGGATTTTTTCCATTTTTAAGTAGTTTTTTTGAAAAAAATTCTATAAATAACAAGAAAAAATCTAATCAATTTATTTTTTTTAGAGTTATCATAAAGGGGTAAGGAGAATAGAGATATGTCAAAAATAGTTAAAGTAGTAGCACACGAAGTATTAGACTCACGTGGATTTCCAACTGTACAAGTTGATGTAGAAACAGAATTTGGTGGACGCGGTTCAGCAAAAGTTCCATCAGGAGCATCAACTGGTTCAAGAGAAGCATTAGAATTAAGAGACGGAGATAAAAAACGTTTTAATGGTAAAGGGGTATTAAAAGCAGTTGCCAATGTAAATGATAAATTAGCTGATTTAGTAATTGGTATGGAAGTTTTCGATCAAATCGCAATTGACCAAGCTATGTGTAAATTAGATGGTGATGATTTCAAAAAAAACTTAGGAGCAAATGCAATATTAGGAGTTTCATTAGCAGTAGCAAAAGCAGCAGCAGATGAATTAGATATTCCATTATACAGATACATTGGGGGAACAAACGCAAGAAGATTACCTGTTCCAATGTTAAACGTTATTAATGGGGGAGAACATGCAGATAGTGCAATCGACTTCCAAGAATTTATGATTATGCCAGTAGGGGCACCATCATTTAGAGAAGCTTTAAGATGAGCTTCAGAAACATTCCAAGCATTAAAATCACTATTACATGATAAAGGTGATATTACTGCTGTTGGGGATGAAGGTGGATTTGCACCTCACTTTAGTTGAGCATACAAAGAAGAATCATTAGAAGCTTTCAAAGCAAAAACTCCAGTTGAAGTTGCATTAGACTTATTAGTTGAAGCAATTGAAAAAGCTGGATACAAAACTGGTAGAGATGGAATCATGATCGCAATGGATTGTGCTAACTCTGAATTATACAAAGATGATAAAAAATACCACTTCAAAAAAATTGAAAAATTAACAGGGAAAGAATGATCAATGACAACTAAGGAAATGGTTAGTTTCTTAGATATGTTAGTTGATAAATACCCAATCATTTCAATTGAAGATGGATTAGCAGAATCAGATTGAGAAGGATTCCAATTGCAAGTTGAAACTATGGGACATAAAATTCAAATCGTTGGGGATGACTTATTTGTTACAAACCCAAAAATTACTGCGGAAGGAATTGAAAAACATGCAGCAAATTCAGTTTTAATTAAATTTAACCAAATTGGTTCATTAACTGAAACTATTGAAACAATTCAAATGGCTCAAAAAGCTGGATGAACTGCTGTTACTTCACACCGTTCAGGAGAAACTGAAGATGCAACAATCGCTGACTTAGCAGTTGCTTTAAATACAGGACAAATTAAAACAGGTTCAATGTCAAGATCTGATAGAATTGCAAAATACAACAGATTATTAGAAATTGAAGCAGAGCTTGGAGATGCAGCAATTTACGATGGAATTAAATCATTCTACAACTTAAAATAATAATTATTAATTTAAAACTCTACTTTGTAGAGTTTTTTTTATTGTAAAATCATTAAAGGTGAAAATATGTTTTTTAAAACTAAAAAAAATAACATAATATTTTGAACAATAAGTTTTTCTATTTTTTTAGGAATTTTTGCTGTTGGAATAGTTTATGACTTCACAATAGCAAATTATTTTTTTTCTAAATCAGCACAACTTGAAGACAAAACTAGTTTTATAAAATATTTTTTTAATATATATGGAATGTCAGTTATAGTTCTTCCTATCTATATTTCAATAGTTACTCTTGTTTATTGTTTAACATATCAAGCTAAAATTACAAAACAATGAATAGTTGTAATCAATGTTTTCATTACAACTATATATTTTTTGGCAACATTATACTTATCGGTTTATTCTACTTATAATGATTATCACAATAGTTTCAATAACTATCAGCTAGTTGTTGAATCAATTGCTTCATGCACTATTTTGATTTTAGTTGCACTATCAATTATTTTTATTTACCTATTTTTATACACAAAAAAAATTACTAAAGAAATTTTTAATATTGAAGAGCTAGCTAAAAAGGCTGGATATTGTATTTTGTATATATTGTTATCATTAATCACCATAAACATAATAAAAATAGGTGTTGGTAGACTTCGCCCTTATCAAGTGTTTGAATTTGATGATTCAAAAAGTCATTTTTATTATCCTTTTCAGGTAAATACAACTTCTGTACGAGGAAATAGTTTTCCATCTGGTCATGTACATTCATCCTTATGTGTTTTTGGTTTTTTATATTTTATAAACACAAAAACCAAGAGACAAAAAATCAGCTTTTGGGCTTTATTTTCAATTTTTAGTATTATGAGTTTTTTAACATTGCTTTCAAGATTATTTATAAGTGCACACTTTTTTACAGACACATTGTTTTCGCTAATTATTTGCTTGTTTTGGTTTGTAATATCTAAAACTATTATCAATAAAATGATAAAAAAAGATTTGAAAAAACAAAGTTTAAAGTCTGATTTAGAAAAAACAACTAGTTTTAAAGAAAAAGGAGAGTAATATGGCAAAATACATAGGTTTAGATATTGGTTCAAAGACAATTGGAGTAGCGATCAGTGAAGGTTTTTTTGCAAATACGCATTCAACAATACGTTTTGATGAATATAATTTTGATCAAGCAGCAAATTCCTTGATAAAACTCTTACAAGTAGAGGGTTATGAAAAAATAGCGATAGGTTATCCAAAAAACATGGATGGAAGTATTGGACATAGAGTTGAGATGGTTGAAGAGTTTATCTCAGTCCTTTTAGAAAAAGAAAATATAGATAAAAATGATATTGTAAAAATTGATGAAAGATTAACTACCAAAATGGCTAAGTCAATCATGATTGAAGCAAATCTTAGTCGCAAAAAACAAAAAGTTAATAAAGACCAAGTTGCCGCAAAGCTAATACTACAAACATTTTTAGAACAAAATAAATAGTATAAAATGTATTTATATTTATTGGAGGTATTTATGGAGTCAACAAATGGCGTTTTGCTAAAAGAAAATGAAAAAATGCTAAAAAGCATGTATGTGATATCTAAAAAAACTTTTAGAAACTTTATCTTAAATATGGTTTTATTTTTAGTATTGCTTTTATTTGTTATACTAAATCAACTAGTATTTAAAGAAAATAAAAAAGTTCAAATAATTATTAATATGGTTTGTATAGGATGTATGGCTTATTTAATTATGGCTTTTACAATAATAGGTTGATTTTCAACTGAATATTACTTTAAAAGTTTAAAAGTATTTGATTATAAAGCGCAGTTATCAGAATCAAAAATTGAAGGACAAAGAATTATTGAATTAAACTCAGTTGGTTTTATATTGCTAAATATTTTAATAAGTTTTATTTCAACACTTGTTTTTACATATTTGATGTATATTACCTTTGAACATTATACTGACAATAAAGTATGGGTAGAAATTGGGGCAATTTCAATACATTTATTATTAATACCAGCCTTTGTTAGAATGTTTGAGACAATTCTAGAAATTTCAAATAATTACAAAAAACTTTTAAGTCATTTCTTAACAACTCAATTTGATAGTGTAAAGCATTTGTTTGAAGATGCGAAATTCGATTTACATTCTACTCATTTAAAATTTGAGTCATATAATTTAAGATCTAGAAATAATATTTTCTTAATAAATTCAGATCATTATAATGAAAATGATAAAAAAATAATAGCTTCCGTAAATGAGGTTATTTTAGAAAATTATAAAAAATTATGGATTGAATACACAAAAGTGTACTCACTTTTTAGAAATTTAAATCCTAAAGAAAATATGCACTTGATAAGAAAAGCAAGATCACTACTAGTTGTATATTTGAACATTTGAAATGACTTTTTTATTTTTTAAAATCATTTTAATTAGCAAAAATAATAAAAAAAATGTATATTTGTGTGCCTTATTCAATATTAGTTATATAATATTCAATATGGAGGCACTATATGATTAAAAAAATTGGAGTTTTGACATCTGGAGGAGATGCTCCGGGTATGAATGCAGCTATTGCAGCTGTTGTTAAAGCAGCAATATCTAAGGGAATCGAGCCCTATGTTGTTAAAGAAGGTTACAAAGGTTTAGTTAACAAATGAATCGAAAAAGTTAATATCAACTTTGCTTCTGATATTATTTCAAGAGGTGGTACAGTAATTGGTTCAGCAAGATTTGTTGAATTTAAAGAAGAGTCAGTTAGACAAGTTGCTGTAAATAATCTTAAGGAAATGGGTATTGAAGCACTAGTTGTAATTGGTGGGGATGGAAGTTATCAAGGAGCAGAAAAATTAACTCGTATGGGAATCAATTGTGTTGGTCTGCCAGGAACAATTGATAACGACATTGTTTCATCAGATTACACAATTGGTTTTGATACAGCGTTAAACACAGTTGTAAGATCAATTGACCAAATTAGAGATACAATGCAATCTCACAATAGATGTGCAGTTGTTGAAATTATGGGAAATGGCTGTGGAGACTTAACTTTATATGGAGCAACAGCAACTGGTGCAGAGGTATTTTCAACACATGAAAGCAAATTATCTGAGGAGGAAATATGTGCTAAAGTTAAAGAATTAGCAGAAAAAAACAAACGCAGTGTGATTGTTGCAGTATCTGAAAAAATGTATGATGCACATAAATTAGCAGAAAAAATAGAAAAAGCATCTGGATATGTTACTAGAGCAACAATTCTTGGACACGTTCAAAGAGGTGGTTCACCAACAGCTATGGATAGATACTTAGCAACAACAGCGGGAATGTTTGCTGTTGACCAATTGGTTGCTGGGAAAGGTGGGTTGTATGTTGGAATGAGTGATAATAAACTTGTTGCAAGAGACATAGATTCAACTTTGAATATGCCAAAAAAAGATAAATCTAATGAGTACAATGAGTTAAGAAAAATAAATGCAGCTTGCTAAAAGCATTAAAAAGAGAGGTAAAGAGTATGTTAGATAAAAACTTAGAATTTTATGAACCAAACGAATTATCAAAGAAAATAAAAAGAACAAAAATTATAACAACCATTGGACCAAGTACAAGTACAAAGAATGACATTAGAAAACTATTTGAATCAGGTATGAACGTAGTTAGATTAAACTTTTCGCACGGTTCACAAGAAGAACATGTTGTTAAAATGAAGTCAGTTTTAGAATTAAGAGAAGAATTAGAAAAACCAATTTCAATACTTTTAGATACAAAAGGACCAGAAATTAGAGTTGGAAAAATGTTTGAGGGAGCACAAGAAATTAAAGCAGGATCAGATGTTGCTATTTATACAACTCCTGAGGAATATGCAAAAAGAGAATGTAAAGCAACTGAAATGACTGTTTCATATGATATGAGTGTTGACTTAAAAACAGGAGATACTATATTGGTTGATGATGGTAAATTAACATTACATGTTTTAAATGTTCAACCAGGTTTAGTTAATTGTAGAGCATTCAACCACCACAAAGTTAAAACTAACAAAAGAATTAACTTACCAGGTGTTGATTTCTCATTACCATTCTTGAGTGAAAAAGATATTTCTGATATTAGATTTGGAGCCAAAAACTCTATTGACTATATTGCTGCTTCATTTGTAAACACTGCCGATAATGTTCATCAAATTAGACAAATTTTAAAAGAAGAAAAAGCGGAACATATTCAGATAATTTCAAAAATAGAATCTAAAATTGGTATTTACAATATTGATGAAATTATTGAGGCTAGTGATGGAATAATGGTGGCTCGTGGGGATTTAGGATTAGAAATTCCTTTCTATGAAGTTCCATATTGAGAAAAACAAATAATAAGAAAATGTAGAAAACTGGGAAGAATTTGTGTTGTTGCAACTCAAATGTTAGAATCAATGACAGACAACCCTCAACCAACAAGAGCTGAAGTTACTGACGTATACTATGCAACAGAACTTGGAGCAGATGCAACAATGTTAAGTGGTGAATCAGCTGCCGGGATTTATCCTTTTATAACAACTGAAACTATGGCAACAATCAATAAACGCGCTGAACTAAGTTTTTATGGAAAAATATATTATGATAGAGCACTTGAAATTGCAAGAAGTTCATCAAAAGGAAAAAGAGCTTTAATTGCAGACGAATTAGCCAATATTACAAGAAACGGTAAATATGAGTTTGCAATAGTATTATCAAGAACTGGTGAATTATTAAAAACAATCTCAAAATTTAGACCTAATGTTACAATTTTAGGTGTATGTGAAGATATGAAATTATGAAATGCATTTGGTGCATGACACTCAATCTTTATGAATAAAGTGAAAAGTATTGATGAGATTGTGGCTGATCCTAAATTAGCAGCAGAGATTGCAAGATCTTGAGGTGCTAAAAAAGGTGAAGAAATCTTAATTGTTAAATCTGAAGATATTAAGACTCATACAGTTTAAAAAAATGGGAATTACCCATTTTTTTTGTTTATAGGTTTTATAAAGTGATATAATTTTTAGTGTTAAACAATAAAGGGGAAAATATATGAAGATTTATAACTTAAAAGATAAAGTAAAAAGAACCAAAGTTATTACAACAATAGGTCCATCTGTTCACTCTAAAGAAGCATTAAATGAATTATTTGAAAATGGAATGACAACAATTCGTTTGAATTTTTCTCATGCTGACTTCACAGAGCATGGAGAAAGAATTGAATGAGTTAAAGAACTGAGAGAAGAAATCAAAAAACCTATCTCAATTCTTTTGGATACAAAAGGTCCAGAAATTCGTGTTGGTAAAATGAAAGATGGAAAACAAGAAATTAAAGCAGGTACTGATGTAACTGTTTATACAGATCCTGAAACATTCTCTTCAAGAGAATGTGGTCCAACTGAATTACAAATGTCATATGACATGAGTCAAGATGTTAAGGTTGGAGATGTAGTTTTAGTTGATGATGGAAAATTAACAATGCATGTTACAAGCATTGATAAAGATAAAAAAATTGTTATGTGTAAAGCATTTAACCATCACTTAGTAAAAACAAACAAACGTGTTAACCTACCAGGTGTTGATTTTACATTACCTTTCTTAGCTGAAAAAGATTACAATGATATAAAATTTGGTATTAAAAACGGAATAGACTATATTGCAGCTTCATTTGTAAATACTGCTGACAATGTAAAAGAAATAAGAAAAATATTAAAAGAAGAAAATGCAGAACATATTCAAATCATTTCAAAAATTGAGTCACAAATTGGTATAGATAATATTGATTCAATAATAGCTGAAAGTGATGGAATTATGATCGCTCGTGGTGATTTAGGATTAGAAATTCCTTACTATGAAGTTCCATATTGAGAAAAAGTTATTATTAGAAAATGTAGAGAAAAAGGTAAATTAGTAGTAGTTGCAACTCAAATGCTAGAATCAATGACAGATAATCCTCAACCAACAAGAGCTGAAGTTACTGACGTGTACTATGCAACAGAACTTGGAGCAGACGCAACAATGTTAAGTGGTGAATCAGCAAATGGAGATTATCCATTTATCACAACAGAAACAATGGCAACAATTAATAAAAGAGCAGAAATTGAATTTTACACTAAGTTGTACTACGAAAAACAATTAGAAAATGCACGTAAAACAACAAGTGGAAAAAGAGCAGAAATAGCAAACCAACTTGCAAACACTGCTTTTGAAGGAAATTATGAATTTGCTGTAGTTGCTTCAAGAACTGGTGAATTATTAAAAACAATCTCAAAATTTAGACCTAATGTAACTATTTTAGGAGTAAGTGCAAACCCTTCTTTATGAACTGCTTTTGGAGTATGACACTCAGTGTTTATGAATAAAGTTGAAGATTTTGATAAGTTTTTAGAAGATGAAAAAGCAATTATTGAGGTAGCAAAATCATGAGGTGCCAAAAAAGGAGAAAAAATTCTTTTTGTTAGAAATGAATCAATAAAAGAACTAACAGTTTAATTAATAATTAAAAATTTGGCTTAGCCAAATTTTTTTTATTTGAAAAAATGTTTTACTAAAATAAAAAAACTATTATATTTTTTTGGTATAAAATCAAACAAATACTAATCTAATTAAAAAATTTTACCAATAATAATTACAAATATCTAAGTGAAATACTTTTATTTTAATATTTTTTTAAAGATTAAAAGTGAAAAAATTTCAAATTTTAGAAATTTTTTTTGAAAAATTTTGAAATTCTTAGAAAATGTTCTATAATTATTAAGAAAGGAGTTAGAAAAATGTTAAGAATATTATTATGTTGTTCAGCAGGTATGTCTACTAGTATGCTTGTATCAAAAATGCAAGCTGCTGCTAGAAGAGAAAGTTTTGAATGTAAAATTGAAGCGATGTCAATTGCGCAAGCCAAAATGGAGCTAGATAAATGAGATGTTGTAATGGTAGGTCCTCAAATGGGATTTGCAGTAAAAGAACTTCAAGCCGTAACAGATAAACCTGTAGAAGTTATTCCACCTCAGATTTATGCCGTTGCAAAAGGTCCTGATGCTATTAAAATGGCTCAAGATATGGCAAAAAAGGCGGGTTTAAGTTTTTAGAACAACTAGTTTTAATTTATTTTAAAACTACCCTTTTTGTATCAAACAATTAAAAAATAGAATGAATAATTAAAAGGAGGAAAAGCAATGGGTACAAACGAGATTGTAAACAGACCTGATTCCAAAGCTAAGGCATGATTTAAAAATAAATTCATTCCTGCTATGGGTAAATTAGGTTCACAAACCCACCTAGCATCAATGCGTGATGCTTTTGGTACATTGCTTCCACTTACAATTACTGGATCACTTGGATTAATTTTAGGTAGTATAGTATTTGCTGGTGGTGGTAGTGGATATGTATCGGTACTAGGTTTATTTGTTAAAATAGCTCACCCTGAATTAAGTAATGATGCAATTACTAAATTTATTCAAAATCCACTTAATGAAGGTTGATATAAAACTTTCTTAATTGGTGCGACAGTATTTAACAACTTGAACACAATAACAATTGGTATGACTTCAATATGATTCTCATTTGTTTTTGGATATTATATTTCTTTAAACAGAAACTTAAAAACACCTGTTATTGGTGGATTTGCTTCTACAATGGGATTCTTAGCAACTACAATGGGGAACATAGGATTCTACCAAGGTGCTGCCGGATTAATTGGAGCAATTATATTTGGAGCTATATCAACAGAAATATTTGTAAAATTATCTAGTGTGAGAGCACTATATATTAAATTACCAGATGGAGTACCACCAAGTGTAAGTAAATCATTTGCGGTGTTTCTACCATTTATGCTGACATTATTAATAATGGCTGCAGGTAACTTAATATTTATAATACCTGCATACATTGATCAAGAAACATTTAGAGTCCATGCTTCTGAAAACTCAAAAATAGATAGTGCAGAAGGTTGACTTGCATGAATAAATCAATATGGTGCAATCAATGATGATACTACTAAATTCTGAGATGCTGCAAAAGCAGGTAACTGATCAAATTTCTCACAAATTGATGCAGTTAGAGATGCATTCCAAGCAGCAGCAAAACAAGGAACTGATGATGAAAAAATTAGATACTTGTTTGAACATTTAAAAGATATTTATGGAAATTTGGGATCAAAAGATCAACAATCTTTATTCTCATCACTAATGACAGTAATGTCAGGGGTTGATGCAGGTAAAGTTTATAGCTTTGATTCAGGAGCAACATCTGCATTTATAGGAAATGTTGAAAATATAAATGAATTAATGATGTTCAATACATATAGTGCTGTATCTGTAAACTATGACCAGTTTGGTCTATCAGCAGCAGTTTATCAATTCTTTGTAACATTCTTATTAACATTCGCTCAAGGATCACAAGGAGGTTTAGCATTAGCATTAGCATATGCATTCTTTATCTCATTCCTATGATTCTTTGGGGTTCATGGATCAAATGTTGTTAATGGAGCATTCCTTCCAATTTGATCAATGATGTTTACTATTAACTCAACATTAGTAGCACAATTAGGATACGATCAAGCAGTTCTTACTGGACAAATGGGGGTATTTGCCTCACCTATATTTGACTGTTTTATGAACCTAGGGGGATCAGGAGCTTCATTTGCCTTGATTCTAGGTACATTAGTATTCTCAAGAAGACAAGATAACAAAAAAATATGTATTTACTCAACTGCACCCGGTGTGTTCCAGATTAATGAACCAATTACATTTGGTTTTCCATTAGTTTTAAATGGAGTATACTTCGCACCATTTGTTGCAGCACCTATGGTTAATATATTTATGGCATGATTATTCTCACCACAAGCATTAAACTTGGTTGGATATGCAGCAATTACTGTGCCATGGACAACACCATTCTGGATTGCAGGTCCACTAACTTACTATAGACAAGGTGGATGGGCATTCGTCTTAACAATAATCAACTTAGCAATATCATTTGGAATTTACTTCCCATTCATATTAATTGACAACAGTCGTTACTTCAAAAAAATCAGAATTATTGATATGGAAGAATATCAAAAACAAATGAGATTCTTCAGAGACCCATACTTTAAAGCAACTGTTAAATTAGAAGATAAAGTTGAAAGAATTAAAGCTGGTGGAGAATATGCATATGGTAATGCAGAAGCTCAAAATAGATTCTGAGAAAATAAATTATCTAACTCAGCAATTCTAGATATCAGAAAAAACTGAAACTTAGCTATAGCAGATGCAAAAGTTGCATTCTATGACTTCAAAGCAGATAGATATAAAGAAATGGGAGAATCAAAAAATCTTGTAAAACAAGAAGCTTGAGAACAACCAAGAAGAATTAATGAATTAAAATATGAATTAGCAGAAAGAATGATGGATGACAAAGATCATACAATCAACAAACAAACCGAAAAAGCGGCTTTAAAAGAACAAATTAAAGCAATTAAAGCAGAGTTTGTATCTAAAAAAGAATCAATCAAATCAGTACAACAATCAAAATTAGCAACTTACAAACAAGTTCGTGCTGAAAAAATGTCAGCTATTGCAAGTAAAAAAGCTGAATTTAAAACAAAAGCTGCTGAAATTAAAGCAAAATATAGCGCAGAACTTGCGCAAGCAAAAGCAGCAGCAAAAGCAGCAAAAGCTAACAATTAAGAGGTAAGGTAAATGAAAGATTTTCTATTCAGTGCATCTACTAACTCATTTCAAATTGAGGGTGGTAGATCAATAGGTGGTAGAAGTCAATCAATATGAGATGAGTTTACCAAAAGAAACTTCTATATACCTCCTGTAGGTAAGCCTGGTAGAGAAATAGGTAACATTGAAATCGCAGCGGATTTTTATCACAAATATAAAACTGATGCAAGAATAATGGAAAAGTTAGGTTTAAATGCTTTTGTTTATAACATGGATTGAACTAGAATTTATCCAAAAGATGAGAACTATATAAATCCAGAAGGTATAAAATTCTACATCGATTTCTTTGAAGAATTTTATAAAAAAGGAATTAAACCAATACCTATCTTATACCATTGAGACACTCCTTTGTGGGCTGAAATACGTGGGGGACTACAAACTGACGAAATCAGATTATGATTTAGAAATTATGTAAAAACTTGCTTCAAGTATTTAGGTAAGTACACAGATGTATGATTTGTGACAGATGAAAACTCAACATTTGCACAAGATGCATATCTTAGTGATTATTTACCACCAGCTAAAGTAAGTGAACTAAATTTTGCAAAAGCAATTCATAATTTACATATGCTTGGTGCAATTGCCAAGGAAGAGTTTGAAATTGCCAAAGCAAAAGGATATATATCAAGTAAAGCTATAATTGGTGTTGATCATGATTGGTCACCACCAATTGCTTTTTCTAATGACGAAAATGATAAAAAGGCTTGTGAAAAGTATAATGACTGATTTTTAGAATTATATTTAACTCCAGCTTTTGAAGGAAATTATCCTAAATCATTTTATGATTTTATAGAAAAACATAAATTGGACTTTACGGTTTCTCAACAAGATTTAGAATATTTGAAAAATAATAAACTAGATTTAATTGGATGAAATTATTATCGTCCAATTTTTGTGACTAGTAGTATAGAAGGTTATAAAGACAATGATTGACAAATACCACCTCAATATGTAAAAAATTTAGACATATATTTAGTATTCCCAAAATCAGAATCATACACAAAATGAAATTGGCTTATTAAGCCTGATAGACTTGTTTCTGGCGCTCATGAGTTAGCTCAGAGATACGGAAAAGATTATCCAATTATGATTTTAGAAAATGGTATGGGAGATTTTGATAATAAAACCAATGAACTAATTTTAGATAATGATAGAATAAACTTTCTATCAGGTCACCTAAAAAAAGTGCTAGAAGCAAAAGAACAAGGAATTAACTTTATTGGTTATTCGTTATGAACTTATTGTGATATTTTTTCTCCAAGTGGGGGATACAGAAAAGATTATGGCTTAGTTAGTGTAGATTTTAATTCGCCAATATTAGAAAGAAAACCTAAATTAAGCTATGTTTGATACAAAAATGTAATCAAAAATAAAGGAAAAGTTTTAGAGTTTGATAATAACACTCTAAAAAATGAATTAATTGATCTTTTAAAAGAGTGAAATCTATTTTATAAATAGTTTTTTATATCTATTAATGATTTTAAAAAAGTAGTACAATAAAAAAAAGGAAAAAAATGGGACCAGTATTTTATTTAGTAACAGGATTAGCAATATTCTTTATAGTAGTACCCGGGTTTTTATGGGTAGCTGTAACTTTTTATTGTAAGTCAAAAAGAAAAGTGATACATAACATAAACTGAATAATGTTTGGCATACAAATGTTAGGTATCCTTATAGGAGTCTTATTGATCATATTTGGTCATAAAATTGTGTAGGTTAAATTATGAAAAAGTTTGATATAAAAGATAAAGTTTTAATAACAGGTGGAGATGATTATCGTCACCTTATAAATAAGTTTGCAGATGAAGAAGAGAGATTTGAAAAAAAAGTTTATGGTTCTATGACCGAAGAAACTAGAAGAACAGTTTTGGTTTATAGAAAGTGTTTTATAAAATCTACTTTATCTGAAGTTTTTAAGACTTTTGTTAAAATGGCCATTGATGATCTAAATCCCAATATTGACATAAATGAAATTGAAGAAGGATGTTTTGGAATAACATCTAAAAAAACAAATAATATACCATTTAGAGTGACAACTTTTGAAGTTGATAGTGAGTTTGAAATTAAGTGATACACGAAAAACAATGCTTTTATAAGAACTGTTATTTTTAGAGAAACTAAAAATGGAACGAAAATGAAGTATTGAGATACAACGAAAGGAATGGAAACGGTTTTTGGTTTAAGAGCCAACTATGACAAAGCTCTTTATCTTAAGAACAGAAAGATAACCTTTAAGATTCAAACCTTAAAATTAAAATTAGAACTAGAACAATTAAATGAACAACAAATAAAAAAAATGAATGGAAGTATTGATGACTTAACCAAAAAACTAGCTAAGTATCAATACTAATAAAAACAAATTGATATATAATTTATAATGTCTTTTTAAAAAGAAAAATTTGTATCAATTAAATTTATGTTAATTAAAAAGGAGAAATAAATATGAAAGTTACTTTACTAGACGGAGAAGTAAAAGTTTATGATAAACCCCGTCAAGTTGCAGATATAGCAGGAGATATTGCTATAAGTTTAAAAAAGAAATGCATTGGTGCATTAATTAATGATAAAGATGTTGTAACAAGTGGTGCAATAATTGATAAAGATTGTAAACTTGAAATCATCACAGAAAGACATGAATTATACAGAAGTGCTGTAAACTATACAGCTAAAATAATTACAGGTTTTGCAGTTAAATCATTATACCCTGATGCAGATTTGGTTCCACAAAATGATGATTTATCATTAGAAGAATTTTCACTATTTTTTGATTATCCTCAAGGATTGAAATTTGAAGATTTGAAAGCAGTAGAAAATTTAGCTAACGAAATGATTAAAGATAATAAACCATTTTCATTCGGAGAAGCTAGCGAAGAAGAATGTTTAAAAAAATTAAAAGATATAAATAAAAACCCTATTTATTTAGAAGCTGTAAAAGAAGATAGCGAAAAAAGATATATAAAATACGAAGTAGGTAAATTTGGAGGACTAGAGTTTTTTGCTAGATATGCAATGTTGAAAAGCACTGGTTCATTATATAAAATTGAGCTTACTCAATTAACAGGAGCATATTTTCAAGGGGATGCTTCAAATCCTATGATTTATAGATTGCACGGAATTACTGGTGACAGTAAAGAGTCATTTGAAAAAGTTCAAGAAACTATTGAAGAAATGAAAAATAGCGATCACAAATATATTGCTAAAAATTTAGAAATATTCCACTTGGACCCAATCATTGGTCAAGGACTACCAATTTGATTACCTAATGGAGCAATCTTAAAACAAGAAATTAAAAAATACTTGATGGAAAAAGAATTTGAATTTGATTTTATTCAAATTGAGACTCCGATTATTGGAACAAGTGAATTATATAAAAGAAGTGGGCACTGAGATCACTATAGAGATGATATGTTTGCCCCAATGCATTTACCAAAAGAAGAAATGGTTTTGAAACCAATGAGTTGTCCACACCATATTAGTGTTTACAATTACAAACAAAGAAGTTATAGAGAATTACCACTTAGATTTGCAGAACATGCATTACAACATAGATATGAGTCATCTGGTAGTTTAACAGGTCTAGAAAGAGTTAGAGCAATGGAATTAACTGACTCTCACATTTTTGTTAGACCAGATCAAGTGAAAGAAGAGTTTTCAAGATGTTTTGCTCTAATTCAAGAAGTTCTAGAAACTTTTAACATCAAAATTGATTATCTATCTCTTTCGTTGAGAGATCCTAAAGACAAACAAAAGTATTTTGATGATGATAAAATGTGAAATGAAGCGGAAAAACAATTAGAAGAAGTGCTTAAAGAACTAAAATTAGAGTACAAAAAAATGCCTGGTGAAGCTGCATTTTATGGACCTAAATTAGATATTCAAGCCAAAACTGCTTTGGGACATGAAATTACTGTCTCAACTATTCAGTTAGATTTCTTATTACCACAAAAATTTAATTTATCATATGTTGGACCAAATGGTGATTTACTAAAACCAATTATGATTCATAGGGGATTGGTAGGAACTTATGAAAGATTTATTTCTGTACTTCTAGAACAAACTAAAGGGGTATTACCTTTATGATGTTCACCAAGACAAGTTGAAATAATTCCAGTTCAACAATCAGGAGCATTTGATTATGCCGAACAAGTTAAAGCGGAATTAAGAAAACACTATATTAGAGCAGGAATTGATAATAGAGATGAAAGACTTAGTTATAAAATAAGGGATGCACAAATCAAAAAAATTCCTTATCAAGTAGTACTGGGTGAAGCTGAAGAAGCAAATAAAACAATTACATACAGACAATATGGTAGTGAAGAACAAGTTACTGTAAAGTTAGATGAATTCATCAAAATGCTTAAAGAAAAAATTGATAGTAAAGAATACTCTTAATTTTAATAAATTAAAAAAGTTGTATTTTAAATTTTATAAGATATTGGTAAAAATAACTTATAAGTTTAAAATACTTTTTATTTCCTTAATATTTATTTGATATTATATATTTAACAAAATTTAAGGGATGAAATGATGAAAAAAAATAAAAAAGAAAAGTATGTTACCGATAAGTTTTTTTCTGCTAAAAAGCTTTTTGCTGCCTTAATTATGATAGGTGGAGGTATAAAAAGACATCCATGAGTATTTTTTCTATGTACACTAGCCACCATTTTAGATTCAATATCTTGATCATTTTCTACTGTATTTGTTAAAGGTCTAACAACCGCACTTCTAGAAAACAATGGAGAAGGTGCTGAACTTTTTGGCTTTAATTTAAGTTGAGTACAATGAATAATTATGGGTTTGAGTGCATTTGTTTCTTTTATAATATTTGAGTTTTTAACAAATGTTCTTGCAGGAGTTTTTTCAAAAAAACTTGAAATAGATTTAAGAAATAAAGCACTACAACACTTAGTAGAAATTGACATAAGTTATTATTCAAGAAATCAGCTTGGATTGGTAATGACAAGGGTTATAACTGATAGTGGAAATTTAGGTGAAGCTTTTAATACGTTCTATCTAACATTTATATGAATGATAGTAAGTTTAACAACAACTATTATAATAATTTTTGGAATAAATATAGAGTTAGCATCAATTGCTACTGGATTTTTACTTATCATGTTAATTGTAATTTCTGTAGTTTTTATATACTACAGAAGGGCAAATTTGATAGCAATTGATAAAAGACAACATATTGATGCAGATATAATTGATAGACTAATAAATATTAGATTAATTAAAGCAACTGGATCAGAAAATTTAGAAACAAAAAGAAACAAAGAATTACATCACACTTATGATACAAGTAAACAAGTTGCAATAAGATTACAATCATCCTTAGTTGTTTTTAATGGAACAATGATTGCACTTTTACCAATTATTTTACTTGTTATAAATATTTTTTTAAATCAAGGTAAAATGTCACCTGAAGCTTTTTCCACTTTAACAATTTCTTTTATCACAGCAAGTGCAAATTTCATGGTTAATCTTTCTGTGCTTACACAAGTTTTACAAGGTATTATGTGGATGTCTAATTGTACAATGAGGCTGAATTATATTTTTAATGAAAAAAGTATTATTGAATATTCAGAAAATCCCATTAAAATAAATTCAATTAAAACAGTCGAATTTAAAGATGTATCTTTTAGATATCCAGAATCCCCAACAGTTGAAATCCTTCCACCAATAAACATTAAATTTACAAAAGGTAAAAGTTATGCTTTTGTTGGTGAAACTGGAGTTGGTAAGTCTACTATTGCTAAAATGTTGTTAAGATTTTATGATGTTTCAAGTGGTCAATTATTGATAAATAATATTAATATAAAAGATTTGAATTTATCTCACTATCTATCTCATGTGGGATATGTTGAACAAGAACCACAAATTCTTTTTGGAACTGTGATGGAAAATTTAAAGTACAGTATTCCAAAAGAAGTTTCTGATGAAGAGGCTATAGAGGCTTCTAAAAAAGCTAAATTAGATGATTTCATTCAATCATTGCCCGATAAATATGATACTATTCTTGGTGAAAGAGGTTTTATGTTCTCTGGTGGTCAAAAACAAAGGTTAATTATTGCCAGATTATTTTTGAAGAACCCAGAATTATTAATTTTAGATGAAGCAACAAGTGCATTAGATAATATTGTAGAAAAAGAAATTCAGTCTGAGCTAGATGAATTGATGGAAAATAGAACAACAATTGTTATTGCTCACAGACTTTCAACTATTAAAAATGTAGATCAAATAATTGTTTTAGAAAGAAAAAAAGGAATTGGTCAAATAGGCACATTTGAAGAGTTGAAATCATCCCCGGGAAGGTTTCAAAAATTATACAATTATGGTCTACTGAAATAGTAATTAATGTAAAAAACCCTTTATTTTAAGGGTTTTTTACATTGGTTTAAATATCATTTGCGCAAATAATATGATAATATTTAAATAGGTTTAGTCGAAAGAAACTAATCCAATCGATAAAGGTTATTTATATTAAGTTTTTTAAATTTAAATAACATAGATGGGAGTATTATAGTGGCAAAAGAATTTAATTGAGAAGAAATATCATTCGGGATAATAACATATGTAGGTATGGCAAAATCTAATGCAATAATGGCAATTAGAGAAGCAAAAGAAAAAAATTATGATGAAGCTTTGAGACTTTTAGAAGAAGCTGAAAAAGAAATGATTAATGCTGAAAAAATGCATATGGATGTAATTTCAGAAGAAGCAGGTGGAACTAAAATTGATTTTAAAGTATTGTTTATGCATGCTGAAGATCAACTACTAACCACACAAGCGATAATGGTTTTAGCTAAAGAAATGATTGACATGTATAAACAAATACATGGAGTTAAATAATAATATTTTAAATAATTATTATTGGAGGTGTACAATGGCTAAAGCTTTTGTAGTAGATTTAGGGGCGACTTTCGCAAAATGTGCTTTTTTTGAAAAAGATGAAGTACAATTAAAATTTGAATATCCAACATCTGATAGAAAAAATATTTTAGAAAGAATAGTTGAAGAGGCTTTCAAAAAAGCTGATGAAAATAAAATCGATATAAAAACCTTAGATTTTATTGGTATTGCTGTTTGTGGTATTGTTGACAACAAAACAGGTACAGTAATTTATTCAACTAACTTAGGATGAAAAAATTATCCAGTTAAAGCAATACTGCAAGAATTATTCAATAACAAAAATGTTGTTGTTTTAAATGATGCAAAATCTGCAACTTTTGGTGAATGAAGTAGAGGTTTAAACAAAGAACCTAACTCAATGGCTTTATTTACAATCGGTACTGGTATCGGAGGAGGAGCTATTTTTGACAGAGACTTAGTTTTTGGAGATAATACCGGATTACCAAGCGAGCCTGGACATGGTGGAGGATTTCAAAATGAGATTGAATGTGGGTGTGGACTCAAAGGTTGTGTAGAGCCCATTTCATCTGCAACCGGTATTGAAAGAGCTTTAAGAGAACAAGGTAAAGTTTCAAAGGGTGAACTAGGTAAACGTTACAAAGAATTGGGAGATGATCTCCATATTATTGATATCGCGGATTTGTTTTTGGGTGGTGATCAAGAAGTTATAGATATTTTTTACAAAGCACTTGAACCATTGGCAAAGATTATCTCTGTATTGATTCACTTCTTTGATATTTCAATCATCGTTATTGGTGGTGGACCATCTAATTTAGGAGAACCACTAATGGAGTTGATTAGAAAACAACTTAAACATTATGTTTTACCAGACTTTTATGAAAAATTAAACTTAGTTCAAACTTCTTTAAGAGGACTTGTTGGGAACTGGGGAGTTTATGAATATGGTAAGTCAGCATTCAACTTAAAGTAAAGTAAAAACCAAGGTTTCTTGGTTTTTACTTTATAATATGATATATTTTAAGTAGTTATAAATTGGCTATTTATTTATATTTTAAATTATAAATGAAATAGGAATGAATTAATTTTTTTTACTATTTTTAGCATTATAGTTGAATGTACAAGAACGGCTTTACTTTACTTTATTTTGTTAGTAGATGGGTTATTAATTATCTAAATTTTGATATATTAAAGGTGATCACAAATGGAGCGTTACGAAAAATTTCCTGAAATAAAAAATATCTATAAAAAGATTTTAAAAAGTAAAGATAACTATAAAAAAAATATTTTAGAGTTAAAAAGCTCAAAACCTTTTTTATATGAAAAAAAATACAAAATAAGAAAAGTTAAAAGAAAATTTAGAAGAATTTTAAGGGTAAGAATAAAAGAATTAAAAAGTAGATTTAGATTAGAACTTAGAGCTTCAAAATACAAAAAAACAGACATTAAATATTTATATTTAAATTTTCAAGCTAACTTGATTAATCTAAAAGATGAATATAAGAAGAAAGCTGATCTTAGTTATAGTAAATTAAAAGATGAGATTAATACCATTATTTCAGCAAATAGAGTTATATCTGATAAAAATAAAGCAATAATTGCTAGTATAAAAGAAGCTAAATCACTTTTTAAAGTGAAATGAAAAGATCTAGAAGATGATAGAAAAGCAAATGAACTTATTTTATTGCAAGAATATAAAAGAAGAAAGTATAATTATAGAACTAAAAGAAAAGAATTCAAAAAAGAATTTAAAATCAAAAGAAATACTTTAATTGAGGATTTTAAGAATGAAAATCCAAATATGGAACATTTTAAATTTACTTTATATAAGTTTATGATGTACAAACTAAAGCCTTTTAAAAATGAAAATGAAGAGAAGATTTACAATCTGGTTTTAAAAATAAATGAGATTAAAGTTCAAAGCCTTAATAAAATACATATGCAAAAAAAATTCTTGCTTGATGCAAGAAATGAAATTTTATACAACAAAGGTAAAGAAGAACCAATCACCTTTAAAACATTAGTTAATATTTTAACAATGGGTATTGGTAAAGTAACTAGTTGAAAATACATGGTTGCTCTAAGAAATGCTTTTTATTCACTTATACCGATGATGATAGTTGGTGCCATATTTATGTTTATCAACAACATAATGCTTTCATCAGAAAAGGGTGGTTTTTTTAGTCTATTTAATTTAAATGTAAACTCAATTGAGTTACTAAATCGTATAAAACTTGTGGGAAATTATATTGAAGATGCTACTTACTCATTTTATTCAATCATACTGGCTGGTGCTGTCGCTTATCATTTGGCGAGATTTTATAATATGAGTAAGTGAAGTTGCGCCACATTAGCGGTTTGTTCATTTGCTATTTTAAATACTAATATTTTTACAGAAATTTCAGCCTTTGGTAATAGTGGTATTTTTAGCGCTTTTATAATTGGATCATTATCAACAGTTATATATGCCAAAATTTCAAAAAGTGAAAGATTCAGCATTAGATTTTATGGTAAAGTACCAGAAGGTATTTCGAAATCTTTTAAAAATCTTATTCCTTTTGCAATAACATTAGCTATTTTTGGAGTAAGTGCTTTAATTATTGCTGTTGTAGGAAGCCAAATTGGTCCCGTTACTATATCGGGAGTCGAAAGAAATTTTAACTCACTAAACGAAGTTATTATAATTATGTTTCAAAAATCAGTAGAGGATTTCCATGAAGGTTATGGAAAAATGATTGCAATATTATTTGAGTGACAATTGCTATCTTTTGTGGGTATATATGCAAAAGGGGTTTTGGGACCTATCGTTGGAAGTGAACAAATAATGGGTTTGCATCATAATCAAGAAGCAATTGCCAATGGTTTGAAACCAACGTTTGTTTTTACAAATTCTTTTATGAATAATTTTGTTCAAATGGGAGGTACTGGAGGAACCATTGGTCTTATTATAGCGATCTTGATTTTGTCAAAAAGATTAAATTGAAGAATAATTGCTAAATTAACTTTAATACCTGCTATTTTTGGTATTAATGAACCACTAGTATATTCACTTCCACTTATTTTTAACTGAGTCTTATTAATACCATTTATATTAGCGCCATTGCTTGCAGCTACATTTGCTTACATAACTACTATTTGGGGAATATTTGATTATACAACAGAATCTTTATCAACAATCATACCTCCAATAGTTGGAGGATATTTATCTACTGGTAATATTGGAGGCGCCATATTAGCATTATTATGTATGTCAATCTTGATAATTTGCTATTTACCTTTTGTTGCAATTGGAAATAATACATTTAAGTCCGATAACAATCAAAATGATAGAAGTTTGGATATACCAAACTTGGTTATTCAGAATAGAGTTGATGGTAATGACCCACCAAAACTTGGATTTAGTAAAATAACAGAAAACAACCGAAGATTTTAATCTTAAACAAATCTTAAATAATAGATTTGTTTTTTTGATAAAATATAAATAAGAGGGATGTTATATGAAAAGAAAAATAGGATTATCAATCTATCCAGAACAATCAAGTTTTGAAGAAGATAAAAAATATTTAGACTTAGCAAAGTCTTTAGGTTACGAAGTTGTGTTTACTAGTTTTTTACATTTTATAGGTTCAGAAAATGTAAAAGAAAAAGCTGAAAAAGTTTTAAAATCAATCAAATATGCAAAAAAAATAGGTTTTTACACAATAGCCGATGTTGAATATGCATCAATGGAGTTAATTGGTATATCGGTTAAAGATACTTCAAAGTGTTTAGAATATGGAATAGACTGCTTGAGATTAGACTCACCAAGTCTTCCAGCAGAAATTGCTGCTGTTACACACAATAAATCACAAATTGATATACAACTGAATATGTCTAACAATGATAGTTTAATTGATAATGTTATGGACTTTGCACCAATCTCCAATAGATTAAGTGGTTGTCATAACTTTTATCCATTAGAATATACAGGACTTCCATTTGATTATTTTTTAAAAGCTAACAAAAGGTACTTAAAGTATAGATTAAATACTTCAGCATTTGTAGGTAGTCATAATGGAGAGATGTCAACATCATGAAATCAAAAAGAGGTACCAACCATTGAAGAACAAAGATATTTACCAGTTGGTCAGCAAGCTAAACTATTATTTTATACAAATGAAATAGATACGGTTTTGATTGGTAATGCTTATGCTACAGAAGAAGAACTAAAAGAGTTGGCAGCAATTGATAGATATGAAATAACATTTGATTTAAAATGCTCTGAAGGTGTAACGGATATAGAAAAAAAAGTTCTTAAGTTTGAACATTTTAGAAGAGGAGATATTACTGATTACTTTATTAGATCAACATTTAGTAGGGTAGAATTCAAAAACGAAGATATACCAGCGCGAGATACTCGAGGAGTTTATAATCGTGGAGATGTTGTTATTATTAATAACGGTGATAAAAAATATAAGGCTGAGGTGCACATCATTTTAAAAGATGGTTTTGAAGATAAACCTAAAAAATATAATTATTTGGGAACAATTGATAAAAACGAAAATCGTCTAGTTGATTTTATAAAACCATGAGCGCACTTTAGATTTAAATTAGTTTAATTTTTAAAAAATTAAAATGTTTACATTTTAGTTTTTTTATCTTTAAATATGATATCTTTTATAAGTAAGAGACAAAAACATTAAATTTTGAAAGGAAACTAAAATGAGTATTTTTATTGAAAAAATAAATAATGCATTTGAAAATATACTTAAAAAAAGTAATTTGCAAGGAAGAATAATTATAGAAAAACCAAGAGAAGAAAGCAATGGAGATTTTTCAACTAATTTTGCAATGATAAATTCTAAATTAAATAACATGAAACCACTTGATTTAGCGAGTCAGCTTGTCAAATCGTTAAATGAAACTAACTTATTTGAAAAAGTAGAAATTGCTGGACCAGGTTTTATTAATATGACCATGAAAAATGATTTTTTGAAAGATGTTTTAAATAAGATTATTAAAGAAAAAGACCATTATGGAAGTTCTGATAAAAAAGATTTTAAGTACAATATCGAAATTGTTTCAGCGAACCCTACAGGGTATTTGCATATTGGTCACGCAAGAAATGGTTCAATTGGTGACAGTGTGGCAAGAATGTTAAAATTTTTGGGTTATCAAGTTGAAACAGAACATTATACAAATGATGCTGGAAATCAAATTAATATAAGTGCTTCAACTCTTTTTTATCAATATTTAAAGTTACTAAATATAGAAGTTCAACCACCTGAAGAAATGTATGGTGGAGACATGTATGTTGAAGTTGCTAAACTCTTTTTAGATAAATACGGGGATAAGTTTAAGGATAACAGATTAAATGGAAATATAATTGATGACGAAGAAGTCCATAAAATATTTAGAAAAGAATCAATTAGCTTTTTTCTAGAAATAATTAAAAATCAATTAAAAATGCTAGGTGTTCAAATTGACTTATTCAGTAGTGAAGCTCAAATTTATGCACAAAATGAAGTTGAAAAAACTTTAAGTTTGTATGAAAATTTAGGTAAAACATATTGAAAAGATGATGCATTATGAATTAAAACAACCGAACTCGGTGACGACAAAGACAGAGTTTTGAAAAAAGCTAACGGTGAATTTACCTACATATCAGGAGATTTAGCTAGCCATAATGTTCGTTTTCAAAGAAGTAATGCTAATAAATATGTAAATTTTTGAGGAGCTGACCACCATGGTTATATTCCAAGAATAAAAGCAGGATTAACATTATTAGGTTATCCAAAAGATATTTTAGAAATTGATATTTATCAAATGGTAAGAGTAATCAAAGATGGACAAGAAGTTAAAATGTCTAAAAGAAGAGGTACTGCAATTTGACTAATTGATCTTATTGAAATGGTAGGGAAGGATTCAACAAGATATATGTTGGTTTCAAAACCACCAACAAGTCATATGGATTTTGATTTAGACCTAGTAATGTCAAAAAATAGTGCAAATCCAGTTTATTATGCTCAATATGCAACAGCAAGAGCTTTTAAAATATTAGAAAAAGCTCAGGAGCATGGATTAACACTAAATAATACAAATTTTAATTTATTGGATAATGAAAAAGAAAAACAAATCATAATGCTGCTTGATTCATTTAATAAAACTATTGAATATGCTGCAACTAGTAGACTACCAAGTGTAGTTTGTGATTATATTCAAAATCTAGCTAAAAAGTTTCATTCATATTATTCTGAGTTTAAGTTTTTTGATGAACAAAATAAGGAGTTAAGTACTCAGAGATGTATTTTAGTTGAAGCAATATATCAAGTTTTAAGTAATGCTTTCAACTTGATCGGTATTGATGTAGTTAATGAGATGTAAAAATTTTAAAATAGTTATTGAAATCATTTAGTATAGTGTATAATAAATTTGTTTAAAAGAAGAAGCACAAGCTCACCGTCACTTTATTGGAAGCGGTCAAAAAAACTTATTTAATAAAATTTATAAAATTTTAAATAATTTTTGAGTGTGCCGATTATCTTTTAAAGGCACATTTTATTTTATTTGGAGGAAGAATGGCAGAAAACAAAAACATAAAAACTGAATTTGTTAATAGAGAAATAAGAGCAAGGCAAATTTTAGTTATAAATGATGATGGTACCAAAATAGGACCATTAAATAAGTTTGAAGCTTTAAAGTTAGCTGAAGAACAAGGTATGGATTTATTTCAAGTAGGAATGCAAGATAATCAAGTTGCAATTGCCAAAATATTGGACTATGGAAAATATAAATATGAACAAAAAAGAAAACAACGTGAAAACAAAAAAAACCAAGTTAAAGTTGAAAATAAAGAAATTAGATTAACTGTTGGAATTGGTGATCACGACCTTGATACTAAAGCTAGAAAAGCAAGAGAATTTCTTGAAGAAGGAGATAGAGTAAAAATATCTCTAAAATTTAAGGGAAGAGAGATTACTTATCAAGAATTGGGTCTAGAAACTTTAAATAAATTTTATACAAAAATCGAGGATGTAGCTAAAATTGAAAAAGAAGCTAAACTAAATACTAGGTTTTTAGATATGTATGTAGTGCCTAAAAAAGCTAATTAGAATAGAGGGAGCAGTAGTATGCCAAAAATGAAAACAAAAAGCTCTTTAGCAAAAAGAGTTAAGAAAAATGGTACAGGTAAATTAAAAAGAGGTCATGCATATAGATCTCACTTAGCACAAAACAAAACAACAAAACAAAAAAGACATCTTAAAAAAGCAACATTTGTTTCATCTGGAGATATGAAACGTCTAAAAGGATTATTACAAGGTTAAAGGTAGGTAGAACAATATGGCAAGAATTAAATTTGGAAAAGTAACAAGAGCAAGAAGAAAACGTTGAATCAAAAGAGCTAAAGGTTACTACGGAACTAAAAAAGCAAACTTTAAAAAAGCACATGAACAAGTTGTTCGTTCAATGCATTATGCATTTGTTGGTAGAAAGTTAAAAAAACGTGACTTTAGAAAACTTTGAATAATTCGTATCAATGCTGCAGTTAGACCTTTAGGATTAAGTTATTCAAAATTTATGAACGGTATTAAATTAGCAGGAATTGAAATAAATAGAAAAATGTTGTCTGAATTAGCAATTAATGAACCAAAACAATTTGAAAACATTGTAGAAGCATCAAAAAAAGCTTTAAGTGCAAAAAAATAATTTTACAAAACAAGGTATTTGCCTTGTTTTTTGTTTATTATATTAATAAGGTGATAAATATGGCAATACTAAATGCAGAAGTAGTTGAATTTGATAAAGAAGATTTAGAAGCGGCATGAGAAAACGCTCCTTCTTTGATAAATAAAGATAAAGATGAATTTAGAATGTGTTACATATGTAAGTTTCACATGGATAAATCAAAGTTTGACAATGATAATTTAGGAGAGTTTGGATGAATCGTTGATTTAATAGATGTTAAAAACTTTTCATTAGATCAAGATAATTTTATTGCAATTCATCCAAGATGTATCACATTTAAACCCAAACCAAATAATAAAAGCTTGGTAAAAAAAGTTAAAAAGAAATTGTGGGCATTTGACGAAAATGCCTATAGTCAATAAAAAAATAAACCCTAATTGTAAACTGGGAAAAATAAATTCTACACTAGAAAGAGGTGTAGAATTTTTTATGTCAAAAAACCTAACTGTAGAAGAATGAATGAAAATAATTCAAATATATAAAAAACAAGGAATTCAAATTGCAGAACAAGAATATCGTATAATTAAAGCAAAACAGATTAAATTTTCACAATTTATTAAAAAAAGAATAAAACAAAAAACTTATTTAGTAGATAATTATGGTATGAAAAGTTTAAATAGAAAAAAAGGCTCTGGAAGATACAAAAAAAGAGATGATTCTGATATTCCAGGAATAATTAGTGATCTAACTGAAGAGCAAAAAAGAGAAATAATTGAAGATTGAATAAAAAGTCAGAGAGATAAAAAGGAAAGAAATGCGATTAGCAAAATAAAATCTCTAAACATAAGTATGAAAGCAAGAATTATATCAATGCATAGAACAACATTTTACAAAAAACCAAAAGTTAGAAGATATAAATACAATAATTTAAAAAACACAGTTGAAGAAATATTAAAGGAGTCCAAGTTTATATATGGTAGCAGAAAAATAAGTGTTTTATTAAAAGAAAAACATATGTCAATCAACGATAGAACTTTAAGGCACTATCTAAAAAGATGAGGTTTTATAATTAAAACCCGAATTAAAAAAAGACAAGCAGAATCAAAAAATATTAATACTAAATTTAAGGATTTAGTGAAGCGCAATTATAATCCTACTATAGACAATATAATTGCTACTGATGTTTCTTACATTCCGGGTTTGGTAGAAGGAAATAATTACTATTTATCTGCAGCTATTAGTCATAAAACTAAAAAAATTGAATCATGATGTTTATCAAAAAACAACAACTCGCAATTAGTTATAGATACTTTAAATAAAATTAATAAATCAAATTTTATATTACATTCAGATCATGGCTCTCAATACTCTAGTAATGAAGTTATAGAATTGGTAAAACAAATGAATTGTCAAACTTCAATGAGCAGAGTTGGCAATTCCTTAGATAATAGAGAAATAGAGTATTTTTTTAGTTGTTTAAAAGGTGAGTATCTAAATCACATTAATACAAACAAAATGAATATTGATGAAATTTATAATCATATAGATTGATATATAGATTGATATAATAATAAAAGAATACAAAAAATTTTGAATTGAAAAACGCCAGCTACTGCCGGCGCTATTATTTAAAACTGTAGAATTTGTTTTTCCCAGTTTATTGGGTTTATTTTCTTTTATAATTTAAGCCTGTTAAATTGTAAACTTTTCTAAGTTTTTTAGATGCAGCCTTTTTAGCGTTTAATGTTCCTGATTCAATTCATTTTTCTAAATCATCAGAATTATAAATTTCATTATATTTACTCTGTATTTTTTCAAGAAGAGATACAACAACATTTGTAACATTTTCTTTTAAAAATCCATAATCTTTTCCTTCACACATTTTTTCAATTTTTTCAATAGCTAAGTTAGCTAAACTAGATCAAATAGTTATTAAATTACTTACGCCTGGTTTATTTTCTAAGTCATATTTTATAAGGTTTTCACTATCTGTTACTGCGGATTTTATTTTTTTCTTAACTTCTTCAATATTATCTAATAGTGCAATATAACTTTTTGAATTCAATGAAGATTTAGACATTTTTTTAGTTGGATCTTGTAAATCCAAAATTTTTGCCCCCACTTTTGGATGATATTCTTCAGGCATTTTAAACATTTCCCCATATTTATTATTCATTCTTTCAGCAATTGATCTTGCTAATTCTATATGTTGTTTTTGATCTTTTCCAACTGGTACAAAACTAGCATCATAAAGTAAAATATCTGCAGCCATTAACACAGGATACATAAGTAATCCTGTGGGAATAAACTCAGTTCCATTATCCGATTTTACTTTATTGGATTTATCTTTAAATTGTGTCATTCTTTGTAATTCCCCAAGTGTTGTATTACAAGTTAATACCCAAGCTAATTCTGCATGTTCTGCTATATCGCTTTGAATAAATATATTTGATTTTGTAGGATCTAATCCACATGCAAAATACAAAGCGACAGTCTCTTTTATATTTTTTCTTAAAGTTTCTTTGTCAATTGGAAGTGTAATACCATGTAGATTTGCAACAAATATATACATTTCAAAATCATCTTGTAAATCCACAAAGTTTTTTAAAGCCCCAATATAATTACCTAAAGTTATTTTTCCAGTTGTTGTTATTCCAGAAATCATTCGTTTTTTTTCCATAAATTCACCTTTAAATAGTTAAATACTTTAAAGATTATAAATTAAAAATTCTCTCATTAATACAAAGTAATAAAATATATTTGATAAAATAAAAAACGTAGTCTAATTTTTTTGAGATAAGTTAATTTAGAAAATTTGTTTATTGAATGTATAATATAAAAAAGGTAAGTTATATGAGAAATTACGAAATTGTAAAAAATGATTATGAATCAACTGCGAATGAAGTAGCTAAACTTGAAGAGTTTTTAAACGCTAATGGATTTATAAAAAATGTACAGAATCCAGTCTATGTATTTGTAATAGGTGGAGATGGAACTTTTTTAAAAGCGGTACACAAGTATCAAGATTTATTAGATCAAATATATTTTGTTCCTTTCAAGTTTGGTGGAATTGGTTATTACACAAATAAAAATAACTTAAATGAAATAAAAAGTTTAGTTGAAATGATTGAAAAAGAGGAATGTTTTCAAATAAACTATCAAATATTAGAGCTATTGAATGGGAAAAGAAAACACTATATTTTAAATGAAGTAAAAATTTTGAATGAAAAAAGACCTCTATACATAAAACTGTTCATAAATGATGAATATTTAGAGACTTTTCATGGAACTGGAATTGTTGTTTCTACACCAACTGGAAGTACAGGTTATATAAAATCAACCGGTGGAAGTGTGATATTACCAAAAAATAGTGGATTATATCAGCTTCAAGAATTAGTTCCAGTAAGTACAAATATTTATAGAACTTTGAATTCTCCCATTATATTAAATAGTGATTATGTTTTGCGTTTAGAATTAGAATCGCTATGTGAAACTTTAATTTGTGATACACAAGAAAGAAAAATACTTGATAACATTCTAGAAATAAAAGTTAGTGAAAAAAAGGTTAGAGTTATAAGCCATAGAGATCCAAAGCAAATAAGTGAAATAAACACATTAAGAGATATTTTTATTATCGACAAGAAGAGTGTGAAATAAATGTCTGTTACAGCAATTGTTATATCGCTAGTTGTTATTTTATGTAGTATTGCTTTGTATATCTATATCTCTTTTTCTAAAAGAGTTAATATTAAACTCAAAAGAAATAAATTAATAAATGATCCAAAAGCCTTTACTTATGCCAATATTATCAAAGGTTTAGGTGGTTTAGAAAATATCTCATATTTAGAAGATAAAAAAATTTTTGTGTTTTCAACAAGTCTTGTAAATAAAGTTTATTTGAAGTCTCTTGGTTTAAGTGTTGAAAACACAAATGAGTACTTTATATTAAATATGAAAAATTTTAATATGCAAAACTTTTATAAAAAATTGGAAAACCAGCTAAAAAAAAATAAAGATTAATTATCCTTATTTAAATTTTCTGTTATATCCATATGCTCCACCAAGTAACACTTTTGCATTATAACCTTGATCTCTTAAAAATCTTGCAGCCTCACCACTTCTGTTACCAGCGTTGCAAACTGTAACTATTAATCTATCTTTATCATCCCCAACAATTTCACGATATTTAATTAAAAATGTACTTATTTCACAGTTAATTGAATTTGGTACTCTTAATAATGTGGCATACTCATTTGAAGTTCTAACATCAATTATTATTATATTTGGATCATCTTCAATTTCTTTAAATTGCTCTGCAGTTATATCTACCATTAATTATCACCTCAATTAAATTATATTCTTTAAAAAAATATATAAATAAAAGTTTTTTTAAATTTTTATAAAAACCTATACTAATGATATTTTTTACAATATAATATTAAAGAATTTAACTGATGGTTATGACCTTTCACAGAATAACCAATATGGGCATTATTTGAAAAATAATAAAATTGAATAGGAGTAAAAATGGCAGATATTAAATTTATGGCTATTGGTGGCCAAGATGAAAGAGGCAAAAACATCTTTGTTGTTAGTGTCGATGATGATTTTTTTGTTTTTGATGCTGGAATTAAATTTCCAGAAAGAAGTATTTTAGGTATTGATGTTGTTATACCAAATTTTGATTACTTAAAAGCAAATTCTAAAAAAATAAAAGGAATTTTTCTATCAAATCCAAGTAGCAATAATGCTGGAGCAATAAGTTATATATTAAGAGATATTGATGTTCCTGTTTATTGTAATGAATTAACAACAATTATTTTAAAATATAGAAACTTAAAGTATAGAATAAAAAATAGAGAAAATAATTTTAGAATAATCAATGACAAAGAAATTATAAAATTTGGTAAAAATAGTATTGAAGTATTTAGAACAACATCAAGCTTTCCTGAAACTTTTGGATTCGCTTTACATACAGAGGATGGGACAATTGTTTATGCAGGAGACTATATAATTGATGGAAATGAGCAATCATGATTTTCAACAGATATGAATCACTTATCAAAAATTTCTGAAAAAGGTGTTTTAGCTCTGTTGAGTGATTCAGAATATGCATCTAGAATCGGTTATACTGTTCCAAATCATAGAATTGATAAATACATATCAGCACCGATGAAAGACATGAAGCACAGGCTAGTTCTAGGTATGTTTGAAGAAGATGTATTCAAACTTTTTGAAATAATAAAACAAGCTAAAGAACAAGGTAGAAAAATGGCTATATATGGTAAAACAATTTCAAAAGTTGTTGAATCAAAAATTATTCAAGAGTCATTAAAATTAAAAAATACTGACCTTATTTCATTAGAAGAGTATATGGCTTCCGAAAATGGAATTTTAATATTGACAGGTGCGGGAGATTTACTTTATTCAAGACTTGCTAAAATTGCCGCAGGAAATGACGATGTAATTGAGTTTTCAGAGCAAGACATAATCATTTTAGCAACACCTCCTGCTGCTGGGGTTGAAAAAAGACATGCTGAAATATTAGATGAATTAGCAAGAACAAATGCCAAATTAATTGCTTTAAGCGATAAAAATATTTGAGCAATGAGAGCAAGCTATGAAGATATTAAGTTAATGACAAGAGTTATGAAGGCAAAATGTTTTATTCCCATAAAAGGTTTATACAAAGATTTTCTGTGTGCAGAAAGAGCTGCCATTGAAGCTGGTGTTAAACCTGAAAATATTCAACTTATTAACAATGGTCAAGTTCTAAAGATCCAAAAAGGTGGAAAATTAGTAGTTGCATCAGAAACAATCAAAACAAATGATGTGTATGTTGATGGAATTGGTGTGGGCGATATTGGGGCTGTTGTTTTAAATGAAAGAAAACAGTTGGCAACTGATGGAGTTGTAATAATTGGAGCAAATATTGATGAAAAAACAAAAGAATTAGTTTCATTAATAGATATACAAATGAGAGGGGTTATTTATATTCAAGAAGATAACCCAATATTCAAATTAATGCAAAAGCAAATTATTGATATTTTAGAGAAGCACAAAAATGAATACAAGCAAAAACCAACAAGTTATGATTTAAATAATATTAAAAAAGATATTATTTCAAAAATAAGAGGAACTATAAAACAAGATACTGGTAAACAACCAATTGTTTTAGTTATTATTAATGAAATAAATATCAATAGCTTTTACGAACCAAAAAAACGCTAGATAAAAAAACTTATTATTAAATATAAAAATTTGAAAACTTTGAAAATTTTTTTTAAAGTTTTTTTTACTTTACTTTGAAAAGTAAAGTAAATGTGTATTTTAAAGAGTGAAATATATAAGTCTATAATTCTAACAATAATAACCGTTTTACAAGGGAAGTGTATAGATATGAAAAAATTATTTTATTATTTAGCCGCTTTAAATTTAAGTGCATTTCTATCATTTGTTCCAATATAATGCTTACAAAATAGTTCTAATAAGGTTGATATATCAGCATTTACTGAAGAAGCTCTAATTTTAAGTCCCGATACAAATACTAGAGCTGCAGCTGAGAGTACTTTTGTGCAAAAAATAAAAGATCTATATCAAGTTGAAGTTACAAAAAAACTGATTTTTTTAAAGATTACACAGCAGCAACAAATGAAGTTGATTGAGCCCTATTAGTTAACGCTGTACAAAACAGTAATAAAATTACGGGATTCAACACTTTTCACTAAAGTATAAAAAACAGATCAAAAAAAATTTTTAAGTGATATTAAATCTTATGATTTAGGAAATATTGTTTATAATTTAACATATCCCTAATTAGAAGTCTTAGTTAATACCATCAATGAACAAAATCCAGGTTTTGGTTTATGTAGTTAAATTTTGAAATTGAAGGAGAACAAACTACACAAAAACTACAATCATAGCAAAGGAAAGTTCCAAAAATTTTACAGGTAAAGTGAGTTTGTACTATAGTTATAGCATCAACACAGTCTTTAACAGATATTAAAGGAAATGACTTAATATTATATACTGATGAAAATACGGGTGAAGCTTCTAGAAAAGCAGCTTTAGTTGCTGTTAATTCTCTTTTAAATGTTGATGTTAAAAAAGGGGTTGATTTTAGTTTCGATAATTTTATTTTAGCAACTTCAATTGATATTCCCGGAAGTGTGACATTTAATTCAAAATCAGAAATTAAATTTATAAAAGATCAAATAGAATTTAATCTACAATATAAATTCAAGAAAACTAAAAATTTAGCAGATATACCCGATAGATATTTGAATGGTAATAAAACTAATGGTGAAAAAGAGATTAAAAAATTACCATCTGAATTAGTGTTGAAGTACTTTCCTGATGTTAATGAAAATGATGATTATTATGATGATTTGAAACCGGCGGGTAGTAAAAACTCAGGTTATATATTTGTTGTAACAAAAGAAAGTTCAAAAAAACTAGTTGGAAAAAAATTTACTTTATTTTGAGCTCCAAAATAATAAAAAAATGATGTTCACATCATTTTTTTATTAAAATTTATTATTTATAATTAAATAAGTTAGTGTAAAATTACTTTATAAATGTAATAATTAAAAAGTAAGGGCAAATATTATAAAATTAATCTATAAGGGCAAATAGGGTGATTCATTATGAATAATTTTAATGATTTTGGGCAAAATCAGAATGTTACAAGTGAAGTTGATAGAACAACTGCTTTTAATATTCAAAGAAAAAAAAGAAGACCAGATTCTGTAGCATGAATTATTTCTGCTCTTTTGTTGTTCTTTTTAAATGTTATGTCTATTGGGAGAATTACAGTTGTTGGTCAATTATTAGATGACATAATTTTTACATTACCATTTGGCTGATTTAAGTATTTTTTATACTTAATATTTTTTATGGTTGATTTTGCAATTTATTTCGGGATAAAATTTAAGGCAAAAAAACGTTTTTTAGCAATGGTCTTTATAACTTGGATAATGTTTTGTTGATTAATATCTTCAATTCTATTTATAGTTGCATATAAAACTGAGTCTAAGGATTTTGTAATTTCCCATTATTGAAGTAAAGATATATTTACTTCTTCTATTAATTCATATTGAAATCATTGAAAAGCACACTCATTTTTTGGATCAGAAACAAAAGACTTTTTAATTTCAAGCAAAGATAGTTATTTTACATATTATGCTGGAGGAGGAATGTTTGGAACAGCCTTAGCGGGTGTCTCTAGTTATTTAACAATATATGGTGCATTGCTACTTAACATATTTTTCTTATTTGTCAATATGATGTGAATATTTACAGGAGACCCATTTTTCTTGTTCAAACCTAAACATAAAAGAACAGGTAAAAGATTGAGAATATTATCTTTAAAAAGTAGAAGAGATAGACAAATAATAAATAATGCTAAATCTAAGAAAAAAGGTTTTGGTATTTTCAATGTTGTTAACGTTAATCCAGAAAGTACTTTAGAAGAAAGAAATGTTTTAATATCGTCAAATCATCCAGATATAACAATTGAATTGCCAAGCTATTTAAGAAATATTGAAAGTAAACCTTACAGTGAGGTTGACGAGCAATTTTACAACGATGATTATTCATTACCACCGGAAATGCCTCTAGATCAAAGAGTTCCAAATAACTTTGAAAACAATTTCCAAAACATTAGGGGAAGAGGATACATTAGTCAGCCAACTACTTATGATTTTAATAATCAACAACAATATCAAAACAATCAATTCCAAAATAGTCCTATTGATAATTATGACCAACACTTAAACAACAATCAAAACAATTATTACCAGGATATGGGTGCCTTTTCTCAAAATGGATACAATAATGAGGACAACTATCCAAAAAATAATTTTCAAGAAAACTTTATTTCAGGAGAACCAAAAAATATTATTAGTCCAAGAAGACAGCAAATAGTTAATACTGAAAAAACGGTTTCAAATCTTGACCTTCCGTCATCAATTTATGGTCAAAATGTAACTACTGAGGCTGCAAGAAAAAGATTTGACAAACAAACTAAAATTACACCACATGGTGTAAAGGGCGAAACAATTGAGTTTGTAAAAAGCTTAAAAAAAGAAAAACTTGTAAAAGATGGCGAATATTTGGCGACAGAAACTGTTGAGAATGACGGTGCAATACAAAGTACAATAGATGATTTTGTAACAAACGATTTAATCCAAAAAGAACATTTAAAACCAGTAGTAGAAGATAATTATATTTCACCTCTTGAGGGAATTGCAAGGTCATCAATATATGGTAATGCTCAATATTCAAGACACACTCCAACATTAAACAATATAACTCTTAACACAAATAATGCTGTTGAAAAGTCTGTTATTGTTAATAGTAGGTATGTATTACCACCTTTAGATATTTTGAATGAAGATTTATCAGGTGAAGCAGAATATGAACACTTGAATCAAGAAGCTTTGCAAATGGAATTGAACATTAATAAAGTTTTTAACCAATTTGGTGTTAATGCTAAGGTTGTTAATAAAAGTATTGGACCAAGTTTTACAAAATTTGAAGTTCAACCTGGACCAGGGACTAAGGTTAATAGCATTATAAATTTAGAAAATGATTTAAAATTAGCTTTAGCTAGCAACAACGTTAGATTAGAAGCTCCTATTCAAGGAAAATCTGCTGTTGGAATAGAAATTCCGAATAGTCATTCAATAATTGTTCCTTTACGATCTGTTATAGAAAAACCACCAATAAAAAAAATAGGTTCAAAACTATTGTTCGCAATTGGTAAGACAGCTACAGGTGAATTACTATTTGGAGAATTAGATAAAGCACCACACTTACTAGTTGCTGGTTCTACTGGAAGTGGTAAATCTGTTATGATTAATGGAATAATATCTTCAATAATTTTAAGAGCAAAACCTCATGAAGTTAAGTTGTTATTGATTGACCCAAAAAAAGTAGAACTTTCAACTTACTCATCTATTCCACATTTGCTTGCTCCAGTAATTAGTGATATGAGTCTTGCTAACTCAGCACTAAAAAAAGTTATAAATGAAATGGATAGACGTTATGCATTAATGCAAAAAGCTGGAGTTAGAAATATTGAAACTTACAATAACAATATGAATGATCAAGCAAAAAAATTCCCATATTATGTAGTTATTATCGATGAGCTTGCTGACTTGATGAGTACACAAAACAAAAAAGATGTGGAAGAATCAATTAAGAGAATAACTCAAATGGCTAGAGCGGCTGGTATTCATTTGATAGTGGCTACTCAAAGACCATCAACAGATGTAATTACAGGAGTTATTAAATCAAACATTCCTTCAAGAATAAGTTTTGCAGTTGCAAGTTCAATCGATTCAAGGACTATACTTGATTCTGTTGGTGCTGAAAAGTTAATTGGTAAAGGTGATTTGTTATATTTACCACCACTTACTTCTATAACAACTAGAGCTCAAGGATGTTACATTAGTGACGAAGAGATTGATAGATTAGTTAAGTATTGCGCTAATCAACAGCAGCAAGATTTTGATGAAGAGTTTTTAAAAATGGAAGATGAATACAATGATAATTTCAACAATGTTGGAGGTCAAAAAGATCCAATGTTTGAAGAAATTAAAGCATATGTAATATCGGTTCAAAAAGCTTCAACAAGTTTAATTCAAAGAAAATTTTCAATCGGTTATAATAGAGCCGCAAAAATAATTGATGAATTAGAAGCTTACGGAGTTATTGGTCCTCAAAATGGTGCAAAACCAAGAGATGTGTACATCAAAAACGAAGGATTTTATCAATAAAGAAACCTTATATAAGGTTTTTTTATTTATTAAAGATATAAAAAAATATATAATAAAACAAGTTTATAAAAAGAGGTATCTAAATGAGTGTAGAAAGTCAGTTAAAATCTTTACCAGAAAAAGCAGGTTGTTATTTGTATTTTAATAAAGATAAAAAAGTTATATATGTTGGAAAGGCTAAAAATTTAAAAAAAAGAGTAAGTTCTTATTTTAATAAAGCACATGATATTAAAACTACCAAACTTGTCAGAGATATTGATAGTTTAGAAACAATTATTACAGCTAATGAAAAAGAATCACTTTTATTAGAACAAAATCTTATCAAAAAATACAAACCAAGATACAATGTTATTTTAAATGACGATAAACAATATCCATATATAGCAGTTACTAATGAGAAAGATCCGCAATATATTTATATAAGAAATTATAATCCAAATAACAAATTATCATTTGGACCATTACCTGACGGAACTAGCGCTAGAAAAATTTTGAGAACCTTAGAAAGAATTTATCCTTTAAGAAGATGTAAGGGCAATTTGGGTGAACCTTGTATTTACTTTCACATCAATCAATGTAGTGGAGCATGTTTCAAAGATGTTGAAAAATCTTATTATGATCAACAAATACAAAAAATTGATAATTTTTTTGCAGGTAAATCTAACGATGTAAAAGAACAATTAGAGCAAAAAATGTTTCAAGCAGCAGAAAACCTTCAGTTTGAAGAAGCGCAAAGGATTAAGGAAATAATAGAACATTTAGAGTTTACAACAACAGAACAAGATGTTGACTTAAATGATAGTTTAAATAGAGATGTATTTAGTTATTATGAAATGGATGGATATATTTGTTTCACAACTCTTTTTTATAGGGCTGGTAAGCTAAGTTTGAAAAATAATGAAATTTTAAAAAATGAGGGTCAAGATTTAAGTGAGTTGTTTAAAAGCTATATCACTCAAATATACACAAAAAATATTATTCCCGATTATATAGTTATTCCAAGTGAAATAGATATAACTGATTTAGAATTATTATTTGGTAATAAATTAATTAATGAAAAAGAAAAAAATTCAGAAAGACTTTTAAAACTTGCAAAAGAAAATGCAACCGAGTTTTTATTTCAAAAAATTCATTATAGTCAAAATTCTAAAATAACAAAAGAAGAAATTTTGATTCAATTGCAAGAGCTAATAAAGTTAGATAGTTTTCCTTATCAAATTGAAATGTATGATGTTGCAAATATTGCTAATGAATATGTTACAGGAGCTGTTGTAGTATTTAAAAATGGTGTTGTAAGTAAAAACGATTTTAGAAAATATAACATAGAAATTGATGATGAAGGAGATTATCAAAGAATGATGGAAATGATTAAAAGAAGATATCAAAAAATAATTGATAGTAAAGAAAAGTGAGCAGACTTGATAATTATGGATGGGGGCATAATTCAAGTTCATGCAGCCAAAAGGGCTTTAGAGAGTTTAAATATAAGTATTCCGGTAATTGGTTTGGTTAAAAATGATAAACATAAAACTGAGTATCTTCTAAATTTAGAAGAAGAAAAAGTCTCTATAGATAAAAGTTCTGATTTATTTAAACTTTTAGAGAACTTTCAATTAAGAGTACATAACTATGCTATAAGTGGATTTAGAAGGCGTCAGTCAAAAGGTTTACTTAAAGAAGAAATTTTAACAAAAGTCAAAGGTTTAGGTGATGTTAAAGTTAGATCTTTATATGACAAATTTTTATCAATTGAAAATATGAAAAAAGCAAGTTTTGAAGAACTTCAAGAAGTTATAAAAAATCAAAATTTAACTAAAAAAGTCATAGAATATTTAAAAGAAATAAAATAAAAGATTTTTCAAATATTAAATTAGTTTAATAAATTAGTGAGTATAATAATCACAATAATAATAAATAAAGGAAGGTTGTTTATGGATAAAGATATTGACAAAGTCGAAAAAGAAACATCAAGTAGCGTAAATAACTTAGGAAAAGTAAACAAAAAAACAAAAAAACAAAGCAAATCTGATAAAGCATTACATACTTTAGAACCTTTTGCAAAAATTAAAACTCCTTTTTGAAAAGTTGATGAAGCAAAAGATATATTTGGAATGGCGGTGCCAATTTTTGTTCAACTTTTATTTTCAGTTTTGATATCACAAATTAATTTAGTAGCTATAAATCATTATAAAGATGGTTCATATGCTGAAGCTTCTGCTAAAGCGATTTTGGCTTATAATACACTGCAATTCATACCAAGCTTAATTGCAACAGGTACTATAATAGTTTCTGGTAACTTGATTGGACAAGGTAGAAAAGATGAAGTATCTAAGGTTGTTGTTACTGGACTTTTGGTTAATCTAGCTATAATGGTAACGATTTTTACATTTGTTGAAATTTTTAGTGATCAAATTGTAAAACTTGTTGAGGCAAATGACGGTAAACCTATAAGAGATTTGGCAACAGGAGAAATACTAGAAACCAATGAATTGACATATGTATCAACATACTATAGATTTACAAATATGTATTTAGTCTCAATGTCTGTTTTCCAAGTTTTTGTAGCTGGTTTACAAGCTTTTAAAAAAAGTAAAATAGTTACAATTGGAACAATTTGTGCTAACGTTTTAGATTTAGTTTTAATTTCTATAATACTATATGCAACAAACATTCCACCTGTATATAGTGCTCTAGTTTGATTTTGTACAGGGGTATTTCAAATTGTTTTCATGATGGTGATGAACTTCAAATACATAAACTTTAAAATTAATAGAGGAAATCAAATTAGCAAGATCTTTGCTATTGAAACTTTAAGAACAGGCTTACCAATAACTATTGAAATGGGTGTTTGAAATTTATGTAATTTTGGTACAACCACAGCTATTTCAAGATTAGTGCCATCGGGCGCAGACAACTCATGAATTGTTTTACACAGAAATGCCAATAGTATTGGGCAGTACTCCCAAGCATTTATTCAAGCAATTGGTACTGTAACAGCGGTTTTTGTTTCACGAAAAATTGGAGAAAGAGATAAACAAGGAGCATATGAAATTGCAATAAATTGCTGAAAAGCCGCCATCTATGCGACTTTAGCTGCCAACATTTTAATGATGGCAGCTAGTTATCCAGTACTAGAATTATTGGGATCACAAGGTAAATCATGACCTTGAGGAGTTATTTTACTAGCAGTTTTCTCAATAAAAATATTATTTGATACAGTAAATATGACACTCCTTAGAGCATTGTGAAGTGTTGGAGATTTATGATATCCAATATTTGTATCCTTTATAACAATGGGTATTGGGATGGTTGCTCTTCCATATATTGTTGTTTCAGGATTACGAATAATGGAAGGTTGGGGACTAATATTTATTTATGTAGGTATAATTGCTGACCCATTAATGAGATCAGTTGTTTATTTCTTTAGATGAACTAAGGGAAAATGACAAAAATATATTCATATCGTAGAATAAAAAATGTATAATAAGTTAGTCAAATAAAAAGGGGTACAGTATGGAAAAAGACATAATTTTAACCAACGAAGGACTACAAGAATTACAAGAAGAATTAAATCATTTAATTAATGTAGTTAGACCACAAGTAATTGAAGAACTTGTAGAAGCGCGTGCACAAGGGGACTTATCTGAGAATGCAGATTATGATGCTGCTAGAAATAGACAAGCAGAAATTGAAGCTAGAATCAAAGAAGTTGAAACAATGATTTCAAAAGCAAAAATCATTGAAGAAGATGCGAATGCAAACAAAAAAACAGGGGAAGTTAAACTTGGAAGTACAGTTACTTTTACTAACAAAAAAACTAATAAACAATTAAAAATTAAAATTGTAGGTGGAATTGAAGCAGATCCTTTTGAAGGAAAAATTTCAAATGAGTCTCCATTGGCAAAAGCTTTACTTGGTAAAAAAGTAGGAGACACAATGGAAGTTCGTGAATTGAAAGAGCCTTACAAAGTAGAAATAAATGTTGTTGAATAATAAATAAATATAAAATAATAATTGAAAGTATGAGAATTTATGTATGGGAGCAAAACAATTTTTAGAAGAAAAAGCTTTAAATTTAATAGTATCAAATCCAGTTATTTTAAAATGCATTAGAAAAACAAAAAAATTATGAAAGAGATTTTTTATTATGCTAATAATCTCTTTAACATACTCAATTTTATGTGCATTTACAATTATAATTTTTGGTTTTAGAATTTATAGTTTTAAAATTAATCTTGATCCAAGCAGTGTAAACCTTATAAATATTGTTTTATCTACCGTCCTATTTGCTTTGGACATTACGTTTATAATATTAGCAATAGCATTTAAAATGCAAATCAATGGTAATGGTTATAAAACAAGAATAATTGATGAATTGTATAAAGACTTTGGTCTTCAAAAAGTATATGGACAGTTCTTTTCTAAATACATTCAAAATGAAGATTTGAAAAATTTTTCAATAAATGTTATTTCTCAAATAAGTAGAGATGAAGATTATGGAACAACATTTAAAGATTTTTTTAATAGTAAACCTATAGCGATTAATGAAAATGAAGATAACTCTTTCAAATTTACATATAAGGGTAAAAGTCTATTATTTTTTGCAAAAGTACCTAAAAAATTTACTCACTATGAAACTATCTTTTTGGATACAAAAGGTGGACGTGTAACAAGAAAAGTTGTTGATTATGTTTCAAATGCCATCGTATATTTAGAGAATGATAAGTATGGACCAGAATTTAACGGTATTAAGGTTAGGCCTTATGGAGCAAATAATAAAGACGCCTACCAAACAGAGTCTGTAGATTTTAACAAAAAGTTTTCTATCAATGTTAGAAACTCAGATTTAAGGGGACCTAAATTTTTATCTCCTAAGTTTATTGATCATTTAAACAATATTGATGTTACAAATATAAATGTAATTGGTGTTAATAGAGATATTTATGCTGATTGGTTCTATCATGATTCATTTGACTGTTATTATGAAGTTTGCAGTATGGAGTTAGCAAAATTTGATTCTGTTGAAGCCTTGCAAAAAGAAATTGTTGATAAAGTTGGAAGTGATTTTTATTTATTTGAACATTTATTTGAATGCATTAAAACACTATACTAAAATTAAGTATAGTGTTTTTTTATGATAAAAGAATATATAATATATGTGTAATAATTTAGAAAGGTAATAATTTAAAATGTTAACACCAAATATAGAATCAACCATTAATGAGAATGCTAATAAAAAACCAAATAGAAGTGGAATAGGGGCATTCTTTTGATATTTTTTATTCATTTTTATCATTCCACTATTTGTACATATTAGTTATATAAATAGTTTAAAAAAATTAAATGTAAAAGTTGATGAAGCTGAATCAGGAATTGATGTACAACTTAAAAAGAGAAGAGATACATTACTAAAATTAATGGATGCTGTAAAAGGAAGCATCAAATTTGAAAAAGAAACATTAACAACTGTAACTGCAATGAGAACAGGAGTTGGTATTGAAGGAATGATCCAAAATACTAAAACTCTTGACGCTATACAAAAAGGTATAAATGTTCAAATTGAGAATTACCCTGATTTAAAATCAAATGCACTGGTAGGGCAACTAATGTCAGCAACAGAAGAAATTGAAGATAATATTGCTGCAGCTAGAAGAATTTATAATTCTAATGCAAGTATTTTTAATCAAGAAATTAATGTTTGACCTAAAAACAATGCAGCTTGTTCACTTAAATATGTAACTAAATATTTCTTTGAAATAACTGAAGAAGATAGACAAGATGTTAAAATAGATTTTTAATTAATTAAATAAAGACAAAATAATAATTTCATCAAACTGAAATTTGACAATAGTTTTTTACATCTATATATAATAAAAATTTTAAAAACCTCATCGGAGGTTTTTTATTTTTTTATTATTTACTTTTATGTAGTTGGTCTATAATTAAATTGTAGAAAAAGATTATTAATAAATAATCGAGGAAGTTATATGTACAAACTTATTCAAGATGAAATCATTGATAAAGATGAAAAAATAGCTTTTGCTAAAAACTTATTTAGCGAAGCTATTGAAAACAACAAAAATATTAAGCAAAAAGCTAAAAGCTTAATGTTATTTCAACTTATATTTGTGCTAGTTATTTCTTTTGGTATTGGTTCAATATCATTTGCAATGATGTTTTATTTATGTACAATGTTTGATTATTTTCAATTAACTACAATAAAACCAATTTATATATCATTGACATTTCTGATATTAGGATTTGCATTACTTATTGTAGCGTTGGGAATGAATTTTTATAATAATGATATGGGTAAAGAAGCAAATTTTTTTGAAGCATTTGATAAAACTGTCGGTTGAGAAAATGTTTATAAAAAATATTTTGACAAGTATCTTGCAAACAAAGATTTTATGGATTTTACATTAAATTTAGTTAAAGATTTTAAAGAACCAATAAGTGTAAGTTATTCAGAATACCAAAGATCAATTAAATTTAACAGTGACATATATTATATTGATAATGTAAATTCGCTTAATTTTATTTATAAAGGAAGTAGAGTTTCCTTTGTGATTGACACACCTGTATATGCTAGAAAATCTAAAAACAGTATGGTTTTTGGAACTAAATGACTTGTATTTGGTGAATGTAAAAAATTTGATAATTCATATAATGGAGTTGTGATTTCAAAACACTCTATTGGTAGTGAAAGTTATAAATCCGAATCAGTTGAGTTCAATGAGCATTTTTATATAAATTTAAAATCCACTGATTTAAGAGCTCCTAAGTTCTTAAACCCAAAATATGTAGATTCATTAATAAAACTGGATTATAAAAAAATAGGTATTATTGGTTATAAAAATGGTATTTATGCCGAAAATGTTTATACAACAAATAATTATGCCAAATGTATCATGGGTGTAGCATCAATGTTTAAAAAAAGAGTGTTTAGTATAAAAAAAATTAAATTATTATTAGCTCAGAAATTAGTTGAAGATTTTGCAATATTTTTACAGAGCTTTAACTTTATAAAAGAAAACCTTTAATAAATCAAAGGTTTTTTTATTTCTAAACAATTTAAATAAGTTCTATTTAGTTGGTTTATAATTAGTTATATAAGGAGTAAAAATTATGATTGCACCAAAACAAGATTCTGTAAGTATAAATAGTGATGCTGGCAAAAAACCCAAAAGAAATTTTTTGGGTATATTGGTTTGATATTTAGGTTTTTTAATATTAATACCTTTATTTGTACACATTGCCAATATCAACTCAATTAAAAAATTAAAAATAAAAATTAGTGAGTCAGAAGCAAATATCGACACTCAATTAATGAGAAGAAGAGATACAATGCTTAAATTAATAGAAGAAGTTAAAGGTAGCATAAAATTTGAAAAAGAAACTTTAACTACAATAACAGCTATGAGAACTGGAGCTGGAATTGAACAAAGTATGAAAAATGCAAGTTTTCTTAATAGCTTACAAAAAAATATAAATGTACAGATTGAAAACTACCCAAATTTAAAAACAAATGAACTTATAAGAGGTTTGATGCAAACCACAGAAGAAATTGAAAGTTCAATCGCATTTACCAGAACAGAATACAATCAATCTGTTAGTTTATTCAATCAAAAAATTAACACATACCCAAATAACCAAGCAGCTGCAGCATTAAAATGTAAAAATATTGCATTTTTTGAAATCGCAGATTGAGATAGAGATGACGTTACAGTAGGATTTTAATATTTATTAATGAATAGAGTTAGAGAAAAACAAATGATTAAAATACAAAAAACTTTTAAAAATGATAGTCCTATAATTTATGTTGTTGGCACCCCCATAGGTAATCTTAGTGACTTCTCTTATAGAGCAATCGATACGCTAAATAATGTAGATGAAATATATTGTGAAGATACAAGAACAAGCCAGGCATTGTTAAAACAATATAATATTAAAAACAATTTAATCTCTTTGCATAAATATAATGAGATAAGCAAAGTAGATGAAGTGGCTAATAAATTAATGAGCAGAAATAAAATTGCTTTAATAAGTGATGCTGGTGTTCCTTGCATTTCTGATCCAGGAGCTAAGTTTTTGAGTCTTTTATCAGAAAAAGAAATAAATTTTTCTGTATGTCCTGTAAACTGTGGTCCGGCTTATGTTCATGCAATTATAATGAGCAGATTTTTTAGCCAAAAACATATTTTTTTAGGTTTTTTAGAAAAAAAAGTGGAAAAAATAAAAGAAGATATAAAAAGTACAATTAGTAATAACAAAGAAACAATAGTAGTGTTTTATGAATCTGTTCATAGAATTAAAAGTACAATTAGTATACTAAAAACAATTTTGGATTCAAACGCAAAAATTGCTGTTGCCAGGGAAATAACTAAGGTAAATGAAGAAATAGTAATAGGTAATATTGTTGAGGTTAATGATTTTATTTCTTCTGATGAATTCATCCTAAAAGGTGAATTTGTTGTTGTTATTGACAATAAAGCTTGTTTAAATGAAGTTAAAGTAAATATTGAATCAGCTATGATAAAAATAAATGAGCTTATTAAAAAGGGCGTTTCGAAAAAAGAAGCTATTAAAACAATAGCCACCGCTCTAGGTATCAATAAAAATGAACTTTATGATTTTTTTCATAAAAAATAAATAAATGTCATTTTTTTACAAAAAGATACGACTATATTATTGAAGGAGGTTTTTTATGAGAGAATTAAGTTCAAAGGAAAAACACAAAATTATAGGTGGTGCAGCTACTCAAGGAATAACAGCAGCAGCTTTGAAAGAGGTAGGATCTATTATAAAATCAGGTTTTACATTTATCGAAAATGCCATAACTAATATAGCAGGTATTGTTTATTTATTTAAAAATGAGGATTTTATTAGAAAATCTGATAAATTCGAGATGCATTTAGGTTCATTTAGTTTCAAAGTAGATAATAGTCAAACAAATAAATTGGATAAAGAAATAGCATATGCAACTTCAAATCATGTAGTTAATATTGAACCACCGGTTTTATCATAATCATATTTATATAAATCTTATAGATATTTTAATATTTTTAGTAAATATTTGAAAAATTAATGTAAAATAATTTAGGTTGACAGTTTCAACCGCTCTTTTGTATGTTTTAAGAAGTAAGAACTCACATACAAGGCGAGTCCAGACTGGAGGAATAAAAATGTTCGCAATAATAAAAACAGGTGGTAAGCAACTTATGGTTAAACCTGGAGATGAGATATATATTGAAAAGTTGACTGCTGAAGAAGGTCAAAAAGTTACTTTTGAAGAAGTTTTGGCTACAGAATCAGTTGTAGGAACACCATACGTACAAGGTGTTGTTATAACAGGTACAGTTGTTAAGCATGGTAAAGAAGAAAAACTTCGTGTAGTAAGATATCATCCAAAGAAAAATGTTAACAAAGTATATGGGCATAGACAACCTTATACAAAAGTTAAAATTGATGATTTCTCTGCAGGTGCAATATCAACAAAAACAGCCGCAGCAAAACCTGCTGAACCAAAAACAGCCGCTCCAAAACCAGCAGCAAAACCTGCTGAACCAAAAACAGCCGCTCCAAAACCAAAAGCTACACCTAAAAAACCAGAGGAAAAATAATGGTTTTTGCAAAAATTTATTTTAAAGATCAAACTATTAATAAAATAGAGATTAATGGTCATGCTAATTTTGCAAAATATGGTAATGATCTAGTTTGTGCCGGTATAACAGCCATAGTTAATGGTGCACTGAATGGTTTCGACCAAATCTTTAAAAATGAAGTAGAACTAAATGTTTTAGAAAATTTAGTAACTATTGAAATAAAAAAAAGTACTGAATATGTAAAAAATGTTATAAGTTTTTTGTTAATACAACTAAAGACAATAGAAGTTCAGTATCCAAAAAATTTTAAAATAGAGGAGGTGTTCTAAATGAGATTTTTATTAGGTTTACAGTATTTTGCTTCTAAAAAAGGAGTGGGATCAACTAAAAACGGAAGAGATTCTGAATCAAAACGTTTAGGTGCTAAAAAAGCTGATGGTCAATTTGCTAAAGCGGGATCAATAATTTTCAGACAAAGAGGAACAAAAATTCATCCTGGTAATAATGTTGGTAGAGGTGGAGATGACACTTTATTTGCATTAGTTTCAGGTATTGTTAAGTTTGAAAGATTTGGTAAAAACAGAACAAGAGCTATTGTTGTACCACAAGAAATTTCTAAATAAAAAAAGTTCCATTATAGGAGCTTTTTTATTTGTAAAAAAGTATAATTTTATAAAGCGACAAGGAGAAAAGAATGAAAGTTAATAAAGATATTTTGCTGAATCAATATTTTGATGAAGCTGTAGAGGAAACAAAAAAAATAGTTTCAATTCCATCTTATAGAAGAGAATTGGCGGTTGGAAGTCCTGTTCACAAAGATACAAGAAAGGTTCTTTCGCATTGCATTGAATTGTGTAAAAGCTGAGGTTTTGAAACTTTTATATCTGATGATTATAAATATGGTTATGCAGATTATGGAAAAAAAGATAAACTATTTGGAATTATTTGTCATTTAGATGTTGTTCCACCTGGAAATATAAGTGAGTGGCATAACCCTCCATTTCAACCCAAAGTAATTGATGGAAAATTATTTGGGAGAGGAACTTTTGATGATAAAGGTCCAACAATGATGAATTTATTTGCATTTAAATATTTAATTGATAATGGTTTTGAACCAGATTATACAATAAGATTTATTTTTGGTACAAGTGAAGAAACAACGTGAGAGTGCATGGAAGCATATGTAAAAAACGAAAGATTATGTGACTTAGGATATGTTCCAGATGGACATTTTCCAGTTGTGTATGCTGAGAAGTGAATTAGTGATGTGGATTTAACAGGAAATTTCAACTGTGATTTTGAAATTAAAGGTGGAGAAGTTTATAATGCTGTTAATGATTTGGTTAGCTATAAAGGACCAAAAACAGAAGAAATCAAAGTAGAATTAAAAAAATTGAACATAGATTTTTTTGAAAAAGATGGACTTTTATGGGTTAAAGGAATAAGTTCGCATGGTAGTTTACCTTTTAAAGGAGTTGCCGCCTCTAGCTCTTTATTATATGTTTTGAATAAAATTGGTTTTACACATCCATTAGTGCAATTTGTTGCTAAATACTCTCATGATAATTTTGAAATGAAAGAAATTTTTGGCGATTTAACAGATGAAACTGGAGGACTAACTGCTTGTAATGGAATTATCGACTTAAATAAAGAAAAATTTTTATACACTTTTAATTTTAGAATTCCTTGTACAAGAGACTATGATAAAGAAGTAAATCAAAAATTAAAAGATTTTTTAAAACAATATAATATAGAATTAACAGTAAAAAAAATAGAGGATAGAGTTTATTTTTCAAAAGACGGTGATATTGTGAAAAATATTATGTCAGTTTATCAAGAAGTAACTGGAGATTTTGATTCACAACCCATTGCAATTGGTGGGGGCACATTTGCAAAGTCTATGCCAAACATGATTGCATTTGGTGCAGAATTTGACCTAGAAGAATCAACAATGCACGCATACAATGAGTATGTTAAAATTGAAGATCTTAAAAAAATGATGGAAATATATGCAAAATCGCTTGTAAAACTAACTAAAATAAAATAATAATGAGTAAATAAATTTATAAAGTAATATTTAAATTGACTATTTGTTTTTATTGAGTAGAATGTAGTTGGGAGGTAAATAAATATGGAAAAACAAATATTAACTGATTTGAACAAGTACATTGAAGAACACGCAAAAATGCAATTTATTTGTTATGGTTTAAGTAAAAAATGTAATGAATTAGGTTATCCTGGCTTTACTCATTTCTTTCAAGTACAAGCACAAGATGAATTTGTGCATCAAAGAAGAATAATGAACTATTTGTTAGACAGAAATGAAAGTTATGAAATACCGTCTATTAAAGTAGATGAAGTAAAATGTAACAGCATTATCGATGTGTTGAAAACATATGTTGAACACCGTAAACATTTTGCTAAAATGACTGATGAATTTTCTTTAAATGCAAAAGAACTTAAAGATTTCACAACTTTGAAATTTTATGAGTGATTTGTAATAGATTTCTATGAAGAAATTTCTGAAACACATGACTTGATAGATTGAATTAATATGTCTAATTCAAATCATTATGAAATTGATAAAAAAATGGCGAAACGCGAAAACCCTGACACATTAGCTGTTGTAGATCCGTTTGCACCACATAAATAAAAAATATAATTTATTAATATATATTATATTTTTTTTATATTTTTTTAACCTCTTTTTTTAGCTTCTTGTAAACAATTTACAAGAATATCTTTAAATTTTTTTTCTTTTAACACATTATGACCGGCTTCAGTTGGACCACCAGGAACAATTATTTCACCAATTAGTTTATCTAAAGGAATACCATTATTTAGTGCTTGTTCAGTGGAAGCTATAATTGTTTCTTTTATAAAATCATTTGAGATTTTTTCATCATAATTGCTTTTTAAAGCAAATTCCTTAAATCCTTTTATAAATTCGTAAATAAATGCAGGAGCTGAGCCAGTCAATGATACAAAACTTGGAAAATTATCTTCTTCTAACTCGTATACTTTTCCAAAAAGAGATATTAACCAAATACCAAAATTTATTAAATTTATATTTTTTCCTTTTTTTATGTAAGCGGTAGTAGACTTTTTAAGCGCCGCATTCATATTTGGCATTATTCTTATTATGTTAATATCTTGACTAAAATAGTTACTTATTTTTTCTATTTCAAAAGCATTCAACATAGAAATGATTAGTTTATCTTTTTGATTTATTAAATTTAGTGAAGATAAAAAATTATGACCATCTGATGGTCTAAATCCAAGAACTATAATATTGGGATTTACTTTGTTTATATCTTCTATACTTTCAATATAATTACAATCATATGTTTTAGCCAATTTTTTTGATTTTTCTATATTTCTGTTTAATATAATCAACTTGTATTCAAGTTTATCCAATTCTTTGGCCCAAACCTTTAAAATAGCTTCCCCCATATGACCTGTTCCAACCATTAATATTTTTTTCATTTAGCACCTCTATTCATTATTATTTTAGTCTAAATTAACAAAAAGTAATTTTTTTTTGAATTATGTTATTACTTGATATTGTTCTATTTTTTAATTATACTCATATTGTTGTATATAACTTTTTTAGGGTATGCAATCACATTTGGGAATTCATTTACCCAGTGCCTATTATTTTAATCATATAGGTGGTAAATGTTAGAACCATTTGGAAGAATAACAAATTTTAACAGAAAGAGGAAAAAGAATGGCAAAAGACTTAACAAGAGAACAGCTGTGAGAAGCTGGAGCTCAATTTGGACACCAAACAAAACGTTGAAATCCAAAAATGAAACCATATATATATGGTGAAAAAAATAAAAATCATGTTATTGATTTACAACAAACTATTTGAAGATTAGAAGATGTAAAAAAATTAGTAACTTCAATTGGACAAAAAAAAGAAAAAATTATTTTTGTAGGTACAAAAAGATCAGCTAAAAGTGCAGTAAAAGAAGCTGCATTAAGAAGTGGTAATTTCTTCGTAAACTCAAGATGATTAGGTGGAACTTTAACTAATATGAAAACAATTTCATTAAGAATTAAAGCTCTATGAGATATTGAAAATGAAGAAAAAACAGGAAAAATTAATTTGAGACCAAAGAAAGAACAAATTCTAATAAGAAAAGAAAAAGCTAAATTAGAAAAAACTTTAGGTGGAATTAAACAAATGCATAAATTACCTGCAGCAATGTTTGTAGTTGATCCAAAAACTGATGAAATAGCAGTTAAAGAAGCAAGAAAATTAAGAATACCAGTCATTGCAATCTGTGACACAAATGTTGATCCAGACATGGTTGACTATGTTATACCTGCAAATGATGATATTCAAGAATCAATAAATATTATTGTTAACTTTGTAGTTGATGTTTATGCTGATGCAGCAGGAATCAAAATGCAACCAAGTAATTTAAAAGTTGTTGCACAGAAAAAAGATGAAGTTAGACCGAACCAAAATTATTCAAGAAATGCTGAAGGAAGATATTCAGATAATAGATCAGCTGATAGAGCTGACTCATCAAAATCAGCACCAATAGCTGATGTATCAAGTAAGAAAGAAAATGCTGATGCAAAATCTTCAGCAGCTTCTTCAAGTGAAGAAAGCAAATAATTAGGGGGAAAAATAATAATGGCAGTAACACCACAATTAATAAAAGAATTAAGAGAAATGACATCAGCTGGAATGATGGACTGTAAAAAAGCTTTGGAAGCTACAAACGGAAACATTGAAGAAGCAGTTGTTTGATTAAGAGAAAATGGATTAGTAAAAGCAGCTAAAAAAGCTGATAGAGTAGCAGCTGAAGGAGTGTCTTTTGCTAAAACAAATGGTAAAAGAGGTATCGTTTTTGAAGTTAACTCAGAAACTGACTTTGTATCAAAAAATGAAAAATTTATGGCTTTAATAGATGAAATATCAGAAGCATTATTAAACAGTAATGTTAGTGATTTAGAGGGTGCATTAGATTTAAAACTTGCATCAGGTTCTTCTATCAAAGAAGCATGTATTAGTGCTACAGCAACCATTGGTGAAAAAATTGAATTAAGAAGAGTTGCTTCAGTCGAAGGTGGCACAATTGCAATATATAATCATGCCAACAAAAGAATTGCAGTTTTACTACAATTTGAAGGAGACATATCAAGCGAGGACGCATATGATGTATGTATGCACGTTGCTGCCATGGGGCCAAAATACTTGTCAAGTGATGAAATTTCTCAGGATTTTAAAGATCAAGAAATGCATATAATAAAAGAAACAACCGATTTAACTGGAAAACCTGAAAATATAGCTCAGGGGATATTACAAGGGAAGTTAAATAAAAAACTTGCTGAGGTAACATTATTAGATCAACCTTTTGTTAAAGATGAAAAACAAACTGTTGGAAAATTTATTGCTTCTAAAAAAGCTACTTTGAAACAAATGTTTAGATTCGAAGTAGGAGAAGGAATTGAAAAAGTTGTAACAGACTTCGCTTCAGAAGTTGCAGCACAATTGAAAGGTTAGTGAATTAATATGTTATTAGCATCTTGAACTAGCGGTCATTTAGACCAAACAAATATGTTATTAATTGCTGTTGTCCAATTAGTAATTGTATTTATTCCTGTTGCTTATGGAGTACTTTTAGTATTTAATTATAAAAAAAGTCCTGGAAAAAAACTTGTCAATAAGTTAAACTTCTCTATTTTATGAGTTCTTCCTATTATATCCTTAATACTTAGCTCAGTCGGATTGGTTATATACTTTGGAGAAAACATTTTTGATGATCCAGACCAAGCCAATACATATGCTTGAACATTAATAGGTATATGTTTTGCATTAATAGCAGTATGGTATGCTTTAAGCATTTATATGCAACCACATGTTTGAGCATCTTTTGAAGAAGAACAAATTTTATTTTATGGTGGATCAATAAAAAGATTAAAAGTAAAAAAATTTATTGTTGATAAATCTGTAAATAAAATTTATATAAACTTTATTGAAGGAAGAAGTTCACTTAAAAAATACTCTTATCAGTTAGGTACATTGATGGGTGAATTTATTTTAAAAAATGCATCTGAATTGAACTATCAAGTAGAAGAAGGAAATGAAAAAGATTATTTGATAGAAGAGAACAAAAAGATTAAATTGGAAGTTCAAGAAAACATAATCAAAAGAACTGAAGCTAAAAAAACGGTTGAAGCTGAAAGTAAAAAGGTTTCTGATAATGCAGAAAAACCCGTAAATAAAAAAACAGAAACTGAGAATAATAAAGAAGATAAATAAATATAAAATGCTTTTAACAATAAAAGCATTTTTTTATATTAAATTATCAATTTTAAATGTAAAATAAATATGAAAAAGGCAGAGGTAGCGTTTTATGCTTGAGAAATACTCTTTGAACCTGATCTAGTTAATACTAGCGTAGGAAGTCCTTAAAAAGATCATTCTGCTTTTTTCGTGGAGGTTAAATTCATGAAAAAAAACAAATTAAATAGTAACATTACATTCATTTCTATTTCATTGATTAGAATAATTTGTTTTGTTGCTGGCGTTATTTATTTGATGACAGTAGTTCTAAATGCAAATCAATATGATGATGATGGTTCAATCATTCCGCTGTCAGTTACACAAAAGAGTTTTGTTTATTTTGCCTTTATAGCTTCAAGTTTAGCATTACTATTAATTACTGCATCATTTTTTTTATTTTTTATTTTTGACTCTGAAAATAAAATAAAATTGCTAGCTTTTTCATTTTTATCATTAAGCCCTGAGGGAATCATTTATGCCATTATATTGGGTTTAAAAGAAGGTTGGTATGTAAAAAATATTAATGGATATAAACCAAAAGGTTGAACTGTGTTTGACATTACTGCTATAGGATTATTATTAGCATTATTTTTACTTATTGATTTTATATCGGGTTTAGTTCCAACACTACCATTTTGAATCACCATTTCCTTAAAATACATTGTATTGTTTTTTGGAGCATTTTCGTTACCTATTTTAGGTTCGCTAACATTATGCATTTTGGCTGCGAGCTTAACAGTAATTATGCCAGGAACTGCTATCAATACATTTCCACAATACTTTTTTGATTATTGACTACCTACAACAAGCTTTTTTGTAGCTGGGTTCTTTAAACCAAACACAAAAGTTAAAAATAAATATTACGAAATATTTAGTTGGGTAATATTTGTAAGCGCACCAATATTCATTTTATATATATCTCGTATTATAGCAGGTGTAATTTATTGATTAAACCCATCAGCATTAGGGGAAGAACCATGATACTCTTTTATATGAGAAGGAATGTGAGGTTATTCTGCAATATATAATTCATTTAACACTATTACAGATTTTGTGACTTTACAAATAATAGTGCCACCAATTTGTAAAGGGTTAGAATTTATTAAAGAAAGATATTTTGACAAAAACACAGAAAAAAATGAAGAAGTAGTATTGGAAGTTGAAAAAGAGATAAATTCAACTAGTGAAAGCAATAAAGTATAAAAAGGTAAAAAAACATTTATAAATAAAAATTTAAAAGCGTAAAAAAATCATTAAGCACCTATTTCGTTTTTAATCACTATTGTAGTAATTAATAGTTAAGTTTTATACTTACTTCAAAGTTAGTTATTGATAATAAAATTTTTACAAAACTTATATCAATATTATTAAATAGTTTAAATAATAAATTTTTAATAATAAATATTTTTTCTATTTTAGAAATAGTTTAATTTTTAGCAAAATTTAAACTATTTTTTATTTTATCTAAATAAAATTTGTCTTTTAATAAACTTTTTTTGTATTATAAAAAAACATTTTGCTATAATCTTTTTAGTGAGGTACATATGGCATTAAATTTTAAAAGAGTATTATTAAAAATCTCTGGAGAAGCATTAAAGGGAAATAGCGATGAAATATATGATAAAGAAAAATTAGAAAACACGGCAAGACAAGTAATAGAACTTTCTAGAGAAGGTTTACAAATTGGTGTAGTTGTTGGTGGAGGAAATATTTGAAGAGGTAAACTTGCAGGAACTCTTGAATTACAAAGAATTGACGCAGACTATATGGGAATGTTTGCGACAATAATGAATGCTTTAGCTTTTGAAGCAACAATTAAGAAAATGGGGTTTGAAAAAGTTAAAGTTTATTCATCATTAGAAATTAGAACAGTAACTAGTTCATATAATTATAGACATGCAAGAGAAAAACTAGAAGAAGGTTATATAGTAATATTCGCTGGTGGTACAGGATTTAGTTACTTTACAACCGATACTGGTGCTTGCATAAGAGGCATAGAAATACAAGCGGATGCACTACTTATGGCCAAAAATGGTACAAAAGGTGTATATGATTCAGATCCAAATACAAATAAAGATGCTAAATTTTTAGAATCATTAACTTTTCATGATTTAGTTGTAAAAAGACTGCAAGTTATGGATTCAACAGCTGCTAGTTTAGCTAGAGATGGAAAATTAGAAATAGTTGTTTTTGATATGAATGGAAAAGATAATATAAAAAAAATTGCTCATGGTGATCTAGAAGCAACATACATTAAATAAAAAAAGGGGATTATATAATGTTAAAAAATATTTTAGAAAATACCGAATTAGAAATGACTGAGGTTATTGATTCATATAGTTTATATTTATCAAAAGTAAGAACAGGTAGAGCAAATGCAAGTATGCTAAAAGGTGTTATGGTAGATTTTTATGGTACACCAACACCAATTGAACAAACTGGGCAAATATCTTCACCCGAACCACAACAACTGGTTGTTAAACCATATGACAGAAGTCAAATAGCAAGCGTTGTTGCAGGAATTAATAAAGCGGATTTGGGTATCAATCCTGTTAGTGAAGGAGACTTAATAAGAATTAAAATACCGGCACTAACTGAGGATATCAGAAAAGATTTAGTAAAAAAAGTTCACAAAGAATTAGAAACATATAAAGTTAGAGTTAGAAACTTAAGAAGAGATGCTAACGAAAAAATTAAAAAGTCTGATTTGACAGAAGATGACAAAGGATATGGAGAAACTGAAATTCAAAAATTAACAGATAAATACATATCTAAGTTGGATGATTCAACAAAAGAAAAAGAAAAAGATCTTATGAAAATATAAAAAAGTGGGTACCACTTTTTTTATGCTTTTTTTGCTAAAAAGAAAGGTATTGAAATAATATCTGTTTAGTTTATACTAATGATAAGAGGTGCTAATATGGGTTTTAAATTGGGCGTTTTGGTGTCTTATAATGGTGAAAATTGAGTAATTATAGACATGCAAGAAAAAGAAATTTCAAATGGGCATTTGACTTTTCTTAAAATAAAAAATATTTTAACTTCAGAAATTATAAATATAAATGCAAGTGAAGTTAAAGAAGTTGAAGTTAAACCAAGAAGAGTAGCTGAGAAAGAAGCAGAACTTGAAAGTTTAGAAGATACACAATACATAAATGCATTATTTAATGATTTGGATGATGATGACACCGAGAATTTTTTTGGTTTGGGAACTGAAGAAACAAATTTTAGAGACATTGACATTGAATTAGAAAAAATAGATGAAGATGAAATAGGCTCAAAGGATGATAGAGTTTTGATTAAAAAAGAAAATGTATACAAAAATATAGTTGAAAACTTTCAAATTCCCGAACATCAAGTTCATTATACTTCTAGAAGAAACTTTATTTCTGGGTATGATGATGTAAATAATCGCGTTGATGAAACATTAAGTGATATAAACCCGATTGGGGAGATAAAAACTCAAATACCTGATGAAAATACTAATATTTTTAACGAAAATTTAGAGGCAAAGAACGAAACTAATATTTTTCAAGAAGAAACAATTGACAATAAGACTATAATTAAACCAAGGCCAATAGAAAATTTAGACAAAGCTCAATTTATCGAAAAAGATGATCAAACTAACACAAAAGACGCATATGATTATGAAACAAATCATAATGAAAATACTCAAAATGTTGAAATACAAACTAATAATTTAGATAATTCTGAAAAAACTAATAACAGCATATTGGAAAATACTAATATACATCAAAATACTACTGAAACATTAAACACTAGTTTTAATAAAGATATTAAAGAAGAGATATTTTTAGATGATCAAAAAGAAAACATTAGTGATGAAAAAACACATCACTCAATTTTTGACATTGATAAAGATACAAATGCAAAGCCTTTTGATAACCCCAAAACTTTTGAAGAAACTTTAAATAAAAATTTTGACAAAGATGAAAAAACATTTAATTTAAAAAGCACTTTTGAAGAAATCCAAAATAAAGTAGACAAAGATTATACAAGTATTCAACGTAATCAGGATATAAAAAGTGACTCAAATAATGAACCTACAATTGAAAATAAATTTGATGAAAATAAAAACCAATTATACATAAATGTAGAAAAAGAGGAACAAAAGGTAGATATAGCTGAAGAAAATATGGGTCAATTGACAATGGCCGACCATCTAATGGAAAAACAAGAATTACAAGAAAAACTTTCAAAATCTTTTGTCAAAAACCCTCAATTCATCAATTTTGAAAAAACTTATTCAAACAATAATTTTCAAAATAAGGCTGAAAAAGATTTTATTTTAGACGCCAATCAAAAAGTTGTAGTTGGATTAACTAAAAGAGCAGATAAAGCGATAGAAAATAATGCAAATCTTAATGAAGATGATGCTTTAAATACTAAAAAATTGATTGATAACTACAATAAACAACAAAAAATTAGTGAAAATTTTGCAGAAAATTTTAAATATTATGATAATGAAGACCAAAATACAATGACAATCTTTGAAGAAAATAATAGGTTTGATCAAAGTAAGTTAAAAGATTCTAAGGTTTATAGAAAATTTAAAAAAATGACCATTTCTTTAATAATACTTTTTGTTTTATCTTTATTAATACCTTTGATATCTTTCGTTACAAAATCGGTGGTTCTATTTAATGAAAATAGTTTTAATAATTTAAGTGGCAATGAAAAAATCACAAAAATTTTAAAAATTTACTTATTTGAAGAATCAGGACTTAATAATGCAAATATTTTATTTGCAATTGACATATTATTAGTTTTTATATCACCAGTTATATTTTTAACTTTTAGCATATATTGTATTACATACATTGTGATTGTTAATGATAGACAATATAAGGGACTAGCTCATTATAACTATCAAGTTGGTAAAAATTTAGTTGTTATGGATCAAATACAAGACTATAATAATGAATCTAGCTTATATCTTTTAAAAGTTCATAATGACATTAAAAAAATCAGAAAAGAAATAAAAATTTTAAAAAATAAATCAGAAAAAGCAAGTATTAACGATAAGAAAATAGAGTCTATAAATATTCCACATTAGTTGTGGAATTTTATTATTTGTAATAAAATAAAGTTTAGAAAAATAGGAGAAAATATGCAGAATTGAGATATAGTGGTACTTCTACCTATATTATTTATTACTTGCTTTGCGGTTATAGGCTTTGTAATATACAAAGAAAAAATCAAACATAGCGCAGGATTTTTTTTATTGGGTATTTTAGTATTTTGAATATTTGCAAGTCTTGTTGGTTATCAATTATCTAAGGGCTTAAATTATATGGCATCTGATTTATCTCCAACAACATATATATTATTGATTTTATTAAGTTCAAGTATATTTACAATTTTTTTAAAACCATTAGCAACGTTTTACACAGGTGTCATAAGAATGAGAAAGTTCTGAACTTGTTTATCTTATTCGGGATTAATACTAACATCTATAATATTATTAACAGTTAAAATTGATTTATATACATTTACAATTTTGTCAATATTGTATTCACTACTTTTATCAACTTCAACAATTCATAATTTACTTTTAAATGAGCAATTTTACTATAGAATTAACACATTGCCAGTTACATGAATTTGTTATACATTCATCGGAGTTGGCAGTATTTTGGGAGTATATTTTGGAGATATCCAGACTGTCATATTTAAAAATTTTAATTTTACTATTTTTAATTCACTTGCAATAGTTGTAGGTATTATTTTGTTGGTTTTTTCGGTTATAAATAAAGAAAATAAAAACTTAGCAGGGGTGTTTGATTCGGATGTGATAGATCAATTGCCTAAAAAAAGCAATTGAAACTTTTTAGCCATTTACACAATAGTTCTCTTGCTATCACTATCATATTCATTAGCAAACTCAATTTTGATTACAGATTTTTTATCATTAAAACTTTGGGAAATATATAAAAATTCTGAGGCTGCAAATTTGTGAGTTAGAATCTCAGGTTATGCAACTGTAATACCGTCACTTTTAGTTTCATATTTTATATATAAATATTTGATGAAATATTTTGGTCAAAAGTATTTATTTATGATAAATCTATTTTTACTGTTCTTTGCATACACTATCTTAGCATTTGTAAAAAATCCTTATGTATTTATTATTTTAAATATTTTTATAGGCATAAGTTTTAATCAACTTATGTATAGTTTATTTTCTCTATGTATGTTTTGAAATTATCGTGCACCAAAAAATCCTGTAACGGGTTTTTATGGGAGTTCACTTTATTTGGGTAAATTCATAGTAGAAGTTATTGAGCAACCGTTAGTTTCACAAAATAAGTCCTTATATGGAAAAATGCCCAATTTAAGTGATTCTTATAATGAAAATTTGAACTTAAATGAGTTAGATCAAACATACGGAAACACAGTGACAATAATTTTTGCTTGTTGCTCAGTGATAGTATTATTTGCAACTTTAATTTATTTCTACACAAATGCAAAATTAATGGCCGACTTCACAGATTATAGATTGGCAACTCAAAATTTAAAAACAATTCTAAAAAAACAAATTATGTTAAAAGCAAAAACCAAAGTGGATGTTTCAAATGGTAAAATTGCTTAAAAACAACAGCTATTGCTGTTGTTTTCATATTTCATAGTATTCCATTATAAGCTCTTTTAATTCGGGTACTAACTGTTCTTGCTGAACAGTTTTGAAAATTTTTCCTTTTTTAAATATTATTCCACCATTTCTACCACCTGCTATACCTATATCTGCTTGGCTTGCCTCTCCAGGACCATTAACAACACATCCCAATATTGCAACTTTTAGAGGAAAATGAAGAGTTTCTACAAAGTCCTCTATTTCTTTTACTACTTCACTTAGTCCAAATTCTAATCTACCACATGTTGGGCAAGCAATTACTTCAACCATGTTTTCGAACAAGTCCATTGAATTTAAAAGTCTTTTTGCAACTTTTATTTCCATTATTGGATCTTCACTAAGACTTATTCTAATAGTTGAACCAATTCCTTTATACAATAAATACCCTAGTCCAAAACTAGATTTAATAGCACCATTTAGAAGGCTACCAGCCTCAGTTATACCTATGTGAGCAGGATAATCTCATATTTCACTTGCCATTTCGTATGCTTGTATCGCCATTAGTGGGTCTGTTGATTTTAGTGAGTATATTATGTTGTAAAAATTATGTTTTTCTAAAATATCTATATGTTCTCTCAATGCTTCCACCATGCATTTTGATGTTCAACCATATTTTTCAACTAATTTTTTAGGCAAACTACCTGAATTAATACCTATTCTGATAGGTACCTTTTTTTCTTTACACTTTTCCACAACTGATATAGTGTTTTCCTCTATACCAATATTACCAGGATTGATTCTAATCTTTGCACAGCCCGCATCTGCAGCTATTAAGGCAAATTTGTAATTAAAATGAATATCTGCGACAACTGGAATTGGACTTTTTTCAACTATTTCACTTAATGCTTGTGCATCATTTATTCCTAAAACAGCTACCCTTACTATTTCACAACCCTCTTGATACAATTGATTAATTTGTTTTAGAGTTTCTTCTATATTGTGGGTTTTTGTTGTTGTCATAGATTGTATAACTACTTTATCGTTTCCTCCAACTTGAACATTTCCAACAAAAACTGTTTTTGTTTTTTTTCTATGAACCATTCCTACTACCTCATAAACTATATTTAATATAATCAATATTAACATATAAAAATCTATAAAAGTAATTAGTAAAATACTATGAAAAAGTTTTTTTAGAATTATTTTGAATAAGATTTAAAATCTTTAAATATAATGGTTTTAAGTTATAATAAAAAAGTAGGGGTGATTTTGTGGCTGAAAAGATTACATTGAAAGACGTTGTGGGCATCAACAAAATATTAGCAACAAAAGGTTATAACTCAATTAAAGAGCTCCAAACCTATCTTGAAGTTATCGGTGAATACATTGACGATACTTTTTTTAGCCAAGATATTATTGTTGAAAGACTAGTTCACTATTGTGAAGAGTCATATAGATTTATTGATATTACAGTTGATAAACCTCTAAAAGATTTAACAAAAAAGAATATGCATGATTATATGTCTAATTGCAAAAGAGCTTTAGAAAAAGCCTTATATAGTGATCCAGAAATGTTTAATTTTTCTATTTTTGTTGAAATCAAAAGCATTGTTAGATATTTTTTAGAAAAAAGTTATAAATATGATAGTTTAACTAATTATCAATCAATGTATGGTATTAATTCAATTGAATTTCATCAACAAAATGAAACTTTTAAGTACTTATATACAGTTTTTGATAAATTTACATATATAGCAAGACATTTAAATGAAAAATATCTTAAGCATAAAAAAGTAGATGTAAGTGAACTTTCATTGAAGTTTTTTACTGATTTTACTAAGGATATATCTTTTTTAACAAAAGATGTAGCGCATTTTCAAAAATTATGTGATGTTATTGAAAATATAACTTATTCGAAAGCATGACACTATATTAGAAAATTAAGAAATACACTAGAGCATGATTTTACAGATCCAATTGAAAAATATAATATAACTTTCTCGATTGAATTGTTATTTATAATTATTGGTAGAATTATGTTAGCATTAAGCAGTACATTAAAAAATGAGCTTGAAATTAGAGAAGAACTTGAAAGACTTGAAAAAAGAAGGTAGTTTAGAAAATAAGGAGTAACCATTTTGAAGGAAAGATGAAGGGAAGTTCAACTTGATAATTTTACAGGACCATTAGACTTGTTGTTGCATATGATTAAAGAAAAACAAGTAAGTATAATGGAAGTTAATTTAATTGATTTATCTAACCAATATTTGGATTACATAAAACAAGTTGTAGAAGATGACATAGAAATTGCAAGTGAATATCTGGTAATGGCAACAACTTTATTAGAAATTAAGTCAAGAACGCTAATCCCAAAAGAAGAAGTCGAAATTGACTCTAATTATGAAGCTGAACAAAGAGAAGAATTGCTAACAAGACTTATAGAATATCATAAAATAAAAGAAGTTACTGAGTTCTTCAAAATTCAACAACTTGAGGGTTTGAAAGTATATAGTAAACCAAAAACTGTTATAAAAATTACAAAAGTAGACGACGATAAACTTCCTTTAGCGCCAAATACAATTGATATTGACAAGTTTTCTAAAATTTTTCTAAAAGCAATTGAAAAAGCCAAGTTTAATAATATTGAGACAAATATTCTAACTACTGAAGAAGTATCTCCAGAAGAAATTGCAAAAGACATTAAAGAATTTTTATCTTTAAGAAAAATTGAAATTATAAAACTTGAAGAACTTATACAACAAAAAGATTACTCTCTTAGAATGTTGGTTGCAACATTTTTAGCAGTATTGGAACTTGCATCAAAAAAATTTATTAGTGTATATCAAGAAAATGATGATGTTATGGTTAAATATCTTGAAAAAGGAGAATAAGTAGTATGGATTTTGATAAGAAAATGGCCATTGCAGAAGGTTTACTTTTTGTCAATGGTGATGAAGGTACCTCTTTAGAGGATTTGAAATTTATATTAGAATTAGAAAATGATGATGATGTTGAAAAAGTTATTGAAGACTTGATAGCTAAATATGAAAAAGATAAATCATCAGGTCTAGATATTCAAAAGTTTGCAAAATCAAAATATAGAATGACAACAAAAAAACAAAATGCTGACTTTTATGCAAGACTAACAAACGTGAAAACAGAAACGAAGCTATCTACAGCAAGCATCGAGACACTGTCGATAATAGCTTATAAAGGACCAATCACAAAAGCAGCCGTTGAAACAATTCGTGGGGTAGGTTGTGATGCTATATTCTATAAATTGAAATTAAGAAATTTAATCACTGATGCTGGAAAAAGTGAAGAAGTAGGAAAGCCAACACTATATAAAGTAACAGAAGACTTTTTAAAGTATTTTAACTTAAATAGTTTGGATGATCTGCCAAAACTACAAGATAGTTTTGAACAAGATAAAGACATCTTTGGACGGGAATAAAAAATGGAAAGATTACAAAAAATCATCGCTTCTAGAGGATTTTGCTCAAGAAGACAAGCAGAAAATTTAATTACTCAAGGAAGAGTAAAAGTTAATGGAGAAGTCATAAAAGAATTGGGGTCTAGTTTTGATCCTAATGTTGAAATTCAAATTAATAATAAGGAACTTAAAAAAGTTGAAGAAAAAGTATATTACCTATTTAATAAACCAAGATTGGTTTTAACAACTATGAGTGACCCTAAAGGTAGACCAACAGTGGCCGACTACTTTAAAGATTCAAAAATAAGACTTTTCCCAGTTGGGAGATTAGATTATGATGTTAGTGGAGCGTTATTAATGACAAATGATGGCGAATTTGCAAACTTTGTAATGCACCCAAGATATGAATTTAGAAAAACATATCAAGCTTTATGTAAAGGTAATGTCTCTAAAGTGCAAATAAAAAATTTAATAAATGGAGTTATTATTGATGATAGTTATAAAACTAAGGCTTTATATGCTAATTTAATAAAATATGATCCTAAGTTTGATGAATCTATAATAGAGTTAACAATTGCTGAAGGTAAAAAGCATCATGTAAAAAAAATGCTCATAGCTGCAGATATATATTTAAAAAAATTAAAAAGAACACAAATTGAGTTTTTAGAAATAAAAGATGTAGAAATTGGAAAATTTAGACCATTGAAGTTTCATGAAGTTAAGCAATTTTATGGACTATACTCATCAGGACCAAAAAAGAAAGGGATTTAATGTTATGAGAATTGCATTATTTGGTACAGTTGGAGCGGGAAAATCAACAATTAGTGAAGAGATATCAAAAATATTAAAATATCGAATTTTTCCAGAACCTATTGATAATAATCCTTATTTTGATGATTATTACAAAGATATGGAAGCTAATGTATTTAAGATGCAAATATTCATGCTTACTGCAAGAAGTAAACAATTGTTAGAAGCAAAAAAATTAGAAAATGTAATTTTTGATAGAACAATATTAGAAGACCCAATTTTTGTAGCTGTTAATCATGATTTAAAAACAATGAGCGACATAGATTACAAAACATATAATGATTTTTATGAAAATGTTATTATACCCAATTTAGGAAATAGATCTGAATTTGATTTAGTTATTTACTTAAAATTATCTACTGATAAAGCAATAGAGAGAATTCGAGAAAGAGGAAGGGTTCAAGAATTAGAAACACCAAGAGAATATTGAGAAGTTCTTAATAATAGATATGATGATTACTATGAAAAACGAAAAAGTATGTTCAATTTTTTAGTTATTGATGCAGAACATGATGACTTAAATAAAAAAATGGAAATAATAATGAACAAAATTTATTCTATGAATCCAAGTTTAAAAAAATAAATATAATTAAATTTTTATTTTGCTTAAATAAAATAATGTTGTAAAATTTTAAAGAATAAAAAAAGAGGTTAATATGGGAAGAGCACACGAAGTCAGAAAACAAAGTATGGCAAAGACAGCAGCAATGAAGTCTGCTATATATGGTAGAGCTGCCAAAGAAATCTATATGGCAGCAAAAAACGGAAGTACAGATCCAGATTCAAATTTAGCTTTAAGAAGCGCAATGGACAAGGCAAAATCTAAGCAAGTTCCTGCAGATGTAATACAAAGAGCTATAAAAAGAGCTGAAGGTGGAGATGCTGAAAGTTTTGTATCTAATAGATATGAAGGTTATGGTCCTGGAAATTCAATGATAATTGTTGATTCTCTAACAACTAATGTGAATAGAGCAATTGCAGAAATTAGAGATGCCTTTAATAAAAATGGTGGAAAAATAGCAAATGCAGGAGCAGTTTCTCACTCATTTCAGGCAACAAGTGTGTTTGCTTTTGAGGATAAAAGCGTCGAAGAAGTATTAGAATTACTAATGGAAACAGACTGTGAAGTAAGCGATGTTGTTGAAGAAGAAGGTTTAACAACGGTATATGCTCCATTTAATGAATTCAATAAAGTTAAGCAAGCACTTGATAATTCTGGAATAAAAGATTACAGTATGGCTGAAACAACAATGTTGGCTGATGAAGATATTCAAATAACTGATGAAGAAGCAAAAGCAAAATTTGAAAAATTAATTGATAAACTAAATGAATTAGAAGATGTTCAAAACGTTTATCATAATGTAGTTTAATTTTTTTTTTAAAAACATTATGTCTTTATAAACTGGGAAAAACAAATTCTACAGTTTTAAATAATAGCGCCGGCAGTAGCTGGCGTTTTTCAATTCAAAATTTTTTGTATTCTTTTATTATTATATCAATCTATATATCAATCTATATGATTATAAATTTCATCAATATTCATTTTGTTTGTATTAATGTGATTTAGATACTCACCTTTTAAACAACTAAAAAAATACTCTATTTCTCTATTATCTAAGGAATTGCCAACTCTGCTCATTGAAGTTTGACAATTCATTTGTTTTACCAATTCTATAACTTCATTACTAGAGTATTGAGAGCCATGATCTGAATGTAATATAAAATTTGATTTATTAATTTTATTTAAAGTATCTATAACTAATTGCGAGTTGTTGTTTTTTGATAAACATCATGATTCAATTTTTTTAGTTTTATGACTAATAGCTGCAGATAAATAGTAATTATTTCCTTCTACCAAACCCGGAATGTAAGAAACATCAGTAGCAATTATATTGTCTATAGTAGGATTATAATTGCGCTTCACTAAATCCTTAAATTTAGTATTAATATTTTTTGATTCTGCTTGTCTTTTTTTAATTCGGGTTTTAATTATAAAACCTCATCTTTTTAGATAGTGCCTTAAAGTTCTATCGTTGATTGACATATGTTTTTCTTTTAATAAAACACTTATTTTTCTGCTACCATATATAAACTTGGACTCCTTTAATATTTCTTCAACTGTGTTTTTTAAATTATTGTATTTATATCTTCTAACTTTTGGTTTTTTGTAAAATGTTGTTCTATGCATTGATATAATTCTTGCTTTCATACTTATGTTTAGAGATTTTATTTTGCTAATCGCATTTCTTTCCTTTTTATCTCTCTGACTTTTTATTCAATCTTCAATTATTTCTCTTTTTTGCTCTTCAGTTAGATCACTAATTATTCCTGGAATATCAGAATCATCTCTTTTTTTGTATCTTCCAGAGCCTTTTTTTCTATTTAAACTTTTCATACCATAATTATCTACTAAATAAGTTTTTTGTTTTATTCTTTTTTTAATAAATTGTGAAAATTTAATCTGTTTTGCTTTAATTATACGATATTCTTGTTCTGCAATTTGAATTCCTTGTTTTTTATATATTTGAATTATTTTCATTCATTCTTCTACAGTTAGGTTTTTTGACATAAAAAATTCTACACCTCTTTCTAGTGTAGAATTTATTTTTCCCAGTTTATTAAGACATATTTTTTTTGTTTGTTATAAAATTTTTATATTGGAGATAACTAGATGAATAAAGATACTGTATTGTTAAGAGCTGTTGAGGTTGCAGCGATTGCAACATATAAATATATTGGAAAAAAAGATAAAAACGAAATAGATCAAGCTGCTGTAGAAGCGATTGAAATAATGTTAAAAAATGAAAAAGGTTTTAAACTAAGAGTTGTTAATGGTGAAGGAGAACTCGACAATGCACCAATGTTATTTGTCGGACAAATCTTAGGTGATACAAATAATCCTGATGCACCAACATTCGATGCATCAGTAGACCCTGTTGAGGGTACATACCCTTCGGCTTATAATTTTGCTGGTAGTGTATCGGCTATTAGTATTTCTAAGCAAAATACCATGTTACAAATTCCAGAAATGTACATGGAAAAGTTTTTTGTTAGCGATAGCTTCTTGAACTGTATAGATTTAAAACTTGGTATACTAGAAAATATAAAATCTATGCAAACCTGGGCTAACAAAAAAGACCTAAAAGGAATAATCCTTGACAAACCAAGACACCAAAAAGTTATACAAGATCTTATTGAATTAGGCGTAATAGTCAGAACAATACAAGACGGTGATGTTTTAGCAGCAATTGATGTTGTAAATGGCGAAGCAGACTTTGTGTATGGAATAGGTGGTGCACCAGAAGGTTGTTTAATGGCATCACTTGCCATATCTTCTGGCTGTAAAATGCAATGTAGATTAGTTCCTTATAAAGATATTTGACCCAATGAAGCAGAAACTAGTCAAAGATTTCAAAAAGAAAAAGCCTGAGTTGATAAGCATAAAATTGATTTTGAGACTATTTTAGAAGATATAGATTTAGTGGCAGATAATAGAACGAGATTTTTTGCAGCTGGAATTACAGCTGGTGGTTCTTTAAAGCCGATTAATTACAAAGATGGTAAGTTTTTTGTGAGTGCATTTATGTCTAGTCATTGCATAGTTAGAAATGTACAAAGCGTTTATGATGTTAAAAAAGTGAATGAATTAAAGCCTGAAATTAAGTTTCTTTTTGATAAATACAAAAGATAATGAACTATATAATTTGATATAATAATAGAAATTAAAGGGGAGAAAACATGTTTAATATTGTTTTTTTAGGTAGTATTTTAACATTGGTCTCACTAGTAACAATTAAAATTTTTAATATTATTAGTTATTCAAATATAAAAATAGTACAAATAAACTCAGCCGACATAAACATATCTACTGGGAAAATTAGTGAAATTATTGAAAAATTCAAAAAATATTTAGATATTGAAGACCTTCAAATTAAATATGGAGAAACTGAAAGTTATTGCAATGTTGGCAATATGCTAAATGCAAGAAAAAAAATTATCGAAATTCCAAAGTGAGTCATGCCTAGTGTTGGTTATGAATTAGACTATTTATTAGGAAGTATTTGATATAATGCTTGTCTTTATAAAAAAGAAAGTTTTATAAAAAAATATAATTTAGCAGCATATAAATTGCAAATTATGTTTATGTTTATTTACCTGTTAGTAATAGTTTTGAATTTTTGTTTGTTTTTTACTTTAGAATTTATTTTAAAAGAAGAAGACATATCTAGCTCATATTTATATTTGATTTGAAGCTATCATATACTTGATGTAATAGATATATTTGCATTTTTATTTTATATAAGTTTTCAATTTTTAGCAGCCAAAAGTAAACTAAATTTAGAATCAATGTATGAAAGAAAACTTATTAAATTTGTAGATGAAGAATTGGCTGGTTATAAAAGTGATTTAGCAACAGCCAGAATCTTTGCTTTACAGATCACGAAACTTTATTTTAGTCTTTTTAAAATTAATTCCAAAACAAGTAACTTAAAATTTTTAGGACCTTTTACAAATTTATAAATTTAACTTTGATAAATTTTTATTTCCTTTATATAATTATTTTAAAATGATTATATAAAGGAGAAATATGAATAAGCGTAATTCATCATTAGAACTATTAAGAATAATTCTGTGTTATTTTGTTATTTTAAACCATGTTTGAGGCTATAATCATGATACTAATATTTTCTATGTGTTCTCAGGTTTATTGCCTGTCAGTATCATGCACATTTCAACTTTTGCCTTTATAACCGGTTTTTTTATGGTCGGAAAAGAAATATATTCTTGCGTAAAAAAATTTACAAAATATTTGTTGAATATAATTTTTTACTATCTTTTTATTTTATTGATGGTATATTTAATTGATCATTTTTATTATAAAGTAGATAATTTTGGTTATATTAACCACGATGTAATATAAACCTGGTGATATGCTTTTGGAATGATATTTGTTTATTTTATATACATATTTATTTCAAAATATCTTGTCAATGTGAAATGACAAATATATATTTTGGTACTGACATTAATTCTTATTATAATCTCTTTTAACGACATTATTTATATACCTTATAATACTTTTTGGATACTTTTGATGGCTTTATTCGGATCTTTTTCAAAAACTTATTTATCTAAAGTTATCATAAGTAAAAACTTTCTTCGAGTGAGCTGTTTACTACTGATCACTTTAATTTTATTCAATGATATTTTTATATTTTTTGTAAAATTAAGCTCAAAAGACATAATGGATATAGGTTTTTTTTTAAAGAAAATAATATAATCGCTATGATTCTTCATGTTTTTTTATTCACAATTTTTTATAATTTGAATTTGAAAAGTGAAATTATAAATTATATTTCTAAATACACATTAGGGATATATTTATCAATGAATTATATAATACAATTTATTTCAGATTTAATAGGATTAGATATTTCTGATATAAATATTTTCTTAGTAAATATTTATATGGTTTTTTTAGCTGTGTTTGTATTTATTGTTTGTTTATTACAATATATTGTAATTGATTATTTTAAAATATTATTCTTAGCTTTACTTTCAAAAAATTCAAAAAGTATGAAAAATAATTTAAGTAATAAAAAACATTCTTTATAAGAATGTTTTTTATTATGCTTGGCCAAGACCTTTTTCTTTTCATTCTGCCATAATTTTTTCTTTACCATCTGGTTGCAAGTATCTATCTTTGTATTCTTCAAATCTTTCTTTGCACTCTTTGATTTCTTTTTCAGCCTCTTTTGCATCGCCTCACCCATCGATTCTAACTTCTTTTTTTTGCAAAGCTTTGTATTGTAAAAAGAAGTTTTCTATTTCGTCTTTTAAATGTTGAGGAACATCTTCTAACTTTTCATATGTGTTAAATCTTGGGTCATCATTAAATACACCAAATAATTTTGTATCTATTTCCCCAGCATCAATCATTCTAATTGTACCAAGTATTCTCACTTTAACTCTAACTCCTGGCATAGTTGGGTATGTCACAAGACTTATAACGTCAAGAGGATCACCATCTCAATCAAGAGTATTATCTATGAAACCATATTCTCCTGGATAAAAATTAGCTCCATAAAGAACTCTATCTAAACTAATTGTTCCATTAATCATATCGTATTCATATTTATTTGAACTTCCTTTGGGGATTTCAACTATCATTTCAATTACATTATTTTTCATAATTTAACTAATCTCCTTATCACTTAAATTTTATAGTAAAATCAATCTATATTTGAAAAAAAGTAAAAAAGGAGATCAATATGACAACAAATAGAAATTCTGATTTACCTGAAAAAAACTTAGAAGAAAGTTCAAATAATGGGTCAGAAATAATAAGTAATGATGATATAGAAATAGAGCTTTCAAAATATAAAATAAAAAACTATAAGAGTTATTTTAAATTAAACCCTTACAGAGTTGCGGTTTTGTCTATGATTTTAGCTATGAACTACTTATTATCTTGAATTAGTTATGCAGCGTTAACTCCACTTTCGATTATTGGTTTTTTAAGAGTGGAGCTGAATTTTTTAAGTTATTTAATTTGTTGAAAAATGATTAACGGATTTTATGCTTTATTACTAGTAACTCCTGGTACTTGAATTAGGTATTTAGGAATGAATCCAGAACCAGTTGGTTCTACAGTTATGAATATTAGCGATATGTCGGTTTTAGGTGTTTTTATATTAATTTCATTTTTATTAAACACAAAAGCGCATATTAAAGGAAAAAAAAGCTTTTACATTAAATATTGCTCATCTGCATTTATAACAATAGTATTTGCGGGTTTGATAAATATTGCATATAACTTTACATTTATTTTAGATTGATACGCATCTTACACAGGTTTTAATGGGTATGTAGAATATAAAAATTTGTGATATGCGGGAATTCTTATGGGTTTCAATGTTTTGAAATATACTGTAAACTTCTTGCTGTTTATAAGTATTTATGATGTTGTTAAGTATATATCAAAAAATACTAGTTTAAATTAATTTATAATAATTATAAAATAGTATTGTTTTTTTATAATGCATTATGTATACTCATAAAGTAATTATAATTTTTATAGATTGGAAAAAATAAAATGATTAAAGAATTAGACGATAAATTCAAATCTCCTGAAGATGATAGTCACAACCACGATGTTCCAGATCATAAAGAAAATGATCAAATAGGTGATCATTATCATGACAAGCATCACATTGACTCAAAAGGGAATCATGATGATATTAAAGACTCAGACTTTGATATCATTAATAGTATTTATACAAGTAAGCGTAATTTAATATTTAGAATATCATTAACGGGGGTATTTTTAGCATTAGCAAGCTGTGGTAGTGCTTTTGATATGTTAGGTGAAAAATTTTTTAGATTACCGATAAATGATGTAAATCTATCAATAAGATATTTTGATATTTTGATTATTTGTTTGTCAATTGGTAGTTTAGGACCGCTATTTTCAAGCTTGCTAGCTGTAGTTATTCCTTGATTTCATTTATTAATGGATTCAGACCACACTGCAATGGCTATGCTTATTGATTCATTTGGTTATTTGTTAGTTGTATGAGTTATGTGATTTTCATATTACGTAGTATTTAGAAATTCATACATTCATAAAGATCCAAACAGAAAAAAAGATTTATTCAAAAGATGAATGCCAATAGTGTTTTTCATACCGATAGTTGTAATTTTCTACACTATATTTACAGTTTTAATAATCTATGTAACCGATGTTTATGGAGAAGAAGATCACGAAGAAGTAGAACACCTTGTAACTCATCTTAAAGGAATATTCTTTCATGAACACGAAGAAGGTGCAGAAGATATTTGAGATAATTTTAAAAGTCACTATGTTTCTTCAACAGCAATAATATTTGGTTTTGAAATTTTAAGATTTTCACTGTGCTATGTATTTTTTGCAATTATTGAACCACAAATCAAAAAATTAAACCATAGATATAGATAAAAAGTTTTTTCTAATAAGAATTTATCTTTTCTTATTAGAATGAACTTTTTTTTGATAAAATGAGTTTGTAGTTATGACATATTTTTTAATTACGTATAATTAGGGGGTATCAAGTATGGCAAAAAAACCATTATTTGTCTCATTAGATTTAGGAACAGCATATACATTAATTTATGTTTCAAAACAAGGTATTGTATATAATGAACCATCAATTGTGGCATATAAGATAAAAGAAAATAAAATAGTAGCAGTCGGTGAAGATGCTTATAAAATGATTGGTAAAGCAAATAAAAACTTAAGAATAGTTAGACCAATGGTTGACGGAGTAATAACTGATGTAAAAGCTACACAAGCACAACTAAACCATATATTTGCAAAACTAAGAATTCAACAATTGTTAAAAGGAAGTGTTATGCTTTTGGCTTGTCCATCATTAATAACTGATCTTGAAAAAAAAGCATTAGAAAAAATAGCTTATAGTTTAGGGGCTTCAAAAGTTTATATTGAAGAAGAAGTAAAAATGGCAGCCCTTGGAGGGGGAGTTAATATAAATTCACCTTCTGGACAATTAATAATTGATATGGGAGGAGGAACAACTGACGTTGCTGTCATTGCATCTGGTGATATTGTTATTTCAAAATCAATTAAAATTGCTGGAAATGTATTAAATGAAGAAATTTTGAAATTTGTAAGATCACAAAGAGGAATGGAAATTGGAATCAAAACCGCTGAAACAGTTAAAGTGAAAATGGGCTCATTGGCAAAATATCCTGATGAAAGATCTATGAAAATATATGGTAGAGATGTGGTTTCTGGCTTACCTCGTGAAGTAGAGATTTCTCCTCAAGAAATAAGAGAAGTTTTAAAAATCTCTATAGCAAAAATAATTGATTTAACTGTTAGAGTATTAGAAGAAACTCCTCCTGAACTAGCCGGAGATATCTTTAGAAATGGTATTACATTATGTGGAGGTACAGCATTAATTAAAGGTATTGATAAATACTTTGGAGATACAATGCAATTACCAACAAAAATAGGAGATCAACCTTTATTGGCAGTTATAAATGGTACTAAAAAATTTGAACAAAATATCTATGACCAATTAAGAGAAGAATCATTTAAACAAAAAAGTAACAAAGAATTTTAAACCTTTTAATAAAGGTTTTTTATTTAAAACAAAAAAAGAGCTTAAACAAACTCTCAATTATTTATCTTCTCCAATTTTAACAGCGCCAGTAGGACAAACCATTTGGCAATTAATTAATTCTTTATCATTTTCCTTAGCTTCTGCCAATCCATCTTCGTCCATAAATAATATATCATCTTCATCAATGCTAACACATGCTTCACAACCTATGCACATTGATTTATCTATTCAAGTTTTTTTCATTATATTATCTCCTAACAATATAATGATAACAAATATTCTATTTTCTATATATAATAATTTATAATAATAAAGTTGATAGGGGCGAAAACATGAAATCAATGACTAGAACTGAAAAGAATAAAAACCTTCACAATAAAGTCAGAGAAGAAATAGCAAATAAAAAGCAAACCCTAGATGAAAAAAGACTTATATTTTCAATATTTGAAAGATTAAAAGTTATTGATGCTGACTTTTTTAAAAGAAAACTTGAAGTGTTTGATCAAAAACATGAATTAGATACACCTTATTTAGATAAAGATAGATCAAATAGTTTATTATCTGAGGATATCAAATACGATATTAGAAGAGAAATAGAAGAATTAAAAAAAATTAAACCAAAAGTTGTAGAGAGAAATTCAAAAGAAACTAAAGAAAATGAAGAATATGAGTTGAAAAGTCAAAAGTATATTACATACTATAATAATTTAGTAAAAAACGAAAAGGTTTTTGTTGAAAATATTAAAAGGCTTCAATCAAAACAACAAAATCGAAAAAATCCAACACATGATATTTCAATGACAACTATTCAACAAGTTAGAAATAAAGATAAAAGAAATACTTTTCAAATGATACGTGAAGCAGACTTAAATATGGAAAAAAGTCAAAAAGAAGTATTGAAAAGATGACAAATTTATAATAGAAAAAAGAAATTTAAAAATATAACTTGAGTATTTTTCTCAATGTTTATTTTAATGATTTTATCTATTTCAATACCTTTTGCTATATAGAGGAGTATAAAAATGAACAAAAAAATTAATGTAGCTGTTGATGGTACTGCTAGTAGTGGGAAAAGCTCAGTTATGAATATAGTAGCAAAAAACCTGGGTTTTAAATTTATAGATACAGGTTTAATGTATAGAGCATTTACAAAATTTTGTATAAATGAAAAGATTGATTTTTTAAATACAAATGATATACTAAAAAAACTTGAAGAGTTTGATTGTATTTATAAAGACGATGAAAAAATTTTTGTGCGAAATAAAGATTACACAGCTTATCTATCAGATTATGATGTCACTAAAAATATTTCTTATATTTCAGTTGTTCCAAAAGTAAGGGAAAAAATGGTCGAAATGCAAAAGCAAATGGCATTATGTGGTGGAGTTATTATGGTTGGTAGAGATATAACAACTGTGGTTTTACCTGAAGCAGATATAAAACTTTATTTTGACTGTTCACCAGAAGTAAGAGCCAAAAGAAGATTTTTGCAAAATCAAAAAAATAATATTGAACCAAATGTTTATGAAGATATTCTAGATGGTGTTATAAAAAGAGATTTAGCAGACAAAGGCAGATCTGTTGGTGCTTTAAAAATTGCTAAAGATGCAATTGTTATTGACACAAGTAATATGACACTAGAAGAAGTTATCAATAGCATTGAAAATAAAATAAACAATTATTTATAAAAAGGAGTAGAATTTATGGCAAGAAAAGGTGTTGTTGCAATTGTAGGACGGCCAAACGTTGGTAAATCTACTCTTTTTAACAGAATAATAAAAGAAAAAAAAGCTATTGTTGAAGATAAACCGGGTGTAACTCGAGATAGAATGTATGGTAAAGCTGAGTGACTAACCAGAAATTTTATAATAGTTGATACAGGAGGTATCACTATTCAAGACACTGAATTCTCAGCTCAAATTAGAATGCAAGCTGAGATAGCTATGCAAGAAGCTGATGTTATCATTTTTACACTTGATTTTCGTGAGGGTATCACAATTGAAGATGAGGCGGTTGCCAAAATACTTTATAAAACTAATAAGCCAGTTATTTTGGTTGCAAATAAATATGATAAAAAAGAAAAGTTTGATGAATCATATGCTTTTATGTCTTTAGGATTTGGAGAACCATTTTTAATTTCATCATCTCATGGAATTGGTATTGGTGATTTGCTAGACAAAATCTTAGAGCAACTTCCAAAGTTTGCAGAAAACAATTTAGATGAAGAGACTAAACTTGCAATCGTAGGTCGTCCCAACGTTGGTAAATCTAGTCTTGTAAATGCACTTGTAAATGAAGAAAGAATGATAGTTTCTGATATTGCTGGAACAACAATTGACAGTGTAGATACCAAGATCAAAGTTGATGGAAAAAACTATGTAATAATAGATACTGCTGGAATGAGAAAAAAAGGTAGAATTTATGAAACTGTTGAAAAGTATAGTTATTTGAGATCAATGACTTCAATCAACAAAGCAGATATTGTATTGTTAATGCTTGATGCAAGTGTTTCAATAAGTGATCAAGATACAAATATTGGTGGGTTTGCATTTGAAGAAAATAAACCTATAATAATAGTAGGCAACAAGTGAGATCTTGTGAGCAAAGATTCAAATACGATAAAGAAAAAAGAAGAAGAAATAAAAGCATACTTTAAGTATTTAAGTTATGCAAGCATTATTTTTATTTCTGCAAAAGAAAAGAAAAGAATAAATAAAATTTTTGACCTAGTAGAACTTGTTAAAACTAATATTAAGAAGCGCATTAGAACAAGTATTTTAAATGAAATTTTCAATAGAGCACAATTAATAAACCCAGCCCCAAACCACAATGGAGGTAGGCTGAAAATATATTATGCATCTCAAGTAGAAGCTTATTTACCAACTTTTGTGCTTTTTGTAAATAACCCGAGTTATGTTCACTTTTCTTATAAGAGATTTTTAGAAAACCAAATTAGAGCTCAGTTTGATTTTAGTGGTGTTCCAATATCTATTATATTTCGAGAAAGGAAATAGATTTAAATATGAAGAAAGCAAAAATAGCTATAATAGGTACTGGAGCATATGGTACTGTTCTAGCAAATGTTTTATCAGACAATGGACATGATGTTTTGATGTTTGGAATTGATGAAATGCAAGTTAAAGATATTAATAATAACCACCTAAATACGAGGTTTTTTCATGACCTTTTAATAAATGAATCAATCAAAGCGACCATGGATTTTAGTGAAGCTATGGAAAATGCTGAAATTGTAATATTATCTACTCCAACTTTCGCTATTGATGATGCAATTGATAATATAATCAAATATGGTAAAAGAGAGATGCACATAATCAATGTTGCAAAAGGATTAGACGCTGAAAATCTAGGTTTATTAAGTGAAAGAATAAAAAATAGACTTAAAGATTCAGGGGTTATGAAAAGCTATGGTGCTATTTATGGTCCATCAGTTGCTTCTGAGGTACTTTTAAGAAAACCAACATGCATAATGAGCTGTAATGAAGATATTGAAATTGCTAAATATATAGCAGAATTATTTTCAAATGATTATTTTGTTGTAAGAGCTACATCTGATGTGGTTGGTTGTGAAGTTGCGGCCGCTTTAAAAAACACCGTAGCTATTGCAAGTGGTATTTTATTTGGATTTAGTGCCGCTGATAATGCGAAAGCTTCATTGATCACAATTGGTCATCAAGAAATGTTCGTTATAGCAAAAGAGTTTGGTGCAAAAATAGAAACATTTATGAATTTTGCAACATTAGGAGATTTAATTCTAACAGCTAGCTCAATAAAATCAAGAAATTTCTCATTAGGAGTTCAAATAGCAGAAAATGATGATGCAAATTCTGTTCTTAGGTTCCATAAAAATACAGTTGAGGGTGTCAAAACTTGTGAAATAGCCTATAAAATAATCAAAAAACATAAAATTTCTTGCCCTTTATTTGAAATAATGTATAGAATACTATATAATAAGTCTAAGCCTAGCATACTTATTAATGATATTTTTAAGAATGCAAAGGTAGTATAGATTAAAGGGGTAGATATAACATGACTAAAAAAGAATTATCTGAAAAATTATCATCAGAGTTCAACACATCAAAAAGTGATGCAGAAAAAATGGTTGGATTTATATTTGACACTATTACTCAAAGCTTAGTTAAACAAGAAGAAGTGGCTATTGCCGGTTTTGGAAAATTTGTTTCAGCTGAGAGAGCAGCACGTGAAGGTGTTAATCCATCTACTGGTGCAAAAATTCAAATTCCTGCAACAAAAGTTGCTAAATTTAAAGTTGCAAAACAACTTAAAGAAGCAGTAGCTAAATAATTTAGTTACATTTATATAAAAAGTTGCAGGAGCAACTTTTATTTTGGAAAATTGATAGAAATAAATGTTTCATTTATTCAAAGCAGGAATTATTAGCAAAAGAACTCTTTTAATCTTAAACTACTCAAAACTTTCAATAAACGAAAATCAATTAGCAATAATATTAATAATAATGGAATTATCAAATGATGAACAAAAAAACTTTACTCCATCAGAGATAGCTAAATATATGTCTATAGAAAAAGATTTAATAGAACAAGAAATTAGTAAATTACTTGTTGATGGTTTAATTAGTATTGAGCAAGTTGGTAAAAAAACTCAATTAGATCTTTTACCACTTTTCAATAAATTAATTTTTAAACTAGAAGAAGAATCAGCAAGTTTCAGTCATGATAAGAAATTTGTCTTTGTTGAACAACTTATGTCAATAAAATTGTCTGCTGAAGAAGTGGCAATAATAGAAGATTATGTTAAAAAAGGACTTTCAAAAACTAAAATGGTTTCATTAATAACTGAGAAAAAAATTAAAGATTTTACAGGATTAGTAAAAGAATTAGATAATTATCTGGCAAAAACAAAAACTTTAAAATTAACTAGATACAACTGATTAAATGATTAATATAAGGAACAATATTTAAATGTATTTTATCAAATTCTAATTTATACCCAAATTCTTTAAACCAAGAATAGGGTATTTTTTTACTCTTATAATTTTTAACCTCTTCTAATGAAATACCAAAAAACTCATTATATTTATGAAAATATATGATTAAAAAACTAATACCCATAAGTTCTTTAATCTGATTTAGCTTATCAATTTGGTTTTGTTTTATATTTGAAAAACTAAAGTGATCTAAACTTGTTTCTTTAGCTTCAAACTCTAAGTAAGAACCTTTGTAAATACCGATGTAATCACAAAAATTATTTTTATCTAATTTTGCTTTAATGACATTGTTTTCAACACTAATTAAAGAGTTGTTTATAGGTATTTTTTGTATAAGGAGTTTTCTTTCAAGTAAGTAATCAACAGAGTTATTCAATATTGTTTCTAAAAACATTCCTTTATTTTTAATAATCATAAAATCACCTCAATTATAAAATCGTTTACTAAATTAGTTTATTGTCAAAAATTTTAAACAAATTATGAGTTTGTATTTTGATGATTATTCATTATAATTAAAACTAAGGGGGCTCAATTATGGCAAATTACATAAAATTGACAAATAATGACATTTTAAACAAAGATTTTGACATTGAATACAAGGGCTATAAAGTTGAAGAAGTTGATGCTTTTTTAGATGTTATTTTAGAAGATTACAAAGTATTTGAAGAAATGAAAAAAAATTTTGAAGAAGAAAAAGCTGCTTTATTAAAAAGAAACGAAGTTTTAGAAGAAGAACTTGCAAAAACTAGAGGTGTTTTAAAACTTACAAAAGAACAACAAGAAGCTTTATCTAGAGAAGGATTGAGCAGTGCTCAAATTCTCCAAAGAATATCAAACCTGGAAAAAAAGAATTTTGATAAATAATAGTGTACAATAAGTAAGTGAAAGTATTTTTTGAATCAATCGCTGTATTTGCAAAATAATACAGAGGAAACTCCACGCTTGCACATTCTGTGATGAATGTAGTGATTGTGCTAGAGGAATAAAATAACTCTAGGCACCATTTTATGGTGATGACTTGTATGAAGCCTAAGTGATTTTTCATATGGCGACATCTTTAAAGTGCCACAGAGACGATTAGCTAGAAATAGTGAAATGGAACGGGTAAACTCCACAAGCAAGAAACTCAAATTATGGTAGAGGAACTAAGAGGCTGGGAAACGAACTAGTCTTTTGGATCACCTTTTTGGTGATAGATAGATGGTTGATACGCTTATGCGAACAGAACGTGGGTTATGATAAAAATATTTTTCACTATGATTTTTAAGGATTTGTTATAATGAATTATTTATTAGATTATTTGAAGAAAAACAACTACACACTATCTAGTTGTGAATCTTTTACAGGCGGATTATTTGCACACTCATTTACAAATATTTCTGGAGCAAGCAATTACTTTAAGGGTGGTTATGTTTGTTATTCAAATGAATTTAAAATTGAGCAGTTGAATATCAATGAACAAATAATTAAAAATCATAGTGAAGTTTCATTAGAAACATTAGTAGCGATGCTTAACAATACTCAGGATATCTTAAAAACAGATGTTTGTTTTGCTTTTACTGGATTTGCAACTCCAATAGATAAAAGTAATCCTAGAACTGGACTTAGTTATGTTGGTTTTGCAATAAAAGATAAACAATATAGTTACGAATTTGTTATTAAAGAAGATATTTCAAGAGAGCAATACAAAATAAAAGCAATTGATTTTTTATTAAATAAATTTAAAGAAATTTAAAAAAAATGACCAAAATTATTTTCTTTGTACGATTTTATAAATGGGAGGAAAATAATTATGATAAAAAAAGAGGAAAAAAACATTAATGAAGGAGCGATTTTAAATATGGATAATAATATTTATGACGACCCATCATTTAAAGCTGTTCTAAAAGATATAGAAAAAACTTTTGGAAAAGGTTCAATCATGAGACTTGGAGATAAAATTGATGGAATAGTCGATTGTATTTCTACAGGAAGTTTTTTATTGGATAGAGCTATTGGAATTGGTGGTTATCCTAAAGGAAGAATTATAGAAATTTTTGGACCAGAGTCAAGTGGTAAAACAACACTTTCTCTACATGCTATTGCAGAAGCACAAAAAGCAAATGGTAGAGCTGCATTTATTGATGCTGAACATGCATTAGATCCAAGATATGCTAAAAACTTAGGAGTGGACATCGAAAATTTAATTGTAGCACAACCAGATTCTGGAGAACAAGCTTTAGATATATTAGAAATGCTTGTTAAATCTGGAACTATGGAAATTGTTGTTGTTGATTCAGTTGCTGCTTTAGTTCCAAAAAGTGAACTTGAAGGTGAGATGTCAGATCAACAAATCGGATTACAAGCACGTTTGATGTCAAAAGCATTAAGAAAATTAAATGGGATAATTTCTAAAACCAATACTACAGTTATATTTATAAATCAGTTAAGAGAAAAAGTAGGAGTTATTTTTGGAAATCCTGAAACCACTCCTGGAGGTAGAGCATTAAGATTCTACTCTTCACTTAGAATTGAAGTTAGAAAAGGTGAAAATATAACTACAAATGGAGAAGTTAGTGCATCAAGAGTTAAATTAAAAGTTGTAAAAAATAAAGTTTCGGCACCTTTCAAAAGTTGCCAAATTACAATTGCTTATAACAAAGGTATTGAAAAAGACCTTGAAATCATTGAATTAGCAACACTATACAATGTATTAACAAGAGCAGGGGTTTGGTATTCATATAATGAAGAAAAAATTGGCCAAGGAAAAGAATCTGTGAGAGATTGAATGCAAAAAAACCCAGATAAAGCTAAAGAAATACAAAATAAGTTACAAGAATTATTAAAATAATTAAATCAGTTGCAAACTGATTTTTTTATTATTTTTAAAATTAGAAAGGGTATAATCTACATATAAAAGGAGTAATAATGAATAGTTTTAATAGAGATATAAATCCAAATCCTGATAATAAGTATTTTCCTCCTGAATTTAATTTTATGTATAAACAATATCTTGTTTATCAAATGATTGCAGGAGTATTCTTTTTAGTTTTTCTTTTAAGTTATTTATTTTATAATGGTCAAACAGCTGGGAGTAGTGATTTTTTCACTTACTCATGAGCGGTAGTTTGAGGATTGATGTTTGTTTATTCTACTACATCAAATAATTTAAGAATTATAAGTTTTTTCAAAGTTAAAACGCAAGATGTTAAAAAAGATAAAGCTATTTTAGTAAGTTGTTATTCATTGTTTTGATTACCATTACTAAACATACCAATTTGATTCTTGCTTTATTACTCAAAGAAAAAATCTATTCAAAAAGGTTTAATTACAGTTGACAAGCCAGTTAGATTTGATAGAGTAAATTTAATTGATATGATATGCGGAAGATCAAGTAAAGGTTTTAGTATTTCTATACTATTGCATTCATTTATTTTCATTACTTTGGTTGGAGGATTTCTAGCTTTGGGTATTTTGGTAAGCATGAAAATAATATTTGTTGGAATGTTAAATAGTTATGATAATATGCTAATTTATCTATATGCAATATTGTTCCATTTATTAACAATTTATATACTTTACAATAAATCAAACTATCTAAATAGACCAAGCTCAAACCAACAAGTAGACCAAAAGGTACGTAAAGTTGCAAAAGCAACTATTGCAATTCCTTTTGTAAATTTAATAAGCTACACAGTTTTAGCTTTTATAAAATTAAAACATGATAATTACTCAAAACTAGGCTAGACTTAGTTTTTTTATTCTTGTAAGCAACTTAACAAAGGTATATAATAACTATGTTGATAAATCAACAACCATAGCCTACTTGAAGGTAGGAACTTAAATGACAAATAGTATAGAAAATAGCACATGGCCTATAATATTAACAATATTAGTAGTTCTTTTAATTGCTTTGGTGATTTTAAGTGGGTATTTATTGTTAAGCAAGCGTCGTGGTCATGTTTTGAAAAAAGCAAAAGACGAAGCAAAAAAAATAAAAATGAAAGTTTTAGCTGAAGCTAAAATAGAAGTGTCAAATTTAAAGACAGAAATGGAAGAGTCTATCTCTTTAAAGAAAATAGAAATAGAATCTGAAAATAAAATACTTGATCAAAAAAGAGAAAAGTACCAAGAAGATCTTGAAAACCTAATAATCAGAGAGAGAAGAGTTGCAGAACAACAACTTGAAAATAACAAGATAAAAAATAAGTTGTTGGTGGATGTGGATAATGTTGTCAATGTTTTAGAAAAAATATCGCAGATGAGTACTCAAGAAGCAAAAGAAAAGCTATTGCTTTTTGTTGAAAATACGTACCTAGATGATATTTATAAAGAAATTAAAGAAAAAGAAGAAAAAGCCAGATTACAATCTAAAGAAATAGTTTTAAATATTTTAATGGATGCTATGGAAAAATCTCATGTTAAAATAGCAACGGAAAAAAATACAACTATTTTTGAAATAGAGGATGATTCTTGAAAAGGAAGAATAATCGGTAGAGATGGCAGAAATATAAAAACTTTTCAGCAATATGGTGGTGTTGATATAGTTGTTGATGATGTATCCAAAAGAATAGTTATATCCTCATTTAATCCATTGCGAAGAGAAATTGCTTATAATACTTTAGATACTTTAGTAAAAAGTGGTAGAGTACAACCAGCTGCAATTGAAGAAACTTTGATTATAGAAGAGCAAAAAATTGAAGAAACATTTTTAAAAACAGGTTATGAAGTCACTAAAGATTTAAATATTTTTGATTTTGATGAAGAAATTATTAGAAATATAGGTAAGTTGAAATATCGTTTTAGTTATGGGCAAAGTGTTTTGCAACACTCAATAGAAGTTGCAAAAATCGCAAAATCTATTGCTCACTCACTAGAATTAAATGAAGATATTGCATTAAGAGCGGGTTTGTTACATGATATTGGAAAGGCTATGGATTTTGAACAAGAAGGTAGTCATGTTGAACTTGGAGCCAACTTATTGAAACGTTTAAAAATGAATGAAACTTTAGTTAATTGTATAGAAGCGCATCATGGAGATGTTGAAAAAAAATCAGTGTATGCTGAAATAACTGCAATAGCAGATACAATTAGTGCTGCGCGATTTGGTGCTAGAAATAATAGTGCTGATGAATTTTTTGAAAGATTAAAAGATGTTGAAGAAGCTTGCTTAAAATTTGAGGGTGTTTTAAAGGCTTATGTATTCCAATCAGGAAGACAAATAAGAGTTATTGTTAACCCTGATATAATTGAAGATAGTCAACTTAAAAATATGACTTACTTAATTAAAGAAAAGATTAGAGAAATAAATAAAACACCTGGTGATATTTATATAACTCTAATTAGAGAAAGAAGAGAGTCTATAAAAATTTAAAAAAGACTAAGTAAAATACATCATTTTTACTTAGTCTTTTTTTATTATTTATAAAAACAAAATTTTAGTCTTCTTCATATACTTCATCTGGTAAAAAACCAAATGTTTCATACCCAGTGTGACACACAATTGTATAAGGCATTGGCACAGCCAATCCTATTTTAATATTTCTTTCTTCAATAAGTTTTATAACATCATTTAATAGCTCAGAATCACATTTTGAATATGTAACATCCAAAACATAGTTTTTGGGTAAATGTGTTAAAACTTTATCTAAAGCCGTTGCAACAGCTTTTTTAAAAGTTCTTGTTTTTCCTTCTTTATCAATTTCTCCTGTATAAGAAAGAATTGGTGTAATTTTAAGCATCTTAGCCATTTTTGCAGCAGCCTTTGAAATTCGACCACCTCTTACTAACTGATCTAATTTTCTTGGAATTATATATCCTTTTATATTTGCATATTTATCTTCAATTATTTGACAAGTTTCTTCAACTGTTTTTCCCATTCCTAATAGTTTTTGAGCCAACATCACTTGTCTTTCAAGAATCATACTTACACCATTTGTATCAACCACATGAACTCTACCTTTATAACCATATTCATCACTTTGCGAAATAACCTTGAATGTGCTATATTGTCCGGATAATCCTTTTGAGATTAATAAACAAATAATATGATCATACTCTTTTAACAAGTTATCTCATTTTTCTAGCATAACACCAGTTATGCACTGTGAAGTTTTTAGTATTTGTTCTTCAAATAAAGGTTCAAATTGTTCTGCTCCAAAATTTTCATCATCATCAATTGAAGAACCATTTTCTTTGACGATTAGTAAAGGCACTAAGTAAGTATCTTTATATTTTGATAGATCTTTAACTCCTGAGGCGGAATCAATAATTATTGCTACTTTGCTCATATTTATTTTTTCTCTTTCTAAGTAGTTATATTTTACAAAATTTAGCCACTAAATAATTTTTTAGTTAAAAAAGTTTTTCTATTTTAATAAAGTATCAATCAAATAAATTATTTATTAAATTTAAATAATTATTATACCTAGGTTTATGATAACAAATATATTATCAAATGTATAATTTAGTAAATTTTAATTTTTTTTGTTTATTTTGCACTCTTATAGTGTATAATAATATGATTTATGATATAATATAAATAATAAAGGAAGTGATGCTTTTGTTTATGAGAAGGGATGTATGAGATGAATACCAAAAAGACTTGCAGTTAGTTATTTCATCTCTGGAAAGTAATAAAGTATATCAAGCACAAAAATATATTAGTAAAAACTGAGCTAATTTGCCAAATTGCATAGAAACTGAAATTAAGCGCTCTTTTTCAAGTGAAAAATTATTAGGCGGAAACAATATTGTGAAGTGCTATGATTGCAAAAATGAAATATTGGGAGTTAATAAAGAAATAAAAAATGATATGTTTTTTATCCAAATATATGAAGGTTTTGCAAAACTAATTGATTTAAATTTTAAACCATTAATAAATATTCCAGAAAAATGCCATGAATGTAATAAGTGAGTTTGCGGTAACGGACTTTGTGATTGTAAATGCTTTTTTGATGAATACGATTGTTTTTGAATTGATGAATTATAAAACCTTAAAATATTAATTTTAAATATAATTCTCTAAGTATACATTATGTTAAAAAAAACATAAAATTATACAAGGAGAATTTTTTATATGGCAAATCATAAAGGCAACAAATCAACAATTTTAGACTTAAATACCAAAAAAGAGCTGGTGAATAAACATTTCAATGAGCATATCTCTTACAAAGAATTATCAGTGATATATAATATTTCTTATTCAGCGGCTAGAAGGATGTGTATAGATTGAGAAATTTATGGAGAAGCTGCACTTATTTCTAAAACCGGAAAGCACAACAAGCACAATGGTAAAATTAAGATCAATTCAAAAGATCCAAAAGATAAAAAAATAGCAGAATTAAATAAAAAATTAAAATGGCTAGAAATGGAGAATGAAGTTTTAAAAAAGTTCAATGAACTAATGGAGGATTCAGAAAAAGAGTAATAAATTACTATAAAACCATAGAGAAATATAAAAATAAGTACACTGTTTTATCATTATGTGAACTATTTAAAATTACAAGAGCAAGTTATTATAGATGATGCTGTAAAGGTAAACCAGAATATGATTTAAAAATTGATATGAATCTAGCTCTTAAAGTTAAAAATATTTTTACAAATAATAATGGAATATATGGGTCACCCAGAATTAGAATTGTTCTAAATAATCAAGGTTTGGAGGTAAGTCAAACCAAAGTAGCCAGAATTATGAAAATATTCAAATTATATTCAATTATAAGGGTAAAAAAAATGTATAGAAAGCCAAAAGAAATTAAAATAATTACACATGGTCCAAATTACGTCAATAGAAACTGATCAATATTTTTAAAAAACGAATGTTGAGTAACTGATGTTTCTTATATACCTTTGAATAAAAAGTACGCTTATTTAAGCATTATTAAAGATGCTAATACTGGTTTTATTGTTGGTCATAAATTATCACTTAAAAATGATATTGAACTATATAGAAAAACGCTTGAAAAGGCTTCTTTTTACAGAAAAGATTTATCTAAAAAGCTTATAATTCATTCTGACAATGGCAATCAATATACTTCTATATTTGCAAAAAGATATGCTAAAAGAAATAATATTATAATTTCGTTATCTAGACCAGGTAATTCTATAGATAATGCGATGTGTGAAACTTTCTTTTCATCATTAAAAGAAGAATGAAAACAAAAACTAAAACAAAATAACTTTGTAAATTTAGAAAAATCAATTGATAATTACATAGAATTTTATAATTATGAAAGAATAATGATAAAACATAAAACACCACCAGCCTATGTTTATTTAAATCTGACACAAAATAAAAAGAATGTTTCAAACTATGTTGAAACATTCTTATAAAAAACATTTTGTATACTTGACAAAGTATATTTAAAAATATTAATTTTAAGGTTTTATTTTTATTTATTAATTATTAAAAATAATATATAATGACCTTGTTGCAATTTTGGGTCATATTTTTTTTATGGTCAATTGAACAATAGGAGAATAAAATATGAAAAAATTATTAAATATGTTAGGTAGTTTTACCTTGTTTTTATCGACTCTAACTTCCGTAACATCATGTCAAAAACCAACTGAAACACAAGAAGTTTTTGAAGTTACCAAGCAATTAGACATAATCGATGATAATGATTGGACTGCTGCTAGTGAAAAGTTCAGCAATAAATTTCATGTTCAAACACCAAAAGACAAAGGTGGAATGATAAATGATATATCAGGTGCTTATTTTAAAGATGGTTATTGACATGTATATTTCTTGTATAATTGAGAAGCTAGATACAATGAACAAGGTGAACAAGTCGGTGGTAATGGTACTGAGTGATATCATGTTATGACAAAAGATTGAATAAATTGAGAATATAAAGGAGTAGCTGTCAAAAAATGGCATGACTGAGGAGATGCAGCTGCAGGAACTTTGTATGAAGATGTAGATGGAGATTTTGGTGCAGTAGTTCCCTCTAATTTAAAAGGAGAAAATCAAAAAGGCGGTTTTGTTGCATTTGCAACCGCATATGGTGGAGAAAAAGGTCAAAACATCATGGCGTTCTATTCTAAACCTGAAAACTATGGTTTTGATTTTGATTTGATACAAAAAGAACCAATTTTAAAAAATGGTAAAGAAGAAGGAACATATCCAGATTTTAGAGATCCATTTTTCTTGAAAAAAGATGGGAAGTTTTATTTGTATATTTCAGAAACAGATAAATTTGGTGTATATGAATCTGAAACACCATTAGGAAATTATAAAAAAATTGGAGAATATAAACCATTACATGGAATGGTAGAATGTCCATTACTTTATAAATTAAATGTTAATGGTGATAAAAATAATCAAAAATGAGTTTTTATTTATGGTGGTAATGGAAACAATGAAAATGACCAACCCAATAAAGTAGATAAACTAGGAACAGGTACATACTACAGTATTGGTCACCTTGATGATAAAGGTGTTTTTGTAGAAGAACAGGAAGCTAAAAGACTTGATTTTGGTGCTGATTTTTATGCTGCTAAATTTTGGCAAGACAAAAGTAGCAAAGATGATATAAATGATCATTTAATAGGGACTGGCTGAATGAGTAGTTGAGATTACAATAGAATGGTACCAAATGAAGGCAAATGAGGTAATATGTCTTTAGCTAGAGAAATAAAACTTGTTGAAACTGAAGATAAATATTATATTCAGTCACAATTTTTAGGATTAGATAATTTACAAAAAACTTCATCAGGTAGTGAAAAGGATTTAAAAAATAATCATTTAAAAGGTGGAAGTTACAAAATAGATTTAAACTTTAAAAATATTAAAAATAATATTAGTAATATAAGTTTTGGTGATGATTCATTTATGAACAAGTTACAAATAAATTATGCAAATAATACTATTTCTACACAAAGATCTACAATTTTTGAACCTCTTAAAAATAATGGTGGGTTTACGCAATTAAGAAAGTATCAAGCAAATTTAAATAATTTAGATAGTGCAAAAATTCAATTTATAGTTGATAAAACTACAATCGAAGCAATAATGCCAGATGGAACTACTATATCAATGGTTAAATTCCCAAGTGAAAAAGAAGCTGAAAAAGTAAAATTAGAATCTTCAACTGATATTAGTTTGGAATATGATTACTATCAATTATAAAAAGGAGTAGTTTATGAAAAAAATATTAAAATTTTTACTAGCAATAAATTTATCTTCTATTACAGCTATAAGTGTAAGTTCGTGCACAACTCCATTGAAAGAGGATCGTTATAAATTACCAGAAATAGATAATATTAAATACAGTAACAAATTTCATGCACAGAACCCTACTACTGGTATGATGAATGACATTCAAGGCGGATTTTATAGAGATGGAAAATGACATGTCTATTTTTTACAAAATGCGGATGGAATATTTGATAAATATGGTTACAATCACGGAAAATTTGGTTCTGTTTGATATCATGTTACAACAACAGATTGAATTAATTGAAGCTATGAAGGTCCTGCTGTTCCTAAATACACAACACCATATGGAGATCAAGCATCAGGGACTTTTTATGAAGATAAAGAAAACTATTTTGGATATGGAAGCGACGCTATTATAGCAATAACTACGTCATATAGCGATCAAGGGCAAAACATAATGATGTTTTATTCGGTTGATGGAGGTTACAAATTTCAAGATATAATACCTGAACCAATCTTGTGAAATCCACATGCTAATGAAAATGAAAATTTTAGAGATCCATATTTTTTTGTAAAAGATAATAAATTTATTTTATACATTGCAGAAGATGATAGTTTTGGGGTTTGAGTTTCAGACAAGCCAACAAGTGGATACAAAAAAACCGGAAATTATAAAGCAAGTCATCCAATGCTTGAATGTCCAAATTTATACCAACTTAAAGTTGAAGGTGAAGAAACTAAAAAATGAGTTTTACTTTACGGTGGAAATGGGGGTTGAGGAGTAGATAAAGATGATTTATCTACTGGAAGCTATTATCAGGTCGGCGAGTTAGATGAAAATTTCGTTTTTACACCAGATAAAAACCAAAAATCAAAAAGAATTGATTTTGGACCTGATTATTATGCTGCAAAATTTATGAATAAAAGTTATAAAAATACAGACTTAGAATCTCTTTATACATCGGCATGAGTAAGCAATTGAGCATACAACTTTGCAATTCCTAATGATGGGAGACTTGGTAATATGTCTCTAGTCAGAGAAATAAAATTGAAAAATTTTGGAGACGCAAAAAAACCAAACTATGAATTTATAACAACATACCAAGGTTTTGGAAATAAAAACGAAACCCTTAATAATAAATATTTATCCGGGCAAAAATTAGTTAAAGATTTACATTTGAATGGTACATATTATAAAGCAGTTTTTGAAATGGGATTAAATGATGAAAAACTAGGTCCTATAAATCTTGTAATCGGTGATAGTAATTACAAAGTGGAAGTTAAATTAGATTTTGAAAATGAGGTTACAACTGTAAATAGATCTATTGATTATTTTTTTGTAAATGGTGATGAAGAATTTAAAAAAACAAGAACTTTTAAACTGGATTTAGAAAGAATATCAAAAAAACTAAATATTGAAATTTATTTAGATAAAACAATATTGGAGTTAAAACTTCCAGATGGAAAAGTTTACACAATGCTTAAGTTTGTAAGCGGTGATAATACTGAAGATATGTACTTAGAAACTAAAAATCAATCAAGTAATATTCTAAAATATTATCAATTATAATAAATCTAACGCAAGTTAGATTTTTTTATAAGTATTTAGAAAGGTTTATTATGAAAAAACTTTTATGTATAATTTCTTTTTTTAGTATTTGATTTTGTTTTTGGTCAACAATTATAAAATCTATAAATTATAAAAACCGGTTTGAAGATAGATATACAAATTCATTTCATTTACAAACGCCAACCAAAGGATTGATGAATGACATTCAAGGAGGATTTTATAGAGATGGAATTTGGCATCTGTATATTCTATATAACTCTAAATATTCAAATAATCATTTTGGTATGCAATTTGACAAATATGGTACCGTTTTATATCACATAACAACACAGGATTGAGTCAATTTTAATTATATTGGTGTAGCTTTAAACAATAATCTAACAAGTTATGATGATATTTCATCAGGAACAGTTTATGAAGATAGAAATAATTATTTTGGTTATGGAGAAAACACAATAATAGTAATGGCTTCATCGTTTGCAAAAAACGAGCAAAACATTTTAGGTTACTATTCAACTGATGGGGGATATAATTTTTTACCTATACAGCAAACCCCAATAATAAGTGTTCATCAAGAAGTTAACGGAGGTGATTTCAGAGACCCATTCTTTTTTGTAAAAGATGGCAAGTATATTATGTATATAGCTCAGAACGAATTTTTTGGTGTTTGAGTATCTGATTATCCTACCGAAGGGTATGTAAAAAAAGGAAATTATAAAGCAAGTCATCCAATGCTTGAGTGTCCAAATTTATATCAACTTAAAGTTGAAGGTGAAGAAACTAAAAAGTGAGTTTTACTTTATGGTGGAAATGGTGGTTGAGGAGTAGATAAAGATGACTTATCCAGTGGAACATATTATACTATCGGAGAAATTGATGAAAATTTTACATTTAAAAAAGATGTTGATCAACCTATTGTCAGATTAGATTATGGTCCTGATTTTTATGCGGCTAATTATTTTAAAAAAAGTTTTTCAAACACTAATTTAAAAGAATTGATATGTGGGGGATGGATTGGTAATTGAAATTATTTGAATTACCAACCAAATGATGGTAGAGTTGGAAATATGTCTTTAGCAAGAATTTTAAAATTGAGAAGAAAGTCAAGCAGCTCTAACAAAATTTTAGCTTTAGATACTGATTTTATTGAAAAAAACGCAAATATTAAAAGTGATGATTTTATTAATCAAAAGGAAATTATTATAAAAAATGCTTTTGAAAAATTTAGTATTAATTTAAATAATTTAAAAAATAACAGCATAGTATTTGAAATTGGGGATAATTATTACAAAATAAAAATTAATTTAGACTTTGAGAAAAAACAAGCTATTATTAATAGATCTGTTGAAGATTATTTTGTTAATAAAAACGAAGAATTTTATAAAACAAGAACATTTGATGTCGATTATGATGTCAAAAATGCTAAAAATTTTTCAATTTATTTAGATAAAACAATTTTGGAATTAGAGTTTCCTGATGGAAAAAAATTTACCATTTCAAAATTTAAAGGGACTAAATCAATAGAAGTTTTAAAAGTGATTTTTGACAAGCAATCTACTGGTAAATATGAATATGGTAATTTTATAAATTAGTTTCAATTCTCAACTTTAATATCAATTTTTTTATTATGCTATAATAAATAAAGAATTTAGAGATGGGAGATGTCAATATGGGATTTGGAGATTTTTTAGCAGGTAGAATGAAAAAAAGTATTGAAAAAAATCTTAAAAAAACAACATTAACTGAGGATAATATAAAAGATGTCTTAAGAGAAATTAGATTAGCACTATTAGAAGCCGACGTTAACGTTGATGTAGTTAAAAAATTTATTAAAAAAGTTGAAGAAAAAGCAGTTGGAACATTTATTGAATCGGGAGTTAGAGCCGATCAAAAAATGGTTAAAATAGTTCATGATGAACTTGTTGAAATATTAGGGAAAGTAAATACACCTTTAGAAATCAATAAAAAACCTTCGATAATAATGATGGTTGGGTTACAAGGGGCTGGTAAAACAACAACTGTAGGTAAGCTAGCGCACTTAATTCAAAAAAAACATAAGAAAAAAGTTCTGATGGTAGGATTAGATATCTATAGACCTGGTGCTATTGATCAATTAGTGGAATTAGGGCAAAAAAATGGTCTAAACTCTTTTGAAAAAGGTAAACAAAATCCAGTTCAAACAGCAAAAGATGCTGTTGATTTTGCACAAGAAAATGGATATGATGTTATTATTTTAGATACTGCTGGACGTTTACAAATCGATGAACAATTAATGGATGAATTAAATAATATTAGAAAAGAAGTCTCACCTCAAGAAATTATTTTGACAGTTGATGGAATGACAGGTCAAGATATTATTAATGTTAGTCAAGAATTTAATAACTTACTTAAATTGAGTGGAGTAATTGTCACAAAACTTGATGGTGATGCAAGAGGGGGAGCAACTCTTTCAATTACTGATATTACTAGATTACCAATTAAATTTATTGGTGAAGGTGAAGGTATTAGTGCCCTTGCAGAATTTCACCCAAAAAGAATGGCTGATAGAATTCTTGGTATGGGTGATGTTGATACATTGTTTGAAAAAGCAGCGGATGTTGTTGACCAAAGAACAATGGAAAAAACAATGAAAAGAATGTTTGCTGGTCAATTTGACTTAGAAGATTTAAGAAATCAACTGGGACAGTTAGCAAAAATGGGTAATCTTGGTGGGATTATGAAGTTAGTTCCTGGAATGAACGGAAGAATCTCAGAGCAACAAATCGAGCAAGCACAACAGAGACTTTATGTGGCTGAAATTTTAATGAACTCAATGACTTTAAAAGAAAGAAGAGATCCAAGAATTTTAAAAGCCATTACAAGAAAACAAAGAATTTTAAAAGGTTCGGGAAGAACTGAAAAAGAGTATAATGATTTATTAAATCAATTTGACAAAGGGAAAAAGCAAGTTTTAGACATGGCAAAACAATTTAAACAAGGAAGAATGCCAAACTTTGGTGGAATGAATTTTAGATAGGTGATAGTGATGAAAAAACTAATAGTTATTACAGGTGCTTCATCTGGTATTGGAAAAGAATTGGCAATCAAGTTTTCAGGCGAAGGATACCCATTATTACTTTTAGCTAGAAGAGTAAATTTAATTGAAGAGTTAAAACTACCGAATGTAATTTGTAAATCAGTTGATGTGAGAGATTTTGATGCATTTCAAACAGCTGTTAATCAAGCACAAAAAGAATATGGAGATGTAGATTGTCTAATTAATAATGCAGGTATTATGCCACTTGATAAAATTTACAATTTGGATTTAAAAACGCAACATGATATGGTAGATATTAATGTAAAAGGTGTTTTAAATGGAATGAATATTGTTTTATCAAAAATGAAAGAAAATAACTTTGGAACAATTATAAACGTAAGTAGTGTCGCTGGAAGATACACAAGTGAAAATAGAGTAGTTTATAATGGGACAAAGTTTGCTGTTCATGCAATTAGTGAATCTGCGAGAAAAGAATTAGCACCTTTTAATGTAAGAGTTCTGACTATCGCTCCTGCTCTTGTTGATACAGAATTATTATCTACAACAGTAAATCCTGATGTTCTTGAAAAATATCATGAGTGAAAAAGTGCTTTAGAAGGAGGTTTAACAGCTAAAGAAGTATCAGACGTTATTTTTTACGCGTACTCACTACCACAAAATGTTTCTTTAAAAGAAATTGTGTTATCATCAACAAAACAAGCGATATAAATTAAAAGTCTTTTTTAAAAAGTCATTTTTATATAAAAAATTCTCTACTTTATACTAATTGTATAAACTAGAGAATTATATTGTTTTATACTTATTATTTTCTTTTTGCAGCAGGTTTTGAACTACTTTTACTTTTGATATTAGCAGCACTAGTTGCAATTTTTTTGATTTCCTCTGATTCTTTTTTGATAGCTTGCAATCTTCTGTTTGCTTCTTCAATTGTTTTTTGTGTCAATTGAAGTTCAAGTCTACGGTTTTCTGCTTCTCTTATTTTAACTCATGCTCCAGCTTTCATCGAATCTGACATATATAATAGAACTATAAGATTAATATTGAATAAATCATCTATTACTTTCATAATATGTTTTTTTTCTTTTTCATTTAATGTACTTGGATTGTATTTATCAAGTGTATCTAAATCTTTTATAAATGCTTTTCCAAATTCTATACCTAATTTTTGATTGATTAAAGGTTCTGCATCACGAACAAATAAAGTTAAGTTTTTAAATAATGCTAATTTTTTTTCTAAATCTTCTTTTGCAGATGATCTAAATTGATAAATAATGTTGTTTATTTTGTCATCATGATATACATCAATAATTTCTTCTGTAATAATTCTTGTAGGTTGACTAACTAATTTTAAAACCCTTTTATTATTAGCGATATCTGCTTCAATAAATTTGTAGTTCATTGCATTAATGTATTTTTTGATACGTAAAGGTAAAATATACATATCGTATGCAATATACTCAGAATATCTTCATTTTCTAGCAACAATTTGAGTGACAATATTGTAAACAATTTCAAGAATTGTTAAGTTTAATGTTCTTTCACTTAATTTTAACTCTAATTTATTAAGTCTTAATAATTGGAAATATTCATACCCATAGTATTCCATACAAATCATATTAAAGTATGTTTGGATTGTTGCATTGTTCATAATTGCTGAATAAGAAAATTGTATATCAGGGACTAGTGCATCCATGATGTTTTCAAACTGGGGTCTAAAATCTAATACAGATTGAAATTGCTTGTTTTCTGCCATATTGTAATTCCTCCAAAATCTTAGATAACAATATTTTACCATATAATTTTGCTAATTTATCACTAAAATGGTTTATGATTAGTTTGTAAAAGTAGAGGTATTGGTTATGAATATAAAAATTTTGTGCTATAACAAATTGCACAAAGAATATAAAGAAATTTATAACTATTTTTTAAACAAGCTAAAAAATAATGTTATTTTGGAACTTATTGAAATTGATGAAGCTGTAAATGGGGATTTAAAATTAATCCAAAATAAAAATGAAGAAGCTATTTCAAAAAAACTTAATAATTTAAAAGACTATGAACATATTTTGCTAGAAATAAGCGCTAGTCAATCTAGCTCAGAAGATTTTGCAAAAATGATTGAAAATAATAAGGATTTCAAAGGAGCCAAAATTGCATTTATAATCGGGCCTAGTGATGGATTTAGTCAAGAATTTAGACAAAAATACAATAATAAATTAAGTTTTGGAAAAATAACATTACCATATAATTTGGTCAGAATAATTCTATTAGAACAAATTTATCGATCAATCAAAATCATAAAAAATGAACCTTATCATAAATAAAAAATTTTTCAAATATACTAAAAAAATTGCTTTATTAAATTAAATGATTACAATTAAATTGAAAAGAGGTGTCCTGCTATGACAAAAGCAAATTTTAACTGATTTCCTGGACATATGAATAAAAGTATTAAAGAAATTGAAGAAAAAATCAAAATTGTTGATTTGGTTATGGAAATAGTAGATGCAAGAGCCCCATTTTCAACACAAAATCCATTATTTAGAAAGATTTTGTCTAAAAGACCTAAATTAATTATCTTATCAAAAGGTGATTTGGCAGATGATGAAGTAACAACACTTTGACAAGATTATTTCAAAACAAATAAGGATCAAACTATTTTAGTAAAAGATAAAAATGTGGACATTTATAAAGAAGTTTTAAAATCTATAAATTTTATGACTCAAGAAAAACAACTTAAAGATAAGAAAAAAGGAATTGAAAACTCACAAATAAATGTTTTGGTTGTAGGTATTCCTAATGTTGGTAAATCTTCAATTATTTCTAGATTAGTAAAAGGAAAACATTTAAAAATAGGTAACAAACCCGGAGTTACAAGGGGAATGCAAAGAATTTCTATGACAAATAATATCACTTTGATTGATACACCTGGAATTTTACCTGCAAAGTTTGAAAATGAAACAATAGCATGTAATTGTGCAGCAACAAATTCAATAAGAATCGATGTTGTACCTAAAGAAAGATTTGCAACAAAACTAATGCAGTACATTTACAACACTTATCCTTCACTTATTGAAAATATTTATGATATTAACAAAAAAGTGTTGAGACCCATCAACTACGAGGATACGTTCAAATTATTTGAAGAAATTGCAAAAAGAAAAAAATATGTAATTTTAGAAGATATGATAGACATTGAAAAAGCCATCCAATTGTTTATAAATGATTTAATTCAAAATAAATTTGGCAAAATCTCTTTTGAAAAACCAATTGAAGTTGATCAAACAAGTAAAGCTTCTGTTGATGATAGAGATTTAGATACACTAGTAGAAAGTGACTTAACAGTAGAATGATAGATGAAAGTAGATTTATATTTGATAAAAATATAAAACAGCAATATCAAGTTAAGTTGATTTCAGGTAGTGATGAAGTTGGTAGGGGTGCTATGGCTGGTCCTATTGTTGTTGCAAGTGTCGTATTAAAAGAAAACTACTTTAACCCTTTAATTAAAGATTCAAAAAAATTAAGTGAACCGCAAAGAGAAAGTTTGTATGATGAAATTATCAACAACTGCATATGTTATAGTATAAAAAGTTATGACTCTAAAATTGTTGACAAATTGAATCCCAAAAAAACAAGTATTATTGGAATGACTGAAACTATTCAGGATTTAAAGTTAAAGCCTGAGTTATGTTTAATTGATGGAGAAAATGTCTTTTTAGATGACTATAGTTTTTTAAAAATTATAAAAGGGGATAATTTAAGTCAGTCAATAGCGGCTGCAAGTATTTTGGCAAAAGTATATCGAGACAGAATTATGATTGACTATGACTCAAAATATGAAGGTTATAATTTTACAAGTCACAAAGGTTATTGTACTAAGGACCATATTAAAAGAGTTGAAACTCTGGGGATACTAGATATACATAGAATGAGTTATAAACCAATAGCAAAAATTAAGGAGAAATCAAATAATGTTTGAAAAAACGAATAATATTTACCAAGAATGAATTAATAATAAAAGTTTAGATTTAGAATTAAAAGAAATCCTAAATAATTATAACGATGAAGAATTAAGTGCCGCTTTTGGTATAAAGTTGGAATTTGGTACAGCTGGTATTAGAGGGGTTTTAGGTGCTGGTCCTGGAAGATTTAATATTTATACTATTAAACTTGTGACAATTAGCTACGCAAAACTTTTGCAATCTAAATATCCAAATGATTTAGCAAGAGGTGTTGTTATTGGACATGACAATAGACATAATTCTAAAAAGTTTGCTCAAATAGCAGCAGAAATACTAACAAGTTTTGGTATAAAAGCATATCTATTTAAAAATAATGAAATGAAGCCAACACCAGTTGTTTCGTTTGCTACAAAAGCTTTAAATGCAATTGGAGGAATTGTTATAACAGCTAGTCATAATCCTGCAATATATAATGGGTATAAAATTTATGATGAGTTTGGCTGTCAATTAATTGATGATGATACAAAAATCATTGCAAATTATATGGAAGAGATTAACGATATTCTTGATTGAACATATAAGACTGATAATGATTTACTAGAAACAGTTGATGAAAAAATTATTATTCAATATAAGGATATGATTGCAAACTTGCAGTTTTACAAAAATCAACCTAGAGATGACTTCTCTTTAATATATTCTGCTGTTAATGGAACAGGTACAGAATTTACGCCACCTTTACTTAGAGATTTTGGATATAAAGTAATTGAAGTTGAGGAACATTCTTTTGAGGATGAAACATTTAAAAATGTAGGTAATCCAAATCCAGAGTTTGATAAAGCCTGAGAAATTCCAATGCAATATGGACAAAAACATAAAGATGCTTCAATTATGATTATTCAAGATCCAGACGCTGATAGAATTGGATGTGCAATTAATCACAATGGTGAATGAGTTAGAATTGATGGAAATCAAACAGGGCCACTATTGATTGAATGAAAGTTAAGTCAATTAAAACTTGCAAATAAAATGCCAAAAAATCCAGCTATGTATTCAAGTTTTGTTACTAGTGACTTAGGAGATAGAATAGCAAGTGAAACATATGGAGTTAAAGTTATAAAAACACTAACTGGTTTTAAATGAATGGGTTCAGAAATTTTAAAAGAACCTGCTAGAAACTTAAATTTTGTTTTTGCATATGAAGAAAGTTATGGATATGTAATTGATTCTTCAACAAGAGATAAAGATGGAATTCAAGCAGCAACCATGTTAGTTGAGGCAGCTTGATATTATAAAAAACAAGGAAAAACTTTAATCGATGTATTAAATGAGTTATTTGAAAAATATGGGTATTACTATACTTATACTGAAAATTTAAACTTTAAACCTGAAGAAATTAAATCAAAAGTTGAACCAATAATGAAGAAATTGAGAAAAGAAGGTTTTGATAGTTTGGGTGGTCTTGAATTAAAGTTTGCTGAAGACTATATTGATGGTTTGTTTAATATGCCAGGTCAAAATTTAATGAAATTTTATTTTAGTGAAGGTAGTTGAATAGCTATAAGACCATCAGGAACTGAACCAAAAGTTAAAATTTATTTTGTGGTAGTTGCTACAGATGAAGAGGAAGCTAAAACAAAATGCGAGTCACTTAAAAATAGCTTGAAAGATTTTTTAGAAATTTAATAAATTTTTGGAGGTATGTAATGAAAGTTATTATTGTTGGTGGTAGTGCTACAGGGATGGGTGTTGCTGCAAAATTAAAAAGAAATGATCCAAATGCAGAAGTTATTGTTTATCAAGATAAAGACTATGTATCTTTAGGAGCTTGTGGACTACCTTACTTTGTTTCAAATAACTTTGACAATAAAGAAATGTTAATTGCAAGAACAAAAGAACAATTTGAGCAGTCAGGAATTGTTGTTAAAACTAACTCAAGAGTTTCATCAATTGATTTTGATAGTAAGACTGTTTATTTTAATGACAAGCAAGACACTTATGAAAAATTAGTAATAGCAATTGGAGCCAAACCAATTATTCCAAATACTAGTTGAAAGAATTTAAAAAATAGTTTTACTATTACAACATTAGAGGACGGAATTAAATTAAAAGAAGAAATGAATAAAAATCCAAATATAAAAAAAGTTGCTGTAATAGGAGCTGGATTTATTGGATTAGAAATGACAGAAGCTCTAACAGAAATTAATAAAGAAGTCTATTTAATTGAAAAAGAAGATAGAGTTTCAAAAAAAGCATTTGATAAAGAATTTAGTGAATTGATAACAACAAAATTAGAAGAACACAATATTATTGTCAAAACTAGTACGGAACTTAAAGAAATTGTTGAAGTTGATGGCTTAGCAAAGCAATTGATTTTTTCAAACTCAGAAAAGTTAGAAGTTGATGCAATAATTTTTTCTATTGGTTTTAAACCAAATACAGAAATTTTTACAAACACAAAGTTGGAACTTTTTGAAAATGGTGCAATTATTGTTGATAATCAAGGGAAAACAAATATAGAAGATGTTTATTCAGCGGGAGATTGTGCAACTTCAAAAGAATTTTTGACACAAAAAAATATTTATTCACCATTAGCAACAGTTGCAAATAAGTTTGCAAAAGTTATAGCTGATAATCTTTGTGGAAAAAATAAAGTTTTTGTAGGTTCTTTAAGAAGTGCTATCTTTCGATGTTTTGATATAGGTTTTGCAAGATCTGGCTTTACTGAAGAAGAAGCACAAGATTTATTTAAAATTAAAATAGTTTTTATTAAAGATAAGGACCACACTCATTATCTAAAAGGACAAAAAGATATTTACTTAAAATTAATTTTAGATACTGAAACAAACACTATTATCGGCTCACAACTCTGCGCACAAAACTCAGCAATGTTGAGAGCAAATACTTTAGCAACCATCATATGATCAAAAATAAATGTGGATGAAGCACTAGAACAAATTGATCTTGTTTACGCACCTCCATATTCAAAAACAACAGATATTTTACATATAGCATTATCAAAATTTTTAAAATAGAATAGAGGTATTTATGATTTTAGCTAGTAATAGTAATACGAATGTTTTAGAAAATTTTTTAGCTATGAGTTCATGACAATCTTTTGTAGCTATATTAATTTTTATTAGTGTAGAAATAGGTTTTTGATTTGTGCTTAAAAAGTACAAAATCAAATTCATGTATAGAATAATTTCAGGATTAATTGTGGGACTAATTTTTGGTATTATTGTTCAATCAATTATTGGTTTTCCCCAAAAAGAAGCTTTTGAAGGATATAAAAATGTAGATGTTAAAAACCATTGAGTTTACCAACTATCAATATGAGTAGAATTTTTCAAAAGAATATTTATTAATGGAGTTACATTACTAATGATTCCTGTAGTATTTATAGCAATGTTTAAAATTACAGCAACTCAAAAAAATAATAATGTTACAAGAATTACACTTAAAGGTGCTGCAATGCTACTGATAAATGTTGCATTTGCATTCACAGTTACTTTTTTCTTGGGATACTTTTTTAACGTAGGCCAAGTAGACGGTCAATCGCTTACAGATGATGGTACAACTAATGATAGATATAATTCTGTTGCACTACCCAATCTTATTTCTGGATTTATGCCATCTAACTTTTTCTCTACATTGGCAGGTACCTCAGTAATTCCTGTTATGATTTTAGGAGCACTTGCTGGAGGATCAGTTAGAATTCTTTCAAAAAGAAAATCTGTGGAAATGGACGCTATTAGAAAATCGATGACAACAGGTTGAGACATTACTATGTCAATATTAATGACTTTTATGAAACTGATGCCTTTAGCAGTTATGTCAATGATAACTTATTCAATAATTACAAGACCAATTGGTCAGTTAGCAATTATAGGTAAAGTTATTGGAGTTGGTTACTTAGGAATATTTATTGCAATAGCTTGAGTAACTTTATTAATATTCTTATCAGGAATAAAAACTTCAAAGTGATGAAAATTTGCTTGAAGACCATTGTTATCAGGTTTTTCAACTCAATCCTCTAATGCAACATTGCCAACTACAATGGATACTTTAAAAAATGATTTTAAAGTCTCAGAAACTGTAGCGGGTATTTTAGGACCCCTTTCAACATATATGGGACTAATTGCTTGTGCAGGTATTCAATCAGGTTTAGCTTTGAGTATTCTATGAACAGGAACAGGTTCTGATAGTGTTGTGCATCAAATGGGATTTATTCAGTTTTTCTTCTTAGGAATGTTAGTTACTGTTATCTCTTCACTTGGAATTGCAGGAATTCCAGGAACAGCAACTGTTGTGACAGTTGGTGTAGTTGGTGGTCTTGGATTTGGTGCATTTACACAATCTGTATTAAACATTATAGCTCCTCTTGATGGTTTATTTGATATGGGAAGAACAGGAGCTAATGTTTTAGCTGGAGTAGGGGTTGCAACGATTGTGGCAAGAACTGAAGGTCAAATTGAGGATGGTTCACCCTTACTAACTCAGGTTGGTATTATAAAACAAAAAAGATTATTAACATTGAATCAACAAAAAACGGAAAAAGAAGAATTGCTTAAAGTAAAAGATAAACAGCTATCAACTTTAATTTTTGCAAAAGAAATATCCAGAGAACAAAAACAAGAGCAAAAAAAGGTTTTACAAAATGAAATAGATTTAATTAAATCGAACTATAAAAAAAATGTATCTGAAACAAAAGAAAAATTTCAAAAGATGTTATTAGAACAAAAAAGTTCAAATATAAAAAATTAAAATAATTGTCATTTTTTGATTATTTAACTCGATATTAATATTGGGAGGAAAATAATTATGAATAATGTGACAATTATCGGACAAATTGAGGAATTACCTCAATTAATTTACAACTCAAAAAACGGAGATAAAAAACTTTACAAGTTTGTTTTAAAAGTACCACGTTCATACAAAACAAAAGATGGACAAGTATCAGAGGATTACATAAATGTCAAAGTTTGAAATAATGTACTTGGAGATGAGTATGAATACTTTGATCAATCTTTTGTTGGAGTTGAAGGAAAACTGGTTTCATTTGGATTAAGTGATTCTTCAACATATGGAAATGAACTAGTTGCAAGTAAAATAGTTCAACTTAACTAGGAAAAACATGGAAAAAGTCTTATTATACTTCTCATTAAAATATAATGGTGATTGAGACAAAATTTACAATGCTTTAGATAACAAAGAAAAAATTTCACAAGAAGACTTAGAAAATGTTGCTAAAAACTTAGATTGCGAATACATTTCTATTATTAGCCCACTTTATCCAAATTATTTAAAATCAAGTCATAAACCACCATTTGTTATTTTTTACAAGGGAGACATTGAAATATTATCTAAATATAACAGAACTATTACAATGGTTGGTGGAAATAAATTTGATGATTATGGTTTGAAAAAAACTATTAAAATGGTAGAAGATTTAGCAGCTGAAAATAGAGTTATAGTAACATATCAAAACTCAGGTTTAAATGAAGAAATTATTAGTAAATGTAAAAATGAAAGCTATGAGCATATTTTAGTTTTAACAGAGACCATGAGAGAATATGCTGAAAAAACAATCAACAGTAAAATTTCAAAAAACGCTTTAGTTCTTAGTGAAGTTTATAACAAAGATAAAAACATAGAGCAAAAGTATTCGCTTTATAAAAATAGATTGCTATGTGGACTTTCAAAAGGAATTTTATTTACTCAATATGGAGCTTCAGATGCATTTTCAACTTTGGTTAATTATGCAATAAATGAGGGTAAAGAAATTTTTGCTATACCTTGTATAACTAAATCTTTGAATGAAACAAATAAGTTGATTAAAATGGGAGCTAAATTAGCTGAAAACGTTAAAGACATTGTGAATGAGATATAAAACTAGTTTAAATCTTATGAAAAATTAGACTATTAAAAGTCTAATTTTTTATTTTGTAAATTAGAAAATAAATATTTAAAAGCAGTTATGTTATCATTATGTTAACTAATTTAAGTGAGATGATGTTATGAATGAAAAGCAACAAGAAAATATAAATGCCACAGAAGAGAAAAACGAAACCCTTTTTAAAGAAAAAAGAAGAAAAGGAACTTTTTTTGGAATAGTACTTAAGTATTGAAAAAAACATAAATGGTCAGCTATGCTTTTGATTTTTATAAGTATAATTTCAGCAATGGCATCTATTTCTAGTCCAAAAATAATTCAAAATATAATGAATAATATTTTATCCCCTTCAAAAACTATCAATTATTTCAAAAATTCTAGCAATCAAGAGATGACAATTAAAGAAATAAACTATTTTTTAAAGGGCTGGTCTTTTTTAAAGGGAGATAACGAAACTATACTAACAGGTGCTTCAGGACTAGCATATATAAGTGACTCATCAAATTACTATACAACATTTTTTTCTTTAAAAATGGGTTGACATGAATGAATTTATTTACAAATTTGTTTATTTGGTATTTTGGCTGGAACTTCTTTTACCAGCAACCTTGTAGCTGGAACTATGGGTAAAAATATAGAAATAGATCTAAGAAACAAATCCTTAGAAAAATTAGTTAAACAAGATATGAGTTATTACTCTGACAAAAAAATAGGGGAATTACTTACAAAACTTGTATCTGACACACAAATTATTGGTGAACAATCTCAACAAGTTCCAGTAACAATTTTGTCATCTATTTTTACTTTTTTTGGTTCATTAGGTATTTTATTATCTATTGATTTGAAACTTACAGGTGTTGTTGTTGTTTTGATGATTTTCATTTGAACTTTGCTATTATGTACTTTTTGATTTATCAAAAAATTAGTTAATCGTGTTAGAAAATCACTAACAAATATAAATGGAGATGTAACAGACAGAATAGCAACCGTAAGATTGATAAAAGCTTCAGGAACAGAGAAATTTGAAACTAAACGTTTTATAGGTGTTCACAAAGATTACTATAAAAAATCAATCTCTTTAATTACTTTTCAATCAATTATAATTACTGTAATGGTTGCAGGGCTTAGTTCAATTCAAATGGTAATAGTAATATTCGCAGCTATTTTTTATAAAAATGACCCAACTTATCTTGCAGTAACTTTATCAGCTTTTATAAGTGGTGTAGGAACAATGGCAGGGCCTTTAATGCAAATGTCAAAAGTAATTGGAGGATTGGTTCAAGCATCCTCATGTTCTCAACGAATAATGAAAATTATAAACGCCAAGCCTTTAATAGATACTCACTATAAAGATAATCAAGGGATATATATTGATAAAATAGAAGGAGATATTATTTTTAAGGATGTTGAATTTAGATATCCTGAAAAACCAACAAAATTAGTGCTACCTAAGTTTTCTTTTACCTTTAAAAAAGGAAAAAGCTATGCTTTTGTTGGTGAAACTGGTGCTGGTAAGTCAACTATTTCTAAACTTCTTTTAAGATTTTATGATCCAACAAAAGGTATAATTCTTATTAACGAAAATATAAATCTAAAAGATATTCATTTATCTAGTTATTTAGATAAAGTTGGATATGTAGAACAAGAACCACAAGTTTTATATGGAGACATTTTTGATAATATAAAATATGGTAATGGTGACGCAACAGAGGAACAAATAATTGATGCAGCAAAAAAAGCAAATTTGCACGATTTGGTAATGACTTGACCTGATAACTACAAAACAATTTTAGGGGAAAGAGGATTTATGTTATCTGGAGGACAAAAACAAAGATTAGTAATTGCAAGAATGTTTTTAAAAGATCCACAACTATTAATTTTAGATGAAGCAACAAGTGCTCTCGATAATATAGTTGAAAAAGAAATTCAAGCAGAGCTCGATAAGCTTATGAAGGGCAGAACAACAGTTTCAATTGCGCATAGACTATCAACAATTATTAACTGTGATCAAATAATTGTTTTGGGAAGAGAACAAGGGGTAGTTCAAGTTGGTACGTATGAAGAGCTTAAAAAACAACCAGGTCATTTTAGAAGATTGTTTGAAGCTGGACTTATGGAATAAAATATTTTTGATATAATAAAACAATGGAAAAGACAGTAAATATAATAGGAGCAGGATTAGCTGGTTGTGAGGCCGCTTACCAACTCTCTAAGAGAAATATCAAAGTTAATTTATACGAAAAAAAAACAATTAAACGAAATGAGGTGCAAAGTCTAAATACGTTTGCAGAACTAGTTTGTTCTAACACTTTAAGGTCAACTGACTTAAGAAATGCTGTTGGATGTTTAAAAGAAGAAATGAGAATGTTTGATTCTTTAATTATAAAAGCAGCAGAATATGCGCAAATTCCAGCTGGGGGAAGTTTAGCTGTTGATAGAGAAAAGTTTTCTCATTATATAACCGATTTAATTAAAAATGATAAAAATATAACCGTTATTGAAAAAGATGTTGACTTTATAAACCCAGATTCACCTACGATTATTGCATCAGGACCACTAACAAGTGAAAATTTACAAAAACAAATAATATCTTTGATAGGACAAGAATATTTTTATTTTTATGATGCAGTTGCCCCGATTGTTACAAAAAGCTCTATTGACACAACAAAAACTTTTAGAAAAAATAGATATGAAAAAGGAGATACTGAAGATTATATAAATTGTCCAATGAATAAAGAACAGTACTCATTATTCTATAATGAACTAATTAATGCAAAAACAGCAGAAGCTCACTTAGATAAAGAAAAAGAGTTGAAAGTTTTTGAAGGATGTATGCCTGTTGAAATAATGGCTAAGAGAGGTTTTGATACATTAACCTATGGTCCATTAAAGCCTGCAGGACTTAGAAATTTAGATGGAACAAATAACTTTGCAGTTGTGCAATTAAGACAAGATAATGCCTCTGATGAGCTTTATAACATGGTAGGATTTCAAACCAATTTGACTTGATCTGAGCAAAAACGTGTTTTTAGATTGATTCCAGGGATGGAACAAGCTGATTTTGTTAGATATGGTGTTATGCATTTAAATAAATTTATAAATTCACCAAGTTTACTTAACTCATACAACCAAGTAAAATTGCAGCCAAATATATTTTTTGCAGGCCAAATAACTGGGGTAGAAGGTTATGTTGAGTCAACAAGTAGTGGCATTATTAGTGCTATTAATATGGCTAGATATTTAAGTAATGAACCTATGCTAAAATTTCCTACAAATACAGTTATGGGAGGTTTGCAAAACTATATAATTAGCACTAGTTCCAAAAATTTTCAACCAATGAAAGCAAACTGAAGTATTGTTGATAATATAGAGTTAAATAAAAAAGTTAAAAAAGATGAAAAAAAATTTCTTTATAGCCAAGCAGCGCTTAAATCAATGGAAAACTTTATTAAGTTATTGTAAAATAACACCAATAAAGGAAGTGATTATATGAGCGAATGCAAATTAAACTGTAAAGACTGTAATTGTTCATGCACATTAACAGATAATTGCATGGAATGTGGCTATTGTAAAAGTGATAAAGATCATTCAAAAAAATAAATACGCTTATAAAAAATGCTATTTCATTAGCATTTTTTTATTTTTACATTTTAGAAAAAATACATAAACATTTAGTTTTTTACAAAGTTTATTAATAATATATTTACTAAATTACTTAGTTTTGTTGCAAAATAATTTTAAAAAGACTACAATTTAAAAGTTGTAGAGGTCTAAAATGAAACAAGTAGAAAAAGAAAGTCTTATTTGATATGGACTCCATATTATAGCAAAGGATAATCCTGAATTAAAATATAGGATTACTACTCAAAAAGAGTTAATTTCTAATTTATATCCTTTGGTTTACTTTGGAGTAATTCAATATACTTTATATCGTGGTATCTCGATAGATGAGATTCCACTAGTTGAAACAAATGAATATGTTGAATATATTATTGAAAATCTAGATGTTTTATATAAAGTAAAAAATCGTTTTGTAAAAGAAAAAACTAAAAAAATAAATATAAAAGACCCTGAAATTGAAGAATTAGCAATAGACATAATATCAGGTCTATTAATACCATTTATTAATAAATATGCTTTTAAAAAATTAGAAAAAGTATTTGCTTTGAATAGTGCTTACATTAGAGAATCATTAATTAACTATGAATATGATATAAATCATGAATCTGATGATGGAAAAGTGAAAACAAGTGTATTATACCCATTTTTATTCACACTAAATCTTGTCAAAGTATTTGATAAAAATGGCCTATATGACAGGGTTTTAAGAAATTATCAAAAAGATAAGTTGATTAAAAAATATGAATCAGGTCGTGAGTGAAGAGAAAAAGAAGTTGAATATCTTCAAGAAAGTTTAGAACTTTTAAAAAACGATGAAGAGTGAAGTATGTTTTTGAGTAATTTTTCAATTTCAAAATGAGAGAATTTTGACATTGAAGAAAGATTTAAGGCTTTATTTCAATTAACAAAAATAACAACAATTTTGATGAAAGATGAGATAACTGCTGTTACAATGCTTTCTGATGGTTCAGAAGTTTATGATATGTTAAAAGACTATTTAACAATTTACATAGATTATGATCGTTATGTTGATGATAAAGGTAACTTATTAAATAATGAAGAAGATACTGAAATAAAAATACTTTCACCATTTTCTCAAAGAAACGTTAACTTGGACATTCTTTTGGCTTATATTGAGTCCAAAGGTGATTTACATGTTAAATGTGATCCAAAAAAGCTAGAATTAGTGACAAATATCTACTTGAAGGTATTTTCAAAAGTTAGAACATTACTATTAACTCATGAATATTTACCACAAGTAGTTGATTTCCAAATCGCAATTCAAAAAAAAGTTTATTGTGACTTATTAAATATTTTTGAAGAAGTTAAAGAAAATAAATTTAGACGTAAAATTGATTTTGAAAACTTTGCTGAAGAACTGTTCTTTATTGGTTCAGATGAAATAGAAGAAGTTTTGAAGTGTGATCTTAACACTGTTGAAGAATTCAAATCAAAAAAATTCTTTAAAACTATGGGGAAAATAATGTCATTTGGACTAGCTTTAAAAAATTACACAGCAAGATCAATGGAATATTGCTTAAAAGAGTTGTTCAAGTACTGTGTTGTGGTTTTTGGACCGCACCCAATCGCAACAACCATTCAAGTTGCGGATGATATAGAACACTTATATACAAAATTTGAAAAGTTTATAAGACTTTATGATGAAATAAAAAACTCAGTAAATGATAAAAAAGAGTATGAAGATATGCAAGAGTATCTTGAATTACCGTCAAAACTATTAAATTAAAAAAAAGATTAAAATATTCTAGAAAAGCACAATGCTTTTTGCTATTATATTTTTGTCTTGCATTGCCCACGTAGCTCAGTAGGATAGAGCATGCGCCTTCTAAGCGTAGGGTCAGAAGTTCGAATCTTCTCGTGGGCGCCATCTTATGATAATTACAACCTTATTGGTTGTTTTTTTATATAATTGTTAAGTTTGTTAAGTTAAAATACTTGACAAACTTTTTTATTTCTATAATATTAAATTGTTACAAAAAATAGATTAAAAGGAGGAAACAAATGGTTAAATTAAGACTAAAAAGAGCTGGTAAAAAAAGAGCTGCATTCTATAGAATAGTAGCAGCTGATTCTCGTATCAAACGTGATGGTCAATATATTGAGTTGATTGGAACATACAACCCACTTAACGGTGAAATCAACCTTAAAAAAGAAGTAGCATTAAAGTGATTACAACAAGGTGCTCAGCCAACTGATACTGTTAGAAGTATTTTATCAAGCAATGGTGTAATGACTGATTTGCATAATGCAAAATTAGATGCTTCAAAAGCTGCACCAAAAAAAGAAAAAAGTGTTAAAAAACCCGCTGCAGCTAAAAAACCCGCTGCAGCTAAATCTACAGCTTCAAAAGCTGCACCTAAAAAAGCAGCTGAAAAAAGCGAAGAATAATGTTTGATCAATTGTATAGTGAGTTGTCAAAACTTCTAGAAGATGTTTTACCTCAACAATCACACTATGTTTTTCAAAAAGAAAGAGAACTTGATACTGAGTATAAATTCTTATTATTGATTGATGAGGATTTAAGCAAACTAAAGTTTTTTAAAAAAAATCTCTTAGTTACAACTATATTAGATGTATTTAACTTAGATATTTCAAAATATAAAAAGAAAGTAACAATCGAGGTGGAAGTGTATGATGAATTTAGATAAACAATTAATAAAAGTAGGTAGTTTAAAGACAACCCATGGCATTAAAGGTGAGTTTAAATTTTGAATGCAAGAAAATTACCACTTAGTTGAAGAGCTCGCTAATAAAAAAATTTTTTTGAAAGACTCTAAAAATAATATAGATGTTAAAGTTGTTGAAAGATTGGCAATGATATCGGGCAAAAGAATCTTAAAGTTAAAAGACATTGATGATATCAATCAGGCAGAAAAGTTTGTTGGTATGGATGTTTATTTCAAAATAGACGACAATTTAGTTGAAGAAGAAATCTCTTTGATGAATTATGATGTTGTTTATGAAAATAATATTATCGGAAAAGTTGTAGAAGAATTATTTAACGGGGCACATGATTTGGTTAAGGTACTTAAAGAAGAGAAAACTGAATTTTGAATTCCATGCGTAGATCGGTATGTAGTTGAATATGATGATGACAACAAAAAAATCTTTGTTCAAAATATCGAAGGATTATTTTAAATGAAATTCTCAATAATAACTTTATTTCCAAACTTGATAAATACATACATATCAGAATCAATCATTAAGCGAGCTATTGAAAAAAATAAAATTGAAGTGGAAACTTTAGATTTGCGAAACTTTACAAATTACACACACAATCAAGTTGATGATTATCAATTTGGTGGGGGTAAAGGAATGGTTCTTATGGTAGAACCAGTCGTTAACGCAATCGAAAGTTGCAAAACAGAAGAATCTTTAGTTTTATTGACTAGCCCCCAAGGTAAAACATGAAATCAGCATAATGTAAAAAGTTATTTAAAAGAGTATAAACATTTGATTATTATTTGTGGCCATTATGAAGGGTTTGACGAACGCATATTAGACTATGTAGATGTTGAAATTTCAGTTGGCGACTATGTATTAACCGGTGGAGAAATAGCAAGTTTGATTATTCTTGATTCAATGACAAGACTAATTGAAGGTGTTATTGCTAAGGAATCTCATTTGAATGATAGCTTTGAAAATAGTTTATTGGATCATCCAGTATATACAAAACCCGTTGATTTTAGAGGAAGTAAAGTTCCTGAAGTATTGCTAAGTGGACATCACGCTAATATAGATAAGTTTCGACAAGAAGGTAGACTTAAAAATACTTATACAAAGAGACCAGACTTATTAGAACATAGTAATTTAAGTGAAAAAGATTTAAAATATTTAGAAGAGATAAAAAATAGGAAGGAAAAGTAAAACTATGAATATGTTAACAAAGAAAACAAAGTCATTAATTGATGAACAATTGAATAATAATATTCCACATTTTACATCAGGAGATACCATTAAGGTTAATGTAAAAATTAAAGAGGGAGATAAATACCGTATTCAGGCTTTTGAAGGAGTAGTTATTAAAACTCAAGGAAGTGGTATTTCTTATTCAGTTTGTGTTAGAAAAAACTCAAACGGAATTTTTGTTGAAAGAACATTTCCAATTCATTCACCAATTATTGATTCTATTCAAGTAATTAAACGTGGACGTGTAAGAAGAGCAAGAATTTACTACATTAGAAAATTATCAGGTAAAGCAGCACGTATTAAAGAAGTTGTTAATAGCAAAACTAAAGAACTTGCAACTAAAAAAGCAGCTGTCAAAAAACCAGCAGCAAGCGCCAAAAAAGCAGCTCCTAAACCAGCAGCTGAACCAAAAGCAGAAAAAGAATAATTTATTATGATAGCAGTTTTGCTATCATTTTTTATTATTAATTTTTTCAAAAATTAATTAATTTAGATTATCATTATATAGTTGTTTAAATGTAAAATTAGATTAATAGCAAAGAGTATAAGGAGCGATTATATGAATGACAATTATTATGATATAACTTTAAAAAAAATTCACCAATTGATTGATGAAGAGAAATATGAAGAAGCATACATAATTATCAACCAAGAGTTAAGTGCTCCTTATGTTCCAATGGATTTTGAAGAAAAGCTTCAAAAATTAGCTATTGAAAGTAGCAGTAAAATGCAAAATGATTTTGTAAAAAACATTAATTGAAATTTAGATAAAGTCACAGAAATAATGAAAAATAATTTAAATTTAGAAACTCAATTGATAGCAATCGATGCTCTAAGAAATCTAAATGTTAGAAAAATTATTCCTCATATTAAACAATATTTGGCAAATCCTGAGATAAAAAATGAGTTTAAAACTTTTATGTTTTTTGTACTAATGGAGCAAAAAATAGATGAAGAATTTGAAGTTGTAAAATTCGATTCTAAATATTATATAAATCCATGTAAATTTGATTTATTTGCTTCTCAAAATGTATTAAAAGAAATTGAATTAAAGTTAGAAAATTTAATTTATGACAAAGATCCAAGTCTATACACTATTTGCAAAAATGTTACAAGTAGTTATTACTACAATGCTTTTCCTGACTTTGATTTTGAAACAAATACCATTAATGATATTGTAACTTGCATACTTGTTTATTCACAAAAAGCATTGGGTTTAGAGGTTAATTGAGACCAAATAAGCGAAAAAATTGAGTTTAATAAGAGAAATGTTGATAAACTATTAAATAGATTTGAAAAAATTCTTTAGGAGGAAACTATGAAAAAAACAAATTTTAGTCCAGAAGACTTCAAAAGATTTGAAGATAAAAAAAATATAATGAAATTCTTATTTGAAATTAGTTGTAGTGTTTGTGGAATTGATGAAATTACTTATGTTGCACAAAATGCTCCAAAACCAATTGGTGATATAGCAAGTGACTCATTAGCTGAAAATGCTGATTTAACTGATGATGAGTTAGATAAAATCATAGAACAACCATTGCAAGCTTGACAAGAGGTTGATGATTATAATGCTTCGATCGGTATGCCAACATTTGTGTGTGCAAGTTGCTACCACCAATTAATAGCTGGAGAAATACAAATTTCAGATATTGATAGCGAAGAATAATAGGAGATAAAATGAAGTTTGTAGATTTAGCATTTTTTAATATCAAATCAGGAAAAGGTGGCGATGGAGCTGTCTCTTTTCGTCATGAATTATATGTAGCTAATGGAGGTCCTAATGGTGGTGATGGAGGAAAAGGTGGCGATGTTATATTCGTTGCTGATGAAGGAAAGTCATCATTATTAGATTTAAAATTACAAAAATTTTATAGTGCAGAAGATGGACACAAAGGTGATATAAAAAATATGCACGGAAGAAATGGTAAAGACAGAATTATCAAAGTGCCTGTCGGAACTATTCTATATAATGATGAAACCAATGAACTTTTGGCAGATTTTACCAAAAATGAGCAACAAGAAGTTATTGCTGTTGGTGGTAAAGGTGGTAGAGGTAATGCTAGATTTGCAAACTCACGTAATAAAGCGCCAACAATTTTTGAAGCTGGAGATCCAGGTATCAACTTGAATATAAGAGCGGAATTAAAAGTTTTAGCAGATGTTGGATTTGTTGGATTACCTAATGCTGGTAAATCAACTTTACTAAGAGCTATATCAAATTCAAAACCAGAGGTAGCTGACTACCCATTTACAACTATTAACCCACAACTTGGTGTATCAAGAGACAAAAAAGGAAGAACATTCACAGTTGCTGATCTGCCAGGATTGATTGAAGGTGCAAGCTTGGGTAAAGGTTTAGGGCATGAGTTTTTAAGGCATATTGAAAGATGTAAAATAATTTGTCATGTAATTGATATGTCAGGAAATTATGGTACTGAAGATGTAGCAAAAAATTATGAACTTATTAGAAAAGAACTTTTAGAATATAACTTGAATCTTGAAAAAAGAACAGAAATTATAGTTGCTAATAAAATTGACACAGAAGAAGCGAAAATAAATATTTTATATTTTAAAGAAAACTATCCCGATAAAACTATAATTGAAGTATCGGGTTTATCTAAAATAAATATAGATCAACTATTATTAATGATTGGTGATAAATTAGAAACAGTTAAAGATGAACCTTTGTGATATAACAACATCGAAGAAGACAAAGACTTCAAGTTATATACATTTGAAACTGATATTAAAGATGTAAAAGTAAACAATTTAGGTAATGGTAGATGAAGCATTGAAGGTAAAGATGTTTTAAAGGTTTATCAAAAAACTCCAATTACAACACATGACAACTTATTATTGTTTAATGAAAAAATAAAAAACTTAGGTGCTTATGATATATTAAGAGAAAAAGGTGCTAAGAGGGGAGATATAGTTAAAATATTTGACCTTGAGCTAGAATGGATGGACTAATATTATGGAACTAAAAGAATATTTAGATTACTTAGTTGAATGAATGAAAGAAGAAGTTAAAAAAACAAATCAAAAAGGTGTAATTATTGGAATAAGCGGAGGAATTGATTCCGCTGTTGTTGCAGCACTTGCTCAAAAAGCATTTCCCAATGATTATTTAGCAGTATGAATGCCATGTGGATCAAGTGATTTGGATGAAAAATGTAGACAAGACTTAGTAAAGACTTTTAATTTAAAAAATGTTTCTGTAGATTTAAAACCAGTTTTTGAATCACTTAAATTATCTTTAGAAAACTCTGGAATCAAGCAGTCTGATTTAGCATTAGCAAATTCAAAGGCAAGATTAAGAATGACAACATTATATTCAATGGCACAAACACATTCATATCTTGTGCTTGGGACAGATAATGCAGATGAATGACACATAGGATATTTTACAAAATTTGGTGACGGTGGGGTTGATTTGTTACCAATAGTTCATTTGTTAAAAAGAGAAGTCAGAGAGGCTGCAAGAATTTTGGGAGTGCCAGATTCAATTATAAATCGTGCACCCACAGCAAGTTTGTGAGAAAATCAGACAGACGAAGCTGAAATTGGTTTTAGTTATGATTTAATTGATGATTACATATCTGGTAAATCAGTGCCAGAAGATGTTAAAAAAAGAGTTGATTATCTTCATAAAATATCAGAACATAAAAGATCAAGTGCTCCAAAACCGAATAAAAAATAAAAAAATTCCTAGGAATTTTTTTATTTTTATCAAAATTTTATTATACTTTATAGCATTTAACATTTGGGATATAAAAATGTAAAATAATAAAATAGAAAGAAGACTTTTATGAATAATAATTCAGAAAAACTCGACTCAACTAATAATCAACCAATTAATACTAGTAAAATTAATAATAAAACTATTGCTACATATATCTCAATTCTAGGATTGGTTGCAGGTGTTTTGGTAATAATTGTTGCAATAGTTTGTGGGAAATTATATGAGCAAGTGAATCAAGAGGATGTCTTTTTAAAAATCGAACGATGACCACAATTCCTAATAGCTTATGGCCTATTAATGATAGCCTTAGGTATTGGAAACATTGTCACTTTGCATAAAAAAAAGAGTGAATAGAGTTTATAGATTTTATCAATTAAAGGTAATTTATATGACAATGATTTTTATCTATTGTTTATCTGTAATCCATATTCTGAGTGTCTATTTTATAATTAAACATTTTAATGAAAAAGAACTTTATAAATCTGATGAAGAAAATCGAGAGCTTAAAAAAAGACATATTGAAAGTGTTTTGTGAAACAAAAAGGGACTTTTTTGATTATCAATTATATCCTTGGTTTATTTAGCATTTTTCATTTTTACAATAATTAGAGGACTAACAAACGGAGATAGCCTTGAAATATATTACAAAAAAAACTTATCTTCTTTGTTGTTTATGATATTAATATTGTTTTCTGACTCAACCGCACTTTCATGATATTTATTGATTGGCTCAAATGTTTATTTAGATGATAATAATTTAGTTAGAAACAATGAATAATTATTGGTCAAATTCCCGTATTAGGCCCAATTATATTGTTAATTTACTTTTTAGTTAATAATAAAAAACCAAAAAGTAATGAAATTTCAGTTATATAAAGAGTATTGTAAAAAAGTATTTTATTTCTTTGACTAAATCAATATTTTGATAGATAATAAAAAAAACAAGGAGAAATAATAATGACACAAAATCAAGCAGATCAAATAAGTGCTTACATAGATCAATTAGATGATGAAACAGCTGATAAGATCTTTGAAGAGTTAATAGCAGGAATGAGTTTATTTTTCGCCATCTGGGTATTTGGTGAAGAAATAGAAAAGGTTTTTGAAGATCCTGAAAATGAATCAAAAACAACTGAAGAAAAAGCCCAATTAATTAAACAAGTAGCAATTGGAGAAGAAGAAATATATAGTTCTTTAATGGGAGCACTTACTGAAGAAGATGATGCATCTAATTTTGCTGAAGATTGTGTTCAATCCATAGCTTTTAATCCAAGTTATCCTCAAGAATTACTAGATGAACTAAAAAAACTTGAAATTGAAGTGAGCGATTTTTCAGCAAATCTAATAGTTACATTTAAAGACCAATTTATTGACTTTTTTGTAAATGATTTAGATACTGAAGAATGAAAAAACGATATTATTGATGCATTAGTTGCAAGTTGAGAGTAAAAAAAACAACTTATTTAAGTTGTTTTTTTGTAAAATAATTCAAAATATTAGCAAAAAATTATGTTATTATTTATATGATTGTAGATAGGGTATTTGCAATTATGGGTTAAATTAAGATAAATAAGGTGATTTACATGTTGATAAATTGACCAGAATTAAAAATATTGAAAAACTTTCAGTTACCATTATGAGGTATAATAGTAATTTTTATTCTTGTTGGTTTGATTACATTATCAATATACTTTTTCATACTTTTTAGAAAAAATCGTAAGTTTGTTTTTGAAAAAGAAGAAGTTTCTGAAGAAGAGTTTAAAAGATTAGATAAATTCGAAGAACATAGAAATAATTTTGAAATGGAAATAGCTCAGGTCAAAAAAATAATGAGAAACTCTAAAAAGTAATTTATCTTACTCATATTATAAAGGGGCATTTATATGAGTGGTATTAAAAACATCGCAAAAAATATATTTGGAATAAATCAAAAGCAGCCACAACAAGCTGAAATTTTTGACGTTAACTCTCAAAACCAAATAAATCCTCAAAACCAAATTAATACCCAAAATGCAAATATTTATAATGATAATTTTAATCAAAATAATATGAACCAAATCAATTATAATCAACAAAATGATCAAATCAATTATCAATCAGTCAATAATTTAGGCTTTGAAGATAGTGTTGCAAAATATCAAAATGATATCATTAGCAAAAAAGATATGTCTCAAGGTTATTCTTCTCCGATGAATCAAAACTACCAGGGAACAAATAATTACAACCAAAATCAAAATTTTAATAACTACAATAATCCACAAGTGAATAATATGAACTATTCTCAACCAATGATGAATAATAATTATCAACCTCAAATGAATCAAAGAGTGCAATCTCAAGCAGGATATGAAATTCCTTATGTAAATCCAAACTATAATCCACAAGGTTATCAATCACCAGAAATGAGAGTGTATCCAAGAAGACAAAGAAAACCAAATCAATATTATAATGACAATATGTATGAGCAACCTGCTTTGGATTTTGACAGAATTGATGCTATAGATTATGGAAACTATA